>NZ_JANXUG010000112.1 GCF_025352015.1 Flavobacterium sp.
TTTAGATGAATTTAGTTATCGAATTAATCGGTCAATTTACAAAGAAAATATTTTTGACCTACTAATTAACAGAATGATGAATACTCAAAAAGTTTTATATCAAGACATTATAATAAGTAAATAAATGAACGCCTCAATAAAAATATTTGTATTTTTCAAAATCAAATAAATCAACATCCACATCCCAAAAAAGTTGCGGCGAAAAGTCGTTTATGGTTATTTCTTTTTTCACTAAAACAAAGGTAGCTATTTTTATAAATTTCGGTAAAATAAATTTCTTTTCAAAGAGTGCCTATTTTTACTACTTTTGAATTAAAATGATTACCATTAAAATGGCATCAAAATAATAATTTTAAATCGCTAACAAATGAAATATTTAGTAAGTAGTATTTTTTTACTATTCAATTTTATGATACTATCCAGTCAAGAAATTATTGGTTCTTGGAAAGGTGACTTGGATGTTCAAGGCACAAAACTCCCGTTAATTTTTAATATAAAACCAAACGGAAATGAATTTGTTGCAACTATGGATAGCCCTATGCAAGGTGCAAAAGACATTCCAGTAACCAAAACAACATTTGAAAAAAACGAGCTAATAGTGAGTCTTGCAAACATGCAACTTCAATTCAAAGGGATTTTAAAAGACAATAAGATTGAAGGCACTTTCACTCAAGGTCAAATGAGTTTGCCGCTTACTTTAACTCGAAAAAAAGAAGGTGAAGCTGTTCTAAAAAGACCACAAACACCGCAACAGCCCTTTAATTACAAAATAGAAGACGTAACTTTTATAAATCCTACGGACAAAAATACATTAGCAGGAACGTTGACTACCCCTGCCAACAAAAAAGATTTTCCTGTAGTGGTTTTAATTTCAGGATCAGGCCAACAAAACAGAGATTGTGCACTATTTGGACACAAATCTTTTTGGGTGATTGCCGATGATTTTACCAAAAAAGGAATTGGCGTTCTTCGAGTTGATGATAGAGGTACCGGCGGTTCCAATGGTCTTACTCAAAATGTGACTACTCAAAATTTTGCTGGCGATACCAATGCTGCTGTAGCATTTTTAGTCCAAAAAGGGTTCACAAATATTGGTTTAATTGGTCACAGCGAAGGTGGAATTATAGCACCAATGGTAGCAACACAAAACACAAAAGTAAAATTTATAATCGCAATGGCAGGTCCTGGCATCCCGTCCGATGAATTACTAATACTGCAAACCAACGCTATAGCAAAAGCAGCAGGTGCTTCCGATGATCAATTAAAATCGAGTTCGGATACAAACAAAAAACTTTATGCGCTTATTAAAAACTACAACGGAAATGATTTAAAAAGCGAAGTCAAAAAAATGATTAGCGAAGAAATGCAAATATTACCTCAAGAACAACGCCCCAATGCAACGGAAATTGAAAAAACCGCAGAACAAGAAAGCCAAAAAGTAGCCATTCCGTGGTTTGCTTATTTCCTAAAGATAAATCCCGCAGATTATTGGAGCAAATTAAAAATTCCAGTACTTGCAATCAATGGCGCAAAAGATTTACAAGTTCTTTCAAAAGAAAATCTAGCCGGAATCAAAAAAGCATTAGAAAAAGCAAAAAACAACCAATTTGAAATTGTAGAATTCCCTAACTTGAACCACCTTTTTCAAGAAGCCAAAACAGGTTCTGTTGAAGAATACGGACAAATAGAGCAAACCATTGCACCACAAGTTTTAGATAAAATGAGCTCCTGGATTTTAAAAAGATAAATCTTCAAGCTAAACTTCTCTCATTATCATATTTTATAATGCTTTACAGCATTTTTACCAACAATTTTTGACTATTAAACCAGATTATATTACAATTATAATAGATTAAGTGACACACACTTTAAATTAAATAACATTTACAGTAGATTAAATAACATATATAGTACATTAGATAACATACACAGTAGATTAAATTACATAACTACTTAAAAAAATTACTAAAAGCGAGTATCTAAAAAACCATCGTTAACTGAATTCGCTTTCGTTCCTCATCAACCTCAACCACTTTTACCTGAACATGTTGGTGCAACTTTACCACTTCATTTACATCCGAAACAAAACCTTCTTTTAATTGAGAAATATGCACTAGTCCGCTTTCTTTGATGCCAATATCTACAAAGCATCCAAACGCAGTGATGTTATTGACAATTCCGGGTAAAATCATTCCCGTTCGTACATTTTTTAAAGCGGTAACAGTTGGGTCAAATTCGAAAACTTTTGCTGCCTTTCTTGGGTCGAGTCCCGGTTTTTCAAGTTCTTTCACAATATCTTTTAAAGCCAAAATTCCTATTTCGGGCGATAAGTAATTTTCTAACTTTAACTGGGAAATTTTTTCTTTATTGGCAATCAAATCATTGGTTTTTAAACCTAAATCCTTTGCCATTTTTTCTACTATTGGATACGCTTCCGGATGCACCGCTGAATTATCCAACGGGTTTTTTCCGCCTTTGATACGGATAAAAGCTGCTGCTTGTTGATACGCTTTATCGCCTAACCGCGGTACTTTTTTAAGTTGTTTTCGGTCTTCAAACGGTTCGTTTTCAGAACGGAAAGTCACAATGTTTTCGGCCATTTTTTCACCAATTCCCGATACATAACTCAACAGCGATTTACTGGCGGTATTGATGTTTATACCAACAGAGTTCACGCAACGAGCTACCACGGTATCTAGTTCTTCTTTGAGTTTAGTTTGATCAACGTCATGTTGGTATTGTCCAACTCCAATTGATTTTGGGTCAATTTTAACGAGTTCAGCCAACGGGTCTAAAAGTCGTCGTCCGATAGAAACCGAACCCCGAACGGTTACATCATACTTTGGAAATTCCTCACGCGCAATTTTACTCGCAGAATAAACCGATGCACCAGCTTCCGAAACCACAAAAACCTGAACAGGCTTATCAAAAGCAATTTTCTTGATGAAGAATTCGGTTTCCCGACTGGCTGTTCCGTTGCCAATAGATATGGCTTCAATATTATACGAATTAACCAAGGAACGAATTTTTTTCATTGCCATCGCGCTTTCATTTTGTGGCTGATGCGGATAAATGGTTTCGTTGTATAACAAATCGCCTTTTTCATCAAGGCAAACTATTTTGCATCCACTTCTAAATCCGGGGTCGATAGCCAAAATGCGTTTTTCACCCAATGGTGGTGCCAATAAAAGCTGACTTAAATTTTCTGCAAAAACAGCAATAGCTTTCGTGTCGGCCTTGGCTTTAGCGTCTTGTAGCGTTTGGTTAGAAATTGCTGGTTCGAGCAATCTTTTGTAGCTGTCTTTTATGGCTAATTCGATATGTTCGGTGGTGTCATTATTGGCTTTAATGATTTCGTTTTCGATAAAATCTAACGCTTCTTCTTTTTTGAAATCAATAGTAAGTTTGACGAAACCTTCAGCATCGGCCCGCAGCATCGCCAATAATCTGTGTGATGGTGCTTTTGATATCGGTTCAGCCCAATCGAAATATTGCTTGAATTTTTGTGCGTCTTCTTCGTTTTCTCTTTTCTTAACTACCTTGGTTTCTACAATAGCTTTGCGCTGAAACATGCGCCGCAGATTTTTTCGGATGTAAATATTCTCGTTTATCCATTCGGCAATAATATCTCTTGCGCCTTGCAAAGCTTCATCTTCATTTTTGACTTTGTCATTAATATATTGAGTGGAAATGAAATCGACATCGTCTTTTCCTTGTGCAAATATGACTTTTGCTAAAGGTTCTAAACCATTTTGACGAGCAATGTCAGCTCGCGTTTTTTTCTTTTTTTTATACGGCAAATACAAATCTTCTATTTCCTGTAAATCGAAACTTTCCTTTATTTTTTTGGTTAATTCGGGTGTAAGCTGACCTTGTTCCTCGATGGTTTTTAAGATGCTTCCTTTTCGTTTTAAGATTTCATCGTACTGTTTGGAAAGTTTGGCAATCGTTTCAATTACAACTTCGTCCAAGTTACCGGTTTGGTCTTTCCGATAACGCGAAATAAATGGAATGCTGCAGTCTTCGGAAAGTAATTTTAAAGTGGTTTCAATGCTTTTTGGCGCAGCCGTAACTTGGGTTTGAATGAATTGTATGTTGGTCATTTTGATATTTTAACCACAAAGTTCGCAAAGGATTTCGCAAAGTCTGCAAAGTGTTTTTTGAGTATTTCTTAATCTTGAACGATGAAATCTTTTGGATCTTCTTTCTTAAATTCGGGTTGAATATTAATGTGGTTGATGTTGAATTTTTCGAATAAAACCATTTCTACATTATGCAGTAAGACATTGAATTCGCTCATTTTAATATCGTCTGAACAATCAAGATGCGCTTCGAGATGCAATTCTTCTTCATTGAGATGCCAAACATGAATGTGATGTAGTTTGTTAATGCCTTTTATTTTATGCACTTCGCGAACAATTTCTTTGATATCAATATGCTTTGGCGTGAAAAGCATCAGCATTTTAGTGGACGATTTAATTAAATCATAACTCACGTAAATTAAATAGACCGCAATTAACAAAGTCATCAAGCTATCGACCCAAAACCAACCATAGAACTTCATTAGTAAGCCACCAATTAAAACAGCCACCGAAGCCATCATATCGGTCAATAAATGGATGTAAGCCGATTTCATGTTCAAGTTGTGTTCCGAATCTTTTTTTAGTAATAAAACCGAACCTCCGTTGACAACAATTCCCAAAAGTGCCAACCAAATAACTAAAGTTGACTGAATGGGTGTTGGATGAAATAATCGTGTAGACGCTTCATAGATTAAAAATAATGCCACAACAATTAGCGTGATGGCATTTATAAAAGCAGCTATGAGTTCGGCACGTTTATATCCAAACGTATTGTTTAGAGAAGCTTTTCTTCTTGACAATTTGTGTGCTAAAAGACTAAAGGACAACGAAAGCACATCAGAAAAATTGTGAAGTGCATCCGAAATTAAAGCCAAACTTCCTGATATAATTCCGCCCACGATTTGCGCAATGGTAATCAGTAAGTTTAAAAGAATTGAATACACTAAATTTTTTCCTTCGACTTCATGTTTGTGAATATGAATATGAACGTGGTTGTGGTTGTGTTCCATTTTATTGCCAGCCAATTTTATTCACTCGATTAGCGTGTCTTCCGGCTTCGAATGACGTATTTAAAAAGGTATCTACCATTTCAACCGCTTGCTGTATGGAAGTATATCGTGCCGGAATACTTATAATGTTGGCGTTGTTATGTTGGCGCGCTAGAACAGCAATTTCTTTTGTCCAGCATAAAGCTGCCCGGATTCCTTGATGTTTGTTTACAGTCATGTTTATTCCGTTTCCAGAACCACAAATTACAATTCCGAAATCTACTTTTCCAGTTTCAACGTCTAATGCTACCTGATGACCAAAATCGGGATAATCTACACTATCAAAAGTATTGGTTCCATGGTTCAAAATTTCGTGTCCTTTTTGTTCTAAAAAAGCAACTATAGCTGTCTTATAATCTGGTCCGGCGTGATCATTCCCAATGGCTATTTTCATAATATGCTGTGTATGTGGTTTCGCAAATTTACGTAAAGTATTGGTTGTATTTTTAGTTTATCATAAGTGTTTGGCTTTTAATTGACAAGGTTTTTGCTTATTTGATAAATTTTTATAATTGTTTGAAAATATTTATGTTAATGCTATTTTAAATGTTAAAATTATGAATTGTTAATTGAATTTCGCAATTCGTTGATTTTCAGTTAACCTTAAATTAACATCAATTGTTAACAACTTGAGATAGAATTTCAGAACTATTTCTTGTTTGCATAATTTAAAATTGTAATGCAAAATCAAGTTAAATAAAACAAACTTAGTTTGACTAATTTTTAGAAAAGTTATCAATACGAAAGTGACTTTTTTAAACAAAATCAACAACCAAAGTTATCTACAAAAAATGCTTTTTTTAAGTTGTGAACAACTGTTAACTAAAACTAAAAAAAGGTTAAAAATGAACGTTTTAAATTATAAAAACTATGTTGATAAATAAGTATAAAAAAAGTTATCTCACAAATCTGGTTTTAAAGACTAAAGTTATTGTACAAATGAACATGTTATAATAACCATCATAAATTTATATTAAATTATCTTTTTAAATATTATTTTTTAATATGTGTTGATAACATTCTTTTTTTTAAGATTTAATTTATTTAAAAAAATAGTTAAGGTTAGATTTATATTAAAAATCACAACATGTAACTCATAACTATTTCGTAATTTTCAGCATTAATTTAAAATTCAAAATGAGTAAGAAACCAAAAAAGTTCGGAAAAAATGAAAAGACTTTCTCCGAAAAGATATTTAAGATACTATCAAAAAACGCCAATAAACCCTTTAACTACAAACAAATTGCTGCTATTTTAGAATTGGATGATACCAAAAGCAGAAACGAAATAATCAAAGATTTAAAAATACTGGCAGCACAAAAGTTAATCATCGAACCCGAACCCGGAACCTATTTAGTTAAAGCTTCTAGTCAACAATATTATGAAGGAATTGTTGATATGACTTCTAGAAAATCGGGCTATTTTGTTTGTGATGCATTAGAAAATGATGTATTTATTCCGTTTATAAACCTCAATCACGCATTAGATAAAGACAAAGTGAAAGCCTATGTTTATAATAGACGAAGCTCTAGAAAACCAGAAGCTGAAGTTATCGAAATCATCGAAAGACATAAAACGGAATTCGTTGGTGTGGTTGATATTCAAAAGAATTTTGGGTTTGTCACTACGGCAAATGCCAAAATGTACACTGATATTTTTATCCCGAAAAACAAACTTGCTGATGCCGAACATGGTGATGTTGTTTTGGTAACTCTTGAAGATTGGCCTGCAAAAGCCGATTCGCCTTTTGGTTCGGTAATCAAAGTTCTTGGAAAACCTGGAGAACACAATACCGAAATACACGCCATTTTAGCTGAATATGGTTTACCGTATGATTTCCCGATAGAAGTAGAAGCGTATGCTAATAAAATAGATACTTCTATAACTCAAAAAGAAATTGATAAACGTCGCGATATGCGAAAAGTGTTGACATTTACGATTGATCCAAAAGATGCGAAGGATTTTGATGATGCGTTGTCGTTTCAGGTTTTAGAAAACGAAAATTATGAAATAGGTGTTCATATTGCCGATGTTTCGCATTATTTACAAGAAGGAACCATACTTGATGACGAAGCTTATAAACGCGCAACTTCAGTTTATTTGGTTGATAGAGTTGTTCCGATGTTGCCCGAAGTATTATCAAACTTTGCCTGTTCGCTTCGTCCGCATGAGGAAAAATATACCTTTTCAGCTATATTTCAATTGAATGCAAAAGCAGAAGTTTTAGATTCCTGGTTTGGAAGAACAATAATTTATTCGGACCAACGTTTTTCCTATGAAGAAGCGCAGCGTATTATTGAGACTAAATCAGGTACAATTCCGGCAGAGATTTCTTTAACAGCAAAGGAATTTAAAGTTTCGGCAGAAATAGTCGCTGCGACATTAAAACAAGATGAATTAGCTAAAATTCTTCGCCGAAAAAGAATGGCTGATGGCGCAATATCCTTTGATAAAGTAGAAGTAAAATTCAATTTGGATGAAAATGCAGAACCAGTTGGTGTTTTCTTTAAAGTATCTAAAGATGCCAATCATCTGATTGAAGAATTCATGCTTTTAGCCAACAAAAAAGTGGCGGAATTCATTGGTAAACAGAAGAAAACTTTTATTTATCGTATTCACGATGAACCTAATGAGGATAAATTGATTAATCTTCAAACGGTAATTTCAAAATTTGGCTATTCGATAAATATGAAATCTAAACACGATATTTCAAAATCGTTGAATAAATTACTGAATGACGTTAATGGAAGAAAAGAGCAAAATCTAGTTGATACCTTGACGATTCGAAGCATGAGCAAAGCCAAATATTCTACTGAAAACATTGGGCATTACGGATTGGCATTTGATTATTATGGTCATTTTACGTCGCCAATTCGTCGTTATCCCGATGTGATGGCGCACCGATTGTTGCAATATTATTTAGATGGAGGAAAATCTGTTGATGCCGATATCTATGAAGAAAAATGTGCACATTCCAGCAATATGGAAGGGCTAGCTGCACAGGCCGAAAGAGATTCTGTAAAATACATGCAGGTAAAATACATGCAAGATCACAAAGATCAGGAGTTTCTTGGCGTTATTTCGGGTGTTACCGAATGGGGAATTTACGTGGAAATCATAGAAAACAAATGCGAAGGAATGGTTAGAATCCGAGAAATCAAAGAAGATTATTATGTATTTGATGAAAAACAATATGCTTTAGTTGGACAGGTTTCAAAAAGTATTTTGCAGTTGGGTGATGAAGTTTTTGTAAAAGTAAAAACAGCCGATTTAGTTAAAAAACAATTGGATTTCCATTTTATAAGAAGAAAAGAATAATAACATATTGTCATTCCGAGCGCAGACGAAGAATTTCATTCAAATATATAATCATGAAAAAATTAGTTTTGAGTTTTTTAGTATTTAGTTCAATCACATTTGGGCAAGTAGAAAAAAATGTGGGTGATTTTACTAAAGTAACTTCTTTTGACCGAATCGAAGTTTTATTACTAGCATCTACTGAAAATAAGGTTATTATTGATGGGAAAGAAGCTGATGAAGTAGAATTAATCAATAAAAATGGCGAATTAAAAATCAGAATGCCATTGCTTAAAATGTTAGATGGTGACCATATTTCCGTGACGGTTTATTATAAAAAACTAACTGCAGTCGAAGCTAACGAAGGTTCAAGAATTGCTTGTGGTGATAAAATTAAAGCAGCATCTTTTGAGATTATTGCTAAAGAAGGTTCTACGGTAAAATTGATTTTAGATGTAGAAAAATTGAATGTTAGAACTGCGAATGGCTCTAAAGTTTCATTAGAAGGAAACGCTGATATTCAAGATGTATTGGTCAATTCTGGTGGAATTTATGAAGCAGAAAAACTTGAAACAAAAGTAACCACTGTAGCCTGCAATGCCGGTGGTGAAGCTGATGTTTTTGCTAAAGAAATAGTAGATGCAAAAGTAAGAGCAGGTGGAAACATCACTGTTTATGGGAAACCAAAACAATTTAACCAAAAGGTTGTAGCTGGGGGAACCATTAAGGAAGCAAAGTAGAAATAATTGATATTATTAAAATTTAGTTCTAAATTGCAGTGTCAAAATTTCAAGCATGATTTTTCTCAAGGATATTCTATCAGCCATTTTTCCCGGATTTATTTTAAGTATTATGATTGGTCCAGTATTCTTTGTACTACTGGAAACAAGTGTAGTCAAAGGATTTAGGGCAGCCATATCATTTGATTTAGGAGTAGTTTTGGCAGACATCATTTTTATCCTAATTGCTTATTTCAGTAGTTATCGTTTAATACAAAGCATTAAAGACGATCCAGCTCTGTTTATTTTTGGCGGATTAGTGATGTTTACTTACGGCATTATATCGTTTGTAAAAAATAAAAAAGAAAACAAAAAAGGCATCGACGAAGAAGATCCGGCGGAGCTAGCCCAAAACAATTATTTTTCCTTATTCGTAAAAGGATTTTTCCTCAATTTTATCAACGTTGGAGTATTAGGATACTGGCTCGTAATTTTAATAACCATTGGTCCTAAAATGGAACTGAATCCAACACGAATGTTTACTTTTTTAATCACAATGGTGACTACTTATTTTATTATTGATATCTTTAAAATATTACTCGCAAAGCAACTACGAAACCAACTAAACCCTAAAAATATTAGATTGATAAAAAAATTTATAAGTGTTGTTTTAATGGCTTCGGGAGTATTTCTTTTGAGTCAAGGTTGGTTTTCAAAAGAGCATAAAATTGTGAACAAAGCGTTCGAAAAGTTAGAAAAAGAAAAGTAAGAACAATCAATTAGTTAGCATCAATGCGCTGAAACCGCAGGTAAACTAAATCTCCAATAAGCTCACGAAAAACTTCTATTTTAGAGGAGAAAACAAATTTCGCGTATTAGCATGATAAATAACGCAAATTAAAATTGGGTCATACCCCATCAAACAAAATGAAGAAAATTATACTTACACTTTTAGTATACATATTCATTGGACTAATTTTCTACAATAATTGTTTTACAAAAGAACAAATGACAGGCACTTATGTTAATAACCATAATAGACACGATACGATAAAAATTTTACAAGGCTACCGATACAACAGTAACAAATATGGTAAAGGATTGTACAAATTGAAATTTAAAAGAATGAATATGAGCATTGAATTAAAACAGGATAATATAGGCAAATTAGATAGCTATGTAGATAGAGTAATGTATTTTGGAGATCCTAAAATTCATATTGACGATGATCTTGAAGAATATTATGAAAAAATAGCGGAATAGAAGGCACGTTGGAAATCTTCCAAACATATTCGAAGATTAATTACCGGATTCGAACATAACTTTAATTAAATTTTCTTAAAAATTCACCAATAAAAAAAACCTCCAAGTTTACTTGAAGGTTTTAGAGGCATCGTCCGGATTCGAACCGGAGTAAACGGTTTTGCAGACCGGTGCCTAGCCGCTCGGCCACGATGCCGTTGGTGCGCAAATATACTAAAAAAGTTAAAAGGCAAAAGACAAAAGCAAAAAAGTTTTCTTTTCTCTCTTCGTACTTCCCACATTGTAAATCGAACTTAACTTCTAAATTCTTCCATTTCAATAGTAACCGCTTTTACATCACCACCAATAGGAGGATTGAGTTTAGAAACAGCTAAAATAATTCTAGATATAGCTGGAATTTCCTTAAAAATTCTGGCAATAATTCGGTGTGCCACATGCTCTATTAAATTGGAACGAATCGCCATTTCTTCCACAACAATTTTGTTTAAAAGCACATAATCTACAGTATCCTTTAACTCATCTGAAGTTGAAGATTTTCGGAAATCGGTTTTGATTTCTAAATCTACCCTGTAATCCGAACCAATTAGAGCTTCTTCCTTAAGGCAGCCGTGAAAAGAAAAAGTCCTGACATTTTGTAACTTAATAGTACCCATAATTTGATTTCGTGCCAATTTTCAAATTTTCAAATTTTCAAATTGACTAATTAAATATATCTTTGCTAAAATTACAAAAATAATGTCTACACAAGAGAAGCCCCTCAATTTCATTGAACAAATTATAGAAGAAGATTTGAAAAATGGTTTCCCAAATGACAAATTGCATTTTCGTTTTCCGCCAGAACCTAATGGGTATTTACATGTGGGTCATGCCAGTGCGATTTGTTTAAATTTTGGTTTAGGAAATGATTATCAAGCGCCAGTAAATTTAAGATTCGACGATACCAATCCTGCAAAAGAGGAGCAAGAATTTGTTGACGCTATAAAACGAGATATTGAATGGCTTGGTTTTACATGGACGAACGAGTGTTATGCTTCTGATTATTTTCAAAAACTGTACGAGTGGGCTATTGAATTTATTAAAAACGGAAAAGCCTATGTTGATAGTCAATCGTCTGAAGAAATGGCAATCCAAAAAGGAACACCAACAACTCCTGGAAATGATTCTCCTTATAGAAACCGCTCGGTAGAAGAAAATTTAGATTTGTTTACTAGAATGAAAAACGGAGAGTTTCCAAACGGAACGCATATTCTTCGTGCCAAAATAAGCATGGGCGCCAACAATATGTTGATGCGTGACCCAATTATGTATAGAATCCTGCATGCACATCATCACAGAACCGGGAATGATTGGTGCATTTATCCAATGTACGATTGGGCGCATGGAGAAAGCGATTATTTGGAACAAATTTCACATTCCTTTTGCACGTTAGAATTTTTGCCACATCGCGAATTATACGATTGGTTTTTGAACCAAATTTATGATAGTACCAAAGTGCGTCCTAAGCAAAGAGAATTTGCACGAAGAAATTTATCTCACACAGTTGTTTCAAAAAGAAAACTTTTACAATTGGTAGAAGAAAAACACGTTACTTCGTGGGATGATCCTAGAATGAGCACGATTTCTGGAATGAGAAGACGCGGTTATTCGCCGATGGCAATCAGAAATTTTGCTAATACCATTGGTATTGCAAAGCGCACAAATTTAATTGATGTTTCTTTACTAGAGTTTTGCGTTCGCGAAGATCTAAACAAAACAGCACCAAGAGTGATGGCCGTTTTAAATCCTGTGAAGTTGGTTATTACAAATTATCCTGAAGGAAAAGAAGAAATTTTAGAAGCCGAAAACAGTCAAGAAGATGAAAGTTTAGGTTTTAGAAAGGTTCCCTTTTCAAAAGAATTATATATCGAAAGAGAAGATTTTCAGGAAGAAGCCAACAAGAAGTTTTTCCGATTAACATTAGGTACAGAAGTCCGTTTGAAAAATGCATATATCATTAAAAGTGAAAGCGTCGTAAAGGATGCCGATGGAACTATAAACGAAATTCACTGTACTTACGATGAAGATTCGCGTAGCGGAAGCGGTTCAGAAGCTTCGCAACGAAAAGTAAAAGGAACAATTCATTGGGTTGCTATCAACCATGCGATTCAAGCCGAAGTTCGCTTGTACGACCGTCTTTTTACTCATGAAAACCCCGATGGTGATAAAGACGTTGATTTCAAAGAATATATTAATCCCAATTCGTTGCGAGTCATTACTGGATATTTAGAACCAAGTTTGGCAACTGCTAAAAACGGAGAACGATTTCAGTTTCAACGGTTAGGTTATTTTTGTGTTGATAAAGATTCATCAGCTGAAAAAATAGTCTTCAACAAAACAGTTGAACTAAAAGATACTTGGGCGAAAGTAAGCAGTGATTAGCATAAGATTGAGTTAATAAGCAATACAAAAAAATCCATTAAAGTTGTTTATTTGTTTATACTTTACTGTAAACTGTAAACTAAAGTTATTATATTTGTTTTGTAAAAAATAATATAATGAACGTAAAGTCTAAAATATACACCCTTTTTAAAGAACAAAAAGAGCTTTCAATAAATGAAATTCTTGATGAAATTTCTGTTTCAAGACAGTTTGTTCATCGGGTATTGAATCAGTTGTTAGAAGCTAACATTATCGAAAAATTTGGTAAATCTCCCAAAACGGTATATAAAATAATAGAAACGGCATTAACCCCTAAAGCAAATTATGAAGAAATAGAGTCCAGTAAAATCGAATTTTTAAATCAAAATTTTCTATTGATTACCGAAGTGGGCAAAATGCTAACAGGTCTTGAAGCATTTGAAAACTGGTGCATAAAAAGAAAATTGCCCCTTAAAAAAACCATAGATGAGTATATAGATACCAAAAATAGATATAACGTTTATTTTGATAAAAATAAGTTAGTAAGCGGTATTGATAAACTAAAAAACACCAAGGGATACGATAAAATTAATTTAGAAGAACTGTATTACCTTGATTTTTATGCTATCGAAAGATTTGGAAAAACACGGTTGGGAACCATACTGCATTATGCAAAACAAGGTCAGAATAAAATGTTGATGCGTATTTTAATAGACGAGATAAAAAAACCAATAAATAGATTACTCGAAACTCTAAAAATTGATGCCATAGCTTATGTTCCGCCAACCATAAAAAGAGAAACGCAGTTAATGAAAGTATTGATGAATGGGTTAAAAATCAATAAACCACTAATTGGAATCATCAAAATAGGTGGAATTATTCCAGTGCCACAAAAATCATTAAATAAATTGGAAGAACGAATTTCAAACGCCGAAAACACTTTTGTAGTAAGGGGAAATGTAACTTATAAAAATGTTTTGTTGATTGATGATGCCGTTGGTTCAGGCTCAACTTTAAATCAAATTTCTGGTAAACTCAAAAATAAAAAAATAGCAAAAAATGTAATTGGTTTGGCAATTGTTGGAAGCTTCAAAGGATTTGATGTAATTACAGATGTTTAAAACGACAATAGATTTTACAAATAAAAACTCATTTGGCGGTGGGATTTTGTTATTATTAACTTAAACTATTAAAAGCAAAAAAAGTATAATATTTGGCAATTTAAGTTGGCATTCATACTTTACCTTCCTTACTCTTTTTTAAGTTTTATGACTTCATGTTTCAATCCTTTTGTAAACTTTCAGTATTTCGCTTTAAAATAAGTTTTTGTAGTAATAAAGAAAATTAATATATAATTAGGTTAAATTTTCGTAATTTTATACCAATTAAATTTTAAAAATCATGGCAACAAAAAATAATAGTTTTATTGCCCTTTTGGCAGCAGCAGCAGTTGGATTAGGATTGGGAGTTTTATTTGCGCCCGATAAAGGTTCAAGAACTAGACAAAAAATCAAAGATGGTTTTGATGATTTGAAAGATGAGGTTAAAACTAAATTTAATTCGCTTGAAGGCGAAGCCAAAGAAAAATTTTCAAAATCAAAGGACGAGTTAATAAACACCATTGATGACTTGCTTTCCAATTCGAGTTATAAAGCAGAAGAAGCCATCACTTTTTTGGAAGAAAAACTAGCGGAGCTAAAAAAGCAAAACGCTAAATTACAGAAGTAATGGCACTAGAAGAAATCAAACAAAATGCCGAAGATATTCAGGAAAACACCAAAGCTTATATAGAAAAGAGCCTTGCCTACTATAAACTTTGGGGTTTTAAAGTGGCGATGAAATCAACCACTTTAGCATTCAAATTTTTCCTGATTGCTATTTGTTTGGTCATTGTTTTGCTATTTGTTTCCGTAGCTGGTTCTTTATTCCTTGGCCAAGTGTTTCATAGTTATCCTTTAGGATTTTTATGTGTCGCAAGTGTTTATTTGGTGTTGGCATTGCTTTTATTTTTGATAAAAGACAAAATAGTAGAAGGACCAATATTGGAAAAATTCTCCGAAATATTTTTTAATGAGGACTAAATTATGGAAACAAAAAAATATTCATCCTACGCTGAAATTGATCATGATTTAAAAATCTTAAATCTTGAACGCGAGATTCACTATCAAAAAATAGTTTTAAGTATTGAAAAAACGAAAGAATGTTTGATTCCCTCTAAATCCTTAACTTTTGTTGCCGATATTTATCATAAATACTTATCAGGAACATTTGGAACCATTTTAAAGATGTTGATTCCGTATGCTATCAATTGGTTTTTAAACAGAAAAAGAGGCAAATAAGCCTCTTTTTTTTATGCAATAAATCATATTTGACTTATGAAAATTCTAGTAGTATTAGCGTCAACCTAAATTCTTATTGTTGCCACAGACCTTTCTGCTAATAGGCGGGTTAAACGAATTTTAAAGATTAACATGGATTTGTAATTTATAAAATATTTAATTCCGTTTAATCTGTCTAAATCCGTTACAAAAAGTTAAAGCAAAAAAAGTTATGTTTTATATCAAAAAATTATACTTCGCCTGTTGGATTTGAAGTGTCTGATGGGTTATAATCTAGAGCGGTTGTATCTTTAGATTTTTTAATTCTTTTTGGTTGGCTTTTCATCTGTTCACCGATGATGTTCGAAGCAGTAAAACTAGTAACCATGCTGTTTAACATATCGCTGGCAGCTTGAGGAGAATTCGGCAGTAAAATTAAATTCGAATTGGTATCAGCACCAATAGCTTGCAAAGTATCATAGTGTTGTGTAATGACAATTAGTGCCGAAGCTTCTTGAGAATTAATCCCCACATTGTTTAACACTTCTACACTTTCAACCAATCCGCGGGCAATTTCTCTTCGTTGATCGGCAATACCTTGTCCTTGTAATTTTTTACTTTCGGCTTCTGCCTTGGCTTTTGCAACTATTCTAATTCTTTGTGCTTCACTTTCGAAAGTGGCGGCCGTTTTTTCTCTATCAGCAGCATTAATTCGATTCATAGCATTTTTAACTTGAATATCAGGATCAATATCTGTAACCAAAGTGTTGATAATATCATAACCATACGTCATCATGGCTTCGTTTAATTCCCGTTTTACACCTATGGCGATGTCATCTTTTCTTTCGAAAACATCATCCAAAATTAACTTCGGCACGCACAACATCAAAGACGTAGGCTGTGATTTGATCATGAGGATATTCTAATTTGTAAAAAGCTTCGTAAACTTTGTCCTGAATAACATTAAATTGAACTGAAACTTTCATTTTGATAAATACGTTGTCTTTGGTTTTTGTTTCAATGATAACATCCAGTTGTTGAATTCTTAAATTTACTCGACCAGCAATTCTATCGATTATAGGAAGTTTAAGTTGCAACCCCGAACTTCGAATGCTTGTAAATTTTCCAAAACGCTCAATAACAACAGCACTTTGTTGCTTTACCGTAAAAAAAGATGAAAAGAAAACAAAAAAACCTAAAACCAGAAATACGATTAAAAATACAGGCATAATTTTTTAAATTAAATTGTTAGTACGATGTTTATACGAAATATATGTATGTTTGTTACAAATTATAAGTTGACTTTTTATGAATAAAAAAACAATACTACTTTTATTGCTGTCATCGATGTTAGGTTTTGCTCAAAACGGTTATCGAGATGGAAATCGCATTGGATTATCTGCCGGAGTTTCGCAAACTACTTTATTTACCAATAATTTTAATGCCAAACCCGAAATGGGTTTTGCTGGAGGTCTTTCTATAAGAGGAAATTATTACAATAACTGGAGCATGATTTATGGAATGCAGTTTTTTGCTAATAATTTTTCGCTCGAATCTACGTTTAACCAAAATATAAAATACAGTATTCAAGGTGTTCAAATTAGATTATTGTTAAGTTATAATGTGGTTCAAGATCATGTTTCAATAGATTTTGGACCTGTACTTCAAGTAAACGGGAAATTAGGAATTGCCTCGTCAGATGAAACAAAAACAATCAAGGGAACTTTGCTAAAAGCCAATCAAATTATTGATGTTTCGCCAGTGAGCGGAAACTTTTATTTTGGTATTTCTGCAGGAAGTAAAACCATTCGGGCAGTGATTTTTTATGAATATGGTTTTACCAACTTGTTAAATAAACTCAACAATGATACTAGTTTACAAGCCTTGAATAATAACAATAGTTTCAAAGGAAACTTGGGAACCATAAATGGGCAGGTGATTTTTAATTTATAAAAAAGTATTTTTTTCACACAACGCAATTGTACTTTTATCTTATAATCGTACGATTGCTGTTTCTAATCGAGTTATAGTTTCATCTTTGCCAATCAGTTCTACAATATCAAAAAGATGAGGTCCTTTCAAAGCACCAACCAAACTCAAACGGAACGGCTGCATTACTTTTCCCATTCCAATTTCGTTTTCAGTCATCCATTTTTTTACAACATTTTCAATGTTTATTGAAGTGAAATAATCGATAGATTTTAAAACTTCTATTAATAGTTTCATTAATTCTGGCGCGTCTTCTTTCCAGTTTTTTGCTGCTTTTTCATCATAAGAGGTCGGCGGTTCAAAAAAGAAATTACTCATTTCCCAAAACTCTGAGACAAAATTGGCGCGTTCTTTTATTAAGGAAACGATTCTTGTCAATTTTACATCTGTCACAGTGAGCGCAGTCGAAGTGCTTCTATTTAACAAATCCTTCTTAAACAATTCTGCCAAACTCTCGTCGCTTTGCTTTTGCAAATACTGATGATTAAACCAGTTGTTTTTATCGGGATCAAATTTGGCTCCGGATTTATGAACTCTGTTTAAGTCAAATTTTTCTATTAGTTCTTCTAACGAAAATAATTCTTGTTCTGTTCCGTCATTCCACCCCAATAATGCCAAAAAGTTTATTACAGCTTCTGGGAAAAAACCTTTTTCTCTATACCCAGACGATATGACTTCATCGCTTTTCCACTCTAAAGGAAATACTGGAAAACCTAATTTATCACCATCTCGCTTGGAGAGTTTTCCGTTACCAACAGGTTTTAAAATCAACGGAAGATGCGCAAATTTTGGCGCTTCCCAACCAAAAGCTTTGTATAACAAATAGTGCAGCGGCATTGATGGCAACCATTCTTCGCCGCGAATAACATGCGAAGTTTCCATTAAATGATCATCAACAATATTCGCCAAATGATACGTTGGCATTCCGTCGCTTTTAAACAAAACTTTGTCGTCAAGAAGATTGGTCTCGAAATGAATATCGTCACGAATAATGTCGTGCAAATCCAATCTTTCATTTACAGGGGTTTTAAATCGGATTACATAATCTTCACCAGCTGCAATTCTTTTTTCAGTTTCTTCTTTTGAAATTAGTAACGAAGTATCTAGTTTTTCGCGATTGTGCCAATTGTAGATAAATGTTTTTCCTTGTTCTTCGTGCTGTTTTCTGCATAAATCCAAAGCTTCAGGGGTATCAAAAGCATAATATGCCCAACCAGAATCTATCAATTGAAGAGCATATTTTTTGTATATATCTTTTCGTTCGGATTGACGGTAGGGTCCAAATTTTTCATTCTTTCCAATGGTTTCGCTGGGAGCAATACCTAACCATTCCAATGCCTCAAAAATGTATTGTTCGGCTCCTGGGATAAAACGATTTTGGTCTGTATCTTCTATTCTTAAATAGAAAACACCATCATTTTTTTTGGCAAACAAATAATTAAATAAAGCAGTACGAACACCACCAATATGCAA
Organism: Flavobacterium sp.; assembly: GCF_025352015.1. Lineage (GTDB taxonomy): Bacteria > Bacteroidota > Bacteroidia > Flavobacteriales > Flavobacteriaceae > Flavobacterium. The sequence continues at coordinate 18,588 of NZ_JANXUG010000112.1, forward strand.
TGGTCCAGTTGGACTTGGCGCAAAACGAACTCGAACAGGTCTTGACATTTTATTAAAATTTGGTGCAAAGATAATCAGAAGTTTGGTGTCAGAAGTTTATAATTTTAGGTTTTCATTTCGGATGGAATTCTTTTGTTCATCACCGCAAACCAAAGCGGTGGAACTAAAGACAAGACCATACTTGTGGGATAACCATAGGGCATTTGTGGCGAAACGAAATGATATTCTAAAACTTGAAATTTCTTTTGTGATTTATAATGATGGTCGCTGTGCCGCGTAAGTTCATACAACATAATTCTACCTAAAATATGATTGGAATTCCATGAGTGTTTTTCACTTACACGCTCGTAACGTCCAGAAGGTAAAAGATTTCTTTTTAAACCGTAATGTTCTATATAATTGATGGTTTCTAATAACAGAAAACCTATTATACCTGCTGATAAAACGATTGTAAAGGACAAAATTCCGAAGGAAAAGTAAATCAAAATAAGATACGTAATTTGAATTAAAGTAAACCACATCATATCATTTTTTAAAGAAAAAAAAGAACGATTTTCATTTTGATTTAATTTCTTCTGTATTTGCCACGCTTTAATATAGGTTCCGCAAATCGTTTGAATCCAAAATGCGTAAAGCGATTGATTAATTTTTGCGGTTGATGGATCTTGCGGTGTTGAAACATGCACGTGATGACCATGATTATGTTCGATAAAAAAATGAGTGTAATGCGATGGAATCAAAAGCAATTTCCCCAACATTCGTTCATACAATTTTTCTCGGTGACCCAGTTCGTGCGCAACATTTATTCCGTTTGAGCCAAGTATGATTCCTAAACTTACTATTATACCAATAATTTCTGAATTCGAAAGATTCTTATTAGTTTTTACTATCAAAACATATAACAAACTGCCATAAACTATAACTACATTTAGGTACAGTAGAAGGTCAAAAAAACCATTTTTGAGCCTATTATCAATTTCATCAGCCGAATAGTTTTTTTCGTTTCTAGGCAAAATAAGCTCTAAAAATGGAATCAAAACAAATGCAAAGACTACCCCAGAAAAACTCCAGTAACCACCAAAATAAATCCCTATTATTGCTATAAACGGAACGCAATAAGCCAATAAATATTTCATAATCAATGTATTTATGGTCTAAATTTACTGAAGTTTTTAAGAAATAAAAATATAAATGATTGGCAAATTTTTAACGCTTTGTTATTCGGTAAAAAGTGTACATTTAACGGTTATAAAAAATAAACTGCAAAAATTGGAGAATTCACACATTATATATCAAAAGTTAGAAGATTTTATAAAGAAATTTTATACTAATGAATTAATCCGCGGAGTACTTTTGTTTGTCGGATTAGGGTTGATATATTTTATTTTCACCTTATTTGTGGAGTACTTTCTTTGGCTTAAACCTGCGGCAAGAACATTTTTGTTTTGCACGTTTGTTATTGTGGAAGTTTTTCTTTTGGTTCGTTTTATCTTTTTTCCATTATTCAAATTATTTAAACTTCAAAAAGGAATAGATTACAAAGAAGCTTCCACCATTATTGGAAACCATTTCAACGAAGTTAGTGACAAACTAATCAATTTTCTCCAACTTTCTCAAGATAAAAATGAGTCTGAATTGCTATTGGCATCCATTAATCAAAAAGCAAATGCATTGCAACCCATCCCTTTTGGAAACGCTATTAACTTACGAAATAACAAGAAATATTTACCACTAGCGATAGTTCCCGTACTGTTTTTTGCATTTTTCTATCTTTCCGGAAACAGCAGTATGATTTCGCAAAGTTTGAATAGAGTCGTTAATTTTAAGCAGCAATTTTTACCGCCAGCACCATTTGTATTTGTGGTTTTGAACGCCAATTTACAGACAGAGCAAAACAAGGATTTCCTTTTGAAGGTAAGAACCATAGGTAAAGTTGTTCCAGAAAATGCTATGATTTTCATTGGCAATGAAAGCTATTTTATGGAAAGCAATAAAACGGGAGAATTTGAATTTGTTATTCCTAAACCTACAGAAAATTTAGATTTTCATATTGAGGCGAATGCCGTTTCTTCCCATGATTATGAGTTAAAGGTTATTACTGTTCCGTCAATTTCTAATTTTGAAATGGTACTGAATTTTCCAAATTATTTAAATAAAAAGTCAGAAGTTGTCAAAGGAACTGGAAACGCCATTGTTCCAGAAGGAACTCAAGTAACATGGCGCATAAATACTTTAGCCACACAAAAAGTGGATTGGGTGAACGAAAATTCACGATTTACTTTTGCCAAACAAGACAATGTATTTTCATTGTCTAAAAACATAGTTCAAAATGTTGATTATCAAATTCTAACTTCTAATACAAAAATTCAGAATTACGAGAAATTAAATTATCAAATTTCTGTAATAAAAGATCAGTTCCCAACGATTACTGTCAATAATGCTCCTGATAGTTTAAAGATTAATAAAAGCGTTGTTTTAGGTCAGGTTTCAGATGATTATGGTTTGTCTAAATTGCAAATTGTGTACTATCCAAAAAACACTCCTAACGTTTCAAAAAAAGCAACTATCCCTGTAAAGAAAGAGGTCTTTGACCAGTTTGTGTTTTCGTTCCCGGGCAATCTTCCTGTTGAAGAAGGGATATCTTACGAATATTATTTTGAGGTTTTTGATAACGATGCTTTTCATAACTATAAAAGCACCAAATCTTCGGTTTTCAGCAATAGGATTTCAACAGAAACTGAAAAGCAAGACGAAATGATGCAACAGCAAAATGAGAATATAAATGCCATGTCAAAATCCTTAAAGACGCAAGACAAGCAACTTTCAGAAATGGATAAGCTGCAGAAAATGAGTAAAGAAAAAGATAATTTGGAATACAAAGATCAGCAGAAAGTAAACGATTTCATTCAGCGTCAAAAACAACAAGATGAAGTAATGAAAAACTTTTCAGAAAAGATGAAAGACAACCTGGATAAATTTAAAACAGAAAAAAAAGACGAAAAGAAAGATTTGCTGCAGGATAGATTAGAGAAAGCGAAAGATGAATTAGAAAAAAACAAAAAATTGCTTGATGTACTTCAAAAATTGAATGACAAAATTAGCAAAGAAGAATTGTTTGAAAAAATGGAAAAATTTCAGCAAGCTAGTAAAAACCAAACCAAAAGTTTGGAACAATTAGTAGAACTTACCAAACGGTATTATGTAGAAAAAAAAGCACAACAAGTTGCCGATAAGTTAAATAAACTTGCTGATAAGCAAGACAAATTAGCTGATAAAACAGACGAGAATAACGCTGAAAAGCAAAATGAAATAAATAAAGAATTTGACAAACTGCAGGAAGAACTAAAAGAATTACAAAAAGAAAACAAAGAATTAAAAGTTCCGATGGATTTGCCTAAAACAGAAGAGAAAGAGAAAAGCATCGATGAAGATTTAAAAGAGGCAAAAGAACAACTTCAAAAAGAACAAAAAGAAAAAGCTAAACCAAAACAGAAAAGTGCATCAAAAAAAATGAAGCAAATGAGTCAAAAGATGCAAGAACAAATGGCATCCGATGACAAAGAGCAAATGGAAGAAGATGTTGCCATGTTAAGACAGATTTTGGACAATCTCTTGGCATTTTCTTTTTCTGAAGAGGATGTAATGAAACAATTTAGGAGCCTCAAACGCGGAGCGCCATCATTTAATAAAAATTTGAAAATACAGCAAGATTTAAAGCAACAATTCAAACATGTTGACGACAGTTTATTTGCTATGTCGTTACGTAATCCAAAAATAGCTGAAGATATTACTAAAGAAATAGGAAATGTTCAATATAATGTAGACAAATCAATCGAAACTTTAGCCGAAGCCAATGTTTCTAAAGGTAATTCATACCAGCAATATGCCGTTTCCTCGTCCAATAAATTAGCAGATATGTTGAGTGATATTTTAAATGGAATGCAGATGGAAATGTCAGGATCGGGCGCAGGAAAGCCAAAACCAGGTAAGGGTCAGGGTCAAGGAATGCAATTGCCCGACATTATCAAAAAGCAGGAAGGCCTAGGAGAAAAAATAAAAAAAGGAATGAATAAAGGTGAAAAATCAGGTGAAGGTCAGGGCGAAAAAGAAGGGCAAGGGCAGCAAGGCCATAAGGGAAGCGGCGGTAAGGACGATGGTAAAGGTGATGGCGGAAAAGGGCAAGGAAATCAAAAAGGTGGAGAAAATGGGCAAGATGGAGAAGGAGATTCAAAAAACATCATGGAGATTTATAAAGAACAACAACAATTACGAGAAGCCTTGGAAAATGAGCTGAAAAAACAGGGTCTTGGCGGCAATGGTCAAAACACTTTAGATCAAATGAAGCAAATTGAGAAACAATTACTCAATAAGGGTTTTAACAATGAAACGCTTCAAAAGATTTTAAACGTAAAATATGAATTATTAAAATTAGAAAAAGCTGTGCAGCAACAAGGTGAAGACAAAAAACGTCAATCTGAAACAAATAAGAAAGAATTTAACAATCTAGCAGCTCCTCTTCCAGAAAAGCTTCAAGAATATTTGAATAGTATTGAAATTTTAAACAGACAAAGTTTACCTTTGCGCTCTAATTTTACTCAAAAGGTTCAAGCATATTTTAAAATACAATGATTAATTTTAATTACGAGTTTGACTATAAATTAGTAGACGAAGAGCTTTATTCAGACTGGTTGTCCAATGTCATTATTTCTGAATCAAAAACGGAAGGTGAGCTTAACTATATCTTTTGTGATGACTATTATTTACTGAAATTAAACAACAAATATTTATCACACGATACTTTAACAGACATTATTAGTTTCGACTATTCAATAGGAAATAAGTTACAGGGAGATATTTTCATTTCTGTTGAAAGAGTCCAGGAGAACGCATCAGATTTTAAGGTTTCATTTGATGATGAGTTAAAAAGAGTTCTTATTCACGGGCTGTTGCACTTATGCGGATATAAAGATAAAAGTGAGCAAGACGAAATTATTATGCGTCAAAAAGAAGATGAAAAAATGAAGATGTTCCACGTGAAACAAAATTAAAATGTTTTTAGAACGATATGATGTCATAGTGGTTGGGGCAGGTCATGCGGGCTGTGAAGCGGCAGCAGCAGCAGCCAATTTAGGGTGTAGCACCTTATTAGTTACTATGAGTTTACAAAACATAGCTCAAATGTCATGCAATCCAGCTATAGGAGGAATCGCTAAAGGTCAAATTGTCCGTGAAATAGATGCGCTTGGGGGTTATTCTGGAATAATCTCAGATATTACAGCAGTACAGTTTAAAATGTTGAACAAATCAAAAGGACCAGCTATGTGGTCGCCTAGGGTTCAGTCTGATAGAATGCGTTTTTCTGAAGAATGGCGACTGCGACTAGAAAAAACACCCAATCTTGATTTTTATCAAGAAATGGTTAAAGGACTTTTGATAAACAATAATAAGATTGAAGGAGTTGTAACTGCACTTGGAATAGAAATAAAAGCTAAAACTGTTGTGCTGACTAATGGAACTTTTTTAAACGGATTAATTCATATTGGTGAGAAACAATTCGGTGGTGGTAGAGCTGGTGAAAGTGCTTCCTATGGAATAACAGAAGATTTAGTTAAGCTCGGTTTTGAAGCGGGCAGAATGAAAACGGGAACACCGCCAAGAGTTGACGGTCGTTCTTTAGATTATACAAAAATGATTGAAGAAGCAGGGGATCTGTTTCCTGACAAATTTTCATATTCCGATGAAACGCAACCTTTGACTCGTCAAAAACTATGTCACATGACGTATACGTCAAATGAGGTGCATAATATTCTTCGAGAAGGCTTCGATCGATCGCCTATGTTTAATGGGCGAATCAAAAGTATGGGTCCGCGCTACTGTCCTTCTATTGAAGATAAAATAAATCGATTTGCAGATAAAGAACGACATCAATTATTTGTTGAACCTGAAGGTTGGAATACCGTAGAGGTTTATGTAAATGGGTTTTCAACGTCGTTGCCAGAGGATATTCAGTTTAAAGCACTGCGCTCAGTAAAAGGATTTGAAAAAGTTAAGTTTTTCCGACCTGGATATGCTATAGAGTATGATTATTTTCCTCCGACACAACTTAAACACACTTTAGAAACTAAAATAGTAGATGGTCTGTATTTTGCTGGTCAAATCAACGGTACAACTGGGTATGAAGAAGCGGCTTCACAAGGTATAATGGCAGGAATTAACGCAGCGTTAAAAGTAAAAGAACAAGAACCAATGATATTGCGTCGAGACGAAGCTTATATCGGAGTCTTGATTGATGACTTAATTACTAAAGGAACCGATGAACCATACCGCATGTTTACATCAAGAGCAGAATTTAGAACTTTGCTACGACAAGACAATGCAGATTTTAGGCTAACACCAAAAGCATTTGAAATAGGTTTGGTGAGCGAAAAACGCTTACTAAGAATGGAGCATAAATTTAATGAAAGTGAAAAAATGGTTCAGTTTTTTAAACAAACTAGTGTTACATCAGAGGAAGCCAATCCAATTTTGGAAGCCAAAGACAGCGCGCCAATGATTCAATCTGATAAGATGTTTAAAGTGTTTTCAAGACCACAAATCGTGCTAGATGATTTTTTAAAATTCGAAAAAGTTTCCGAATATGTATCAAATAATGATTTAGATAAAGAAATCATTGAGCAAGCCGAAATTCAAGTAAAATATTCCGGTTATATCGAAAAAGAAAGAAATAATGCCGAAAAATTAATACGATTAGAAGATATAAAAATACCAGAAAATTTTGATTACCAAAAAATTAAATCAATGTCGATAGAAGCAAAGCAAAAGTTAAGCTCCATTCGTCCTATAACCATTTCACAAGCATCAAGAATCAGCGGGGTATCTCCTGCTGATGTATCCATTTTACTAATTTATATGGGACGATAGAATTTTAGATCTATGAATTAATAATTCTGCTATCTGATAGCTTCAATCAGCAATCGTAAATATTTTGTTCCACGTGAAACGAATTTTGTTAAGTCCCCCAAATAAAGCCTTCATATGAGTTTTCAAAACAATATTTTTTTTAAAAAAGTAAAGGACTACTCGGTTTCAAAAGAAATTTTTGAATTGCATCACAATCCAGAGTATGATTTATTAATCACTTTTCCTAAGCCAGATTTGGATAAATTATCACGTTATTATGAAAGCGATGATTACATTTCGCATACTGATGGCAAACGTTCTTTATTTGAAAAAATCTATCATTTGATAAAAAGTAGTGCGCTTAAAAGCAAAGTGAAATTAATTAATGCTCAAGCATCAGTAGGATCCCTTTTAGATATTGGAGCGGGAACTGGCGATTTTCTCGTTGTTGCAAAAAAAGATGGATGGCAAACAACAGGAATAGAACCCAGTGAAAAAGCAAGGGCAACAGCAATTCGTAAAGGAGTTTATTTTGCCGAGAATTTATCCGATTTAGAAAACCATTCCTTTGACATTATTACGATGTGGCATGTTCTAGAACACGTTCCAAATTTAAATGATTATTTATTAGAACTGAAACGGTTATTAAAACCAAACGGGGTGATTTTTATTGCAGTTCCCAATTTTAAATCGTTCGACGCTACTTACTATGGAAAATTTTGGGCAGCATACGATGTCCCAAGACACATTTGGCATTTTTCAAAAACAGCAATCCAAAAATTATTCACAGAAAAAGAGATGAAATTAGCGGAAGTGTTACCTATGAAATTTGATAGTTTTTATGTGAGTCTTTTATCTGAAAAATATAAAACAGGTAATATGAATTATCTCAAAGCTTTTTTTGTTGGATGGAAATCTAATCTATCAGCAAAACGAAGTAAAGAGTTCTCTTCACACATTTACATCATAAAAAACAAGTAAAATTCAAAAAAACAAGTAAATATTAATTAAAAAAACATTAAGTACAAGTTACCTTGTTAAAAAGCAAAAATCAGCTTAAATGCTTTTATATAAAGCCATAATTAATAGTAAATCCTTATTGATTTAATTTTATTAATAGTTGTTAATTATAATTTGGAATTTCTTATCACTACATTTTTAACATTAGAATATTGCATTTATTTTTATACTTTTGAAATCGAAATTAAATTTTATTCGAATAATGAAAAATATAGTAATCCTTTTTGCACTGGCTATTTCAATAATGTCATGCAATAAACCAGCATCTGCAAAAGAATTTAAAACAGCTTATATTGACACTTCAAAATTAATGGAAGAGTCTGCAGAGGCCAAAGTTATTGAAGCAAAATACAAAGACAAGTCTAAAGTAATGGGTAGCCAATTAGAACAAGAAGTAGCAAGGTTTAAAAAGGAAGCTGCTAGTTTTAAAGACAACGCACAAAAAAACGGTCAAGATTGGGCACAAAAAAAGGGTTCAGAATTACAACAAACAGAGCAACGACTAAACTATGCGCAGCAAGGAATGCTTCAGCAACTACAACAAGAAAGTGCCGTTGAAATGGATTCGTTAGTTAAAAATTACAGAAAATTAATCAAAACTTACGGTAAAGAAAAAGGCTACGACTACATTTATGGTTCAGGAGATGCCTCGCCTTCTATTTTATTCGCAAAAGACAATTATGATATTTCAAAAGAAATTATCAAGATGATCAACGACAAATACAAAGCAACTGGTAAAAAAGAAACAACTACAAGGGAAGAAAAAAAATAATCGGTTGTTCTTAAAATTACAAAATGTCTTTAACTGAAGACATTTTTTTTGTTTTGACCTAAATAACAACACTTTTTTTTTAAAATATAAGCCGTGCAAAAAGTCTCAGCCGAAGCAGACTATGTCTTGTTATTTATTAATCAAACCAATCGTTCTGTATTCTTGACCGGAAAGGCAGGAACTGGGAAAACCACACTTCTCAAAGAAATAATTGCTTCCACACATAAAAATTGTGTGGTTGTTGCGCCTACCGGAATTGCAGCTTTGAATGCCGGTGGAGTAACCATTCATTCTATGTTTCAGTTGCCTTTTGGTGGATTTATTCCCGATAATTCTTCCCCTCAATTTTCTGATAATTCAAGATTTGAAACTAAAGCAACTTTACGCAGACATTTTAGAATGAGCGGTATCAAGAAAGCGGTAATTCAAAATATGGAATTGCTGATCATCGACGAAGTAAGTATGTTGCGCGCGGACCTGATGGATGCTATTGATTTTATGTTGCAATCTGTTCGGAAAAAAAACCAACCTTTTGGTGGTGTTCAAGTACTTTTTATTGGTGATTTAATGCAATTACCTCCAATAATTAGGGACGAAGAATGGCGAACTCTGCGAAATTATTACAAAGGGAAATTCTTTTTTCATGCTCAAGTTATTCAGCAAAATCCACCGCTGTACATTGAATTATCTAAAATTTTCCGTCAAACGGATGAGAAGTTCATTGCTGTTTTAAACAACTTAAGAAACAATCAGATTTCACCTAGTGATATTCAAACTCTTAACCAGTTTGTGCAACCTAAATTTGATTTAAAAGCGAACCAAGGCTTTATTACATTGACTACACACAACGCTAAAGCGGACACTATAAACGCGCAATCTCTTCATGATTTGCAAGGGAAATCTAAAACATACAAGGCAATGATTGTAAATGATTTTCCAGATAAAATTTATCCGCTTGAAGAAACATTAGAACTCAAGATTGGAGCACAAGTCATGTTTATTAAAAATGATTTGTCGTTTGACAAAAATTATTTCAACGGAAAAATGGGCATTATTAAATCACTTTCAGATGAAGAAATCCTCGTTCATTTTCCAGAAGAAAACAAAACCATCGAAGTAGAGCGGTATGAGTGGCAAAACATACGCTATTTTGTAGATGAAAAAACTAAAGAAATAAGTGAAGATGTATTGGGAACCTTTACCCATTATCCTATAAAATTAGCTTGGGCAATAACCGTTCACAAAAGTCAAGGACTAACTTTTGACAAAGCTGCGCTCGATGTTTCGCAGGTTTTTCTTCCTGGTCAAGCCTATGTGGCACTCTCTAGATTGCGATCGTTAAACGGATTGGTTTTGCTTTCGCCGTTGCAAATGAATGGTATTTCTAGCGATCAAGACGTAATGCAATACGCTGAAAATAAAGCCAGTGAAGCCTTTTTAGAAAATTCGTTGAAACAAGAAACCCAAAGCTATATTTATAATTATTTGAAATCCAGTTTTGATTGGACAGATTTGGCGCAAGAATGGCGCAATCATCAATTTAGTTATAATGAAAATTCAGAATTATCTGCAAAATCAAAACATGCCGCATGGGCAAAAAAACAAACAGAAACCGTAGAAAATTTATTGGAGGCGTCCCAAAAATTTATTGCACAGTTAAACAAACTTTTTACTACTGATGAGGTAGATTTTAAATTTATAAACGAAAGAATTCAGGCTGCGTACAGCTATTTTCTGCAACCTATGGATAGTTTAGTCTATGAAATCTTGTGGAAACTTGAAGAAGTAATTAGAATCAAACAAGTAAAAGCATTTCATGATGAACTGGTAGTTTTAGAAACCGCTCAAATTAAAGCCGTATTGCGATTGATGAAGGCTAAATTGCTTACAGAAATTGTAGTAAAAGGCGAAAAAATTTCTAAAGAAAAATTGTCGTCAGAGGAAATAAAGTATTACAAAATTAGAAAACTTGAGGTTATTCGAGAGGAGTTTAAAAATCTAAATGTCACTTTAATAGAAGATGAAGTCGATTTGGAACGCTACACTAAAAAGAAAAAAACTAGTAAAGAACCCAAAAAAACAACCGTTCAAGAAACCTATGAATTGTGGCAAGCAAAAAATTCTATTAAAGAAATTGCTGCCATTCGAAAACTCACAACCCAAACTATTAGTGGTCATTTAGTTAAACTTATTGAGGCTAAAACCATTTTAATTTCAGATGTTTTAACCGAAGATAAAATTCAGGAACTGTCTATAGTTTTTAAAGGGTATAACGAAGAATCTCTGAACGCATTGAAAGAACAAATGGGCGATAAATTTACCTGGGATGAATTGAAAATGTTTAAGGCAAGTTTTCGGTAAAGTTTATTTCATTTCCTGAATTAAAACAATGATTTTCTCCTTCAATTCAGGTAAATTTATTTTGATAACATTCCAAATTGTGAAATCATCAACACCAAAATATTCATGAATAACGAGATTACGTAGACCAATTATTCAAGTCCATGAAATGTCATCGCTTTTCAGCAATAATTCTTCGGACAAACGGTTACTGGCTTCTCCAAGGATTTCAAGCTTACGAAGCATTTAACATCATTGAATTAGTCACAAAACCTTTTAAACGTTGTCTTGTGTTTAATTTTCAATGTCAACAATTGCGTCTAAAATATGTTGCAGCCGAATTTTGTCACCTAATCTGTCTTGAATAAATTAGCTTTTTTTCTTTGTCCAAAATAGGTTTAAAGTATTTTGATAATCCTCTTGCAGAAACTAGATCTAATTTTTTAGAAAGTAACTTTTGTAAATCAATTTGCATTTGGATAAACTCTAAACCAATTGGTTGCGTATAATCTAATTAAACTAATAAATCAATATCACTGCTTTCATTTTCAGTCCCCCGACTATAAGAACCAAAAAGATATGCTTTCAAAACAGGTTGTTTTGAAAAGAAATCTTTAATTATATCAATCTCATTACTAGATAGTTTCATCAAAAATTTAAAAACATAAAATTACTAAAAATAATTTACTAAAAACTAGCTCAACCAAAAAACCGCTAAAATTGCTGGAATGTAATAGATAGCTATGGTTCGTGCGCCATCATAATCCTTCGCTAAACGTTGTCCTAAAAGCAACAAAATTAACGTGATACATGAAAAAACAGCGCCATAAAAGCCAAAAATTCTCTCGCCGTTAACAACTAATTGTACACACCCAGCCAACGTAAAAACCCCAGCAATTAGTTCCAAAATTAAAATAGTCCCTAGTGCCATTGGAACATTATTTTTCAACAAAGATGTCTTGGCAAAATGACTTTTCAACCATTCTACATTACCATTCCAATCAAATACTTTGTCGTAGGCAGATTGAATAAATGTAACAGCTAAAAACAGTAATACTAAAACAGAGGCAGAATTATTCATGTTTATTCATTTTTATGGATTAATCGAGTAAGCTTTATAGATAAATCGGTTAAAATTATTTTTGCATTTCCATTCCTTTCTACATGATAAACGGCGTCAGATAGTTCATTAAAAATAGCATTTATATTACTCCCATTTACAAACGGAGCAAATTTTTCTAAAGTAAACTTTTCTACAGTGGGTTCAAAGTATACCAAATTTTGAGTTTGATAGTTCAATAATAATGCTTGCCGGAAAAAAACAATACAATAGTTTAAAAACTGTTTCTGTCCTTCACGACCGATACTTGCAATTTCTTCGCTCCATGAAATCAAATCATGAATAGCGGTTGCATTTCCTTTGGCTCTAAAAGCAGCTCTAACCCATTCTACAAACCATCTTTCAAAAGGAAAATCTTCGGTGTCATTTTTTACAATATGCAAGGCTTTATTATAATTCCCTTGAGCTTGATGGGCTACTTTAAAGGCTGAAGAATCGTCTAAAAAATAAGTTTCTCTCATGGCTTTTGCTATCACTACCTCTGGCAAAGCACCAAAATGTAAGGCTTGACAACGAGAGCGAATAGTTTGAATAATATCTTCTTCATTTTCTGTAACCAATAAAAATAAGGTTTTCGCAGGTGGTTCTTCGAGCAGTTTTAATAACTTGTTGGAAGCAGCAATATTCATTTTGTCGGCCATCCAAACAATCATAATTTTATAACCTCCCTCAAACGATTTTAATGCCAATGATTTCAAAATGTCTTGAGCATCTTCTACTCTAATCTCACCTTGTTTGTTCTGAACACCCAAATGTTTGTACCAATCAAACAAACTACCATAAGGATTTGCTAATACAAATTTGCGCCAATCGACAATAAAATCAGCACTTTTAGGTTTCGATTTTACTTCATCATTGGTCACATTTGGAAACACAAAATGCAAATCAGGATGCGAAAGCGATTGAAATTTTAGATTACAACTGTCGTTACCGCCACTATTTTCCGCACCAATATTGTTGCACAAAACAAACTGTGCATAAGCGATTGCAAGAGCCAAAGTTCCCGAACCTTCTGGCCCAACAAACAATTGCGCATGCGGAATTCTTCCCAAAACCGCACTTTTAACGAGATGATTTTTTATGTAATCTTGACCAAGAATATCTGAAAACTGCATAAAGCAAATATAGAAGAAAAATTTGACTAAAAGATGATGAATAATAGCATCTTAAATACATAATTATAAAGTAATTCTGTGAAAGTAAAAGAGCAAAAACTACTATCCAATTGAAAACAAACTTCTTATCGCTTAAAAAAAATGTTAAAATAAATCGATAAAAGCGCAAAAATAACCGTTGAGTTTAAATTTTGTTATATTTGCAAGTATGCAAACCTACCTAATACCTAATGAAAATACTTCGAGATTTTAATTTTAAAGACCAAAAAGTTTTAATTAGAGTCGATTTTAATGTCCCTTTAGATGAAAATTTTCACGTTGCTGATGCCACTAGAATTGAAGCAGCAAAACCAACGATAGACGCAATTCTTGCTGATGGTGGAAGCGTAATTTTAATGTCTCATTTGGGCAGACCAAAAGGAAAAGAAGAACAATTTTCTTTACAACATATTGTATCAAAATGTTCAGAAGTTTTAGGGATAAAGGTTAAATTTGCTTCAGACTGTACGGGTGAAATTGCTCAAAATGCTGCCAAAAATTTAAAACAAGGAGAGGTTTTATTGTTAGAAAATCTTCGCTTTTATGCTCAAGAAGAAGCTGGAGATGAGAATTTTGCTAAAGAATTAGCTTCTTTAGGATATTTTTATGTAAATGACGCCTTTGGCACAGCACACAGGGCACATGCATCCACAACAATAATTGCTAAATTTTTTCCTAAAAAAAAATGTTTTGGATTGCTTTTGGCCAAAGAAATTGAAAGTTTAAATCGTGTTTTAAATAATTCGGCGAAACCCGTGACGGCAGTTCTTGGAGGTTCAAAAGTATCTTCAAAAATTACGGTCATCGAAAATATTTTAGACAAAGTAGATCACATGATTATTGGCGGAGGAATGACATTTACTTTTGTAAAAGCATTGGGCGGAAAAATAGGAAGTTCTATTTGTGAAGATGACAAACAAGAATTGGCTTTAGAAATTTTGCGTTTAGCCAAAGAAAAAAATGTTCAGATTCATATTCCAGTTGATGTTGTTGCAGCGGATTCTTTTTCAAATAATGCCAAAACAAAAATAGTTGATGTAAGCAAAATTCCCGACGGTTGGCAAGGTTTAGATGCTGGTCCAAAATCGTTGGAAAATTTCAAAGAAGTAATTATGATTTCAAAAACCATACTTTGGAACGGGCCATTGGGCGTTTTCGAAATGGAAAATTTTGCTAATGGAACTATTGAGTTAGGAAATTACATAGCTGAAGCAACTATAAAAGGAGCTTTTTCGCTTGTAGGCGGTGGCGATTCGGTTGCAGCGGTAAAGCAATTCGGGTTGGAAGAAAAAATGAGTTATGTTTCAACAGGTGGCGGTGCAATGTTGGAAATGCTTGAAGGCAAAATTTTACCAGGTATAGCGGCTATTTTAAATTAATTTTAAAATATAACATAATAATAAACAATTATTTACGTTGTTAATGGGTTACATTTACTATTTCAAAAATATTAAATTTAAACACTTTATAAATAAAGTTATGACTATAAAAAAAATCACATCACTAGCATTAATACTAGTTTCTTCGACAATTTTTGCGCAAGAGGCTCTTATTGATACCGTTGTAAAAAAAGCACCATTAACAAGAAGAGAGGTTTTAGATTCCATCAAAGCTAGCTTTGTTCACGACAACCTTGCCTCGTGCATTGACAGTTTGTGGATGAAAGAAATGGTTAGCCTTAATTTATACAATGATTTATCAACCGATATTAAAAACATTAATGTTGACGAAAAAGTCGATTACGAATTACCAACAGCACTTTTAAAAGAAAGATTAAAGAAAATGGATGAGAAATCTCCATTCAATATAGAATATAATGTTGGTTTAGAAAATGTAATTAAATCATTTTTAAAAAACAGAAAAAAAACATTCGAAAGATTAATGGGATTATCTCAATTTTATTTTCCAATGTTTGAGGAATCATTAGCTGCCAAGAACATTCCTTTAGAAATAAAATATTTAGCTGTGGTAGAATCAGCATTAAATCCAAGAGCCGTTTCCAGAGTTGGCGCAACAGGATTGTGGCAATTTATGTACCAAACAGGAAAACAATATGACTTAAACATTAACTCGTATGTTGATGACAGAAGCGACCCAATAAAAGCCAGCAATGCAGCCACTCAATACATGACCAATATGTACAATATTTTTGGTGATTGGGATTTAGTATTAGCGGCTTACAATTCTGGACCAGGAAATGTTGCCAAAGCGATTAGACGCTCAGGAGGAAAACAAAATTATTGGAACATTAGAAAATATTTGCCAAAGGAAACGCAAGGATATTTACCTGCTTTTTTAGCAACAATGTATATTTTTGAATACCACAAAGAACATGGCATAAAACCAGATAGAGCTATTGCCAATCATTTTGCAACCGACACAATAATGATAAAAAAAGCTATGACATTTAAACAAATTTCAGATTTGTTGGATGTTCCTGTGGCGGAATTGCAATTTTTAAATCCTTCATACAAAAGAGACGAAGTTCCTTTTATGTCTAATGAGAAGCATTACTTGAGATTGCCAATTAACAAAGTGGCTGTATTTACCTCAAATGAAGATAAGATTTACGCCTTTGTACAGTATGATGCAAATAAAAGAGAGCGACCTTATGAAAGTTTGGTTGCTGTTAGCGATTCAAATTACTCCGTAAACGATAGGAAAATCACAAAAATTAAATACCATAAAGTGCGACGAGGTGACAGTTTAAGTGAGATTTCAGACAAGTATGGCATTACAATGGTTGAGCTAAAAAAATGGAATCATTTGCGAAATAATAAAGCGCCAATGGGTAAAAAATTAAAAATTTACACCAGTGAAGTTGTAGCAGTAAAAGTAAAAAAAATTATAAAACCAGATACTATTGCAGTAAAAGAGACATCAGCAATTGCATCAAATACAGCTAAAGTTTTTAAAGATGAAAAAGTAATTTCGTATAAAAATGTTACGAAATTTCATAAAGTGAAAAGAGGCGAAAATCTTGGAGAAATTTCAGATAAATATGGAGTTACCGTTGCCGAAGTAAAAAAATGGAATCACATCAAAGGTACTACTCTTACTAAAGGGAAAAGTTTGAAAATCATCAAAAACGAACGAATAGTTACCACGTTTAGAAGAGAAGTAAAAGCAGATAAAAATGATATTGAGACAAGCTTATCATCAAGTTCTAAACAGAGCGATTTTTATGAAGTTCAAAGAGGTGATAATTTATTTAGCATTGCAAAAAAATTCAACGTTAGTTTAGAAGACCTGAAAAAATGGAATAATCTTATTGACTTAAACGTTGAACTAGGTTCAAAACTAGCATTGGTTAGTAATGACGAAGTCCAAGCAACAGAAGCTTCGCACAAACCCGAAGTAAAAATCACAGAACATGTGGTTGATAGAGGAGAAAGTTTAGGAAGTATTGCAAAAAAATATGATGTTTCTGTATCCGATATCAAAGATTGGAATAAAATGGATGACAATACCATTAAATATGGCACCAAACTGATTGTTGGCAAAAAATACATCATCTCTTCAGAAAATAAAAATTCAACTTCCAAAAAAGATAATATAGCAGTTAATGATAAAAACGAAATAAAATTATACCACGTCAAAAAAGGAGATTCCTTATTTAGCATTGCCAAAAAATATCCAGGCGTATCCATTTCAGATTTGAAAAAATGGAACGGAATTAAAAACGAAAGTTTAAAAGCAGGGATGAAATTAAAAATTAACGGTTAATCCAAAAATCTTCTATAAATTTGGGTTTTACTTCTGTCATGAATAAAACCCTTTTTTTATGCCTTTTTAGTACGTCTTTCCTGATTTCTTGTGCTTTTAAAAAAGACAATTCTCAAGAAAAATCATCTGCCGCTATAAATACCATTGCCGTGATTATTGATGACCAGCTTTGGAACGGTGAAGTTGGTGACAGTGTAAGAAATAAATTTGCTTCTCCTGTTTTAGGACTTCCTCAAGAAGAACCTCTTTTTAACATTAATCAGTATCCAGTAAAACTTTTTGAAGGATTTTCCACCGACACACGTAACATCATCATTGTTAAAAAAGACAATGAAACTAAATTCGAAATAAAACAAAACGAGTTTACTTCACCACAGAATTCCTTTCATATTTCAGGAAAAAACTCTATCGAAATAATAGAAATTCTTGAAAAAAATGCACCTATCATTATTCAAAAAATGAGAGCAATCGAAATTACACACAATCAAAAAATATTCAAAGACTCCTTGCTCAACAGCCAAAAAATAAAAAAGAAATTTAATATCGATTTGCTTATTCCTTCGAAATACGAATATGTAATGCGGAAAAAAAACTTTATTTGGATAAAAAGCGAAATTATCGGCGGCAATACCAGTCTTATTATTTATCAAATCCCTTGGAAAAGCATTCGTCCCAATTATGCTGTGCCCGATGTTTTAAAAGTTAGAGATTCCATAGGAAAATTATACATTCACGGTTCTGTAGCGGGAACAAAAATGATAACAGAAGAAGCGTATTCACCTTATTTTTCAGTAACAAAGTTAGCTGGAAACACAACATTTGAAACCAAAGGAACCTGGCAGATGAAAAATGATTTTATGTCGGGACCGTTTATTAATTATGTTATTTTTGATAATGCCAATAGAAGACTCCTAATTTTAGAAGGGTTTTGTTATGCACCTTCAAAAGAAAAACGTGATTTAATGTTTGAATTAGAATCGATTATAAAATCTATTCAAATAAAAAAATAAAAAGCGCATGAATTTAGAATGGAAAATAAGACGATTTGAAGCACTAACTACCGCTGAATTATACAATGTGCTTCAATTGAGAAGCGAGGTCTTTGTAGTGGAACAAAACTGCATCTATCAAGACATTGATAACAAAGATCAAAAAGCGTTGCACCTTATCGGAGAAGACACCGAACAAATAGTTGTTTATGCTAGGTTATTTAAACCTAAAGATTATTTTGAAGAAGCATCCATTGGTCGCGTTGTAGTGAAACCAAGTTACAGAGACAAAAAACTTGGACATATTTTAATGCGAGAAGCAATTTATTTTATGAAACATCAGCTTGGTGAAACAAAAATCACCATTTCGGCTCAATTGCATCTAAAAAACTTCTATGAGAGTCATGGATTTATTCAAACAAGTGAAACTTATTTAGAAGATGATATTCCCCACATTGAAATGAAAAAAATCTAAATCTTCGTGATAACCAATTCTACTCTTCGGTCATAATCAGCTCCTTTGCCAAGCGGAACCGTGTTGCCATAACCTTTGAAAGTCATGCGGTCTTTGGATATTTTCTTAAAGATCAAATATTTATAAACCGATTCTGCTCTATTTATAGATAACTGGCGTTTTCTAGTATCCAAATCTATAGCTTCTTTTTGATATGGTGGCGTACAACAAACATGACCTTGAACCTCAAACTGAAGGGTTTTATACTTTATCAGTAATTTTGAAATTTTGTCTAATTCTGTTTTTGATTTAAAAAGTAATTTGCTGCTCCCTCTGTCAAATAAAATATTTTCTAAATAAATATGATCGCCAATAATGTGATGCTTTTGAACGGTGCTGTAAAACCCCGTGATTTGAATTTTTGGCAACGGTTTTAGATTGACAACAATATCAACACGACGATTTTTAGAACGTTTTTCGGGAAGATTTTCTACCATATCATCTTCTATCAAAATTCTTCCTTTGCCTTCAATCGTTACAATAATTTTACTTTTAATACTGTTTTGAACAAATTTGTCTTTTATAGCGGAAGCACGTTTTGTAGAAAGTTTAAAGTTATAAGCTTCTTTACCAACATCGTCAGTGTAACCAAAAATCTGAACAGATTCGATGCGAGTAGAATCGGTTTTTTTGATAAAATCAATAGCTTCATTGACTTCTTTTTCATTCAAAGAAAATTTGTCGAATTCAAAATATACTGAATGAACTACTTCTTCCTGTGCTTGAAGAAAACCAAAAAAAAGCAGTGGCAAATACTTTAGAAACTTCATTTTAAATTTTTAAAATCCTATTGTACTGTTGTTTGTCGTTTAAAACCTCAATGGCTTTTTTAATCTCAAAATTACTTTTGATGTAATATCGGTACAAACCTTCTTTGTATTGGAATCTTTTAATGATTTCATCCAACAATAAATTCTTGATCTCTTTTTGATTTTTGTCAATTAACGTTTCTTCGCTTTTTTCTAGAGCAGTCAATAATTGTTGGTATTCAGAAGTAATAGCGGTATCAACATTTTCTTTTTTTGCTTTTTCTAAAGTGCTTTTTAAGGCAACTTCGGTTTCGGTATCAAAGGCTATTTTTTCGCGTTTTAAGAACGCTTTGAAATCAATAATATCAGCATCTGTTATAGTTGGAATTTTATCGCCTAGCGCTGTATTTTTATAGTAATAGTAGGTGGCATAATTAAAAATACCATCATTTTTCTGCAAAGCTTCCGCAATGGTGCTTGTTTTTGTGTTTTCTAAAACTACATCGGGCAAAATGCCACCACCATCATAAACAGTCCGTCCTTTTTTGGTTTTGAACGCGTTATAATTTTTTTCTTCTACTCTGATGGCTTTTCCCGTTTTATCTTTGTGCGCATAATTCAGTGCTTGAATACATCTTCCCGATGGCGTGTAGTAGCGCGAAATAGTTACTTTAACTTGTGTTCCATAGGTCATGTCAAAAGGTCTTTGCACCAATCCTTTTCCAAAACTTCTACTACCTACAATTACGGCTCGGTCTAAATCTTGCAAAGCACCCGAAACAATTTCAGAAGCCGAAGCACTTTTTCCATCTACAATGACAATTAATGGAATTTCGATATCTATAGGTTCACGATTGGTTTTGTTGGTATTGTTATATTTAGAATTTTTGGATTTTGTAGTTACAATAGTTTCCCCTTTTGGCACAAAAAGATTGCAAATATTTACGGCTTCATTCAATAATCCTCCTGGATTTCCACGCAAGTCAAGAATAATTTGTGTAGCACCGTCTGCTTTCAAGGATTCTAGAGCTTCTCTGGTTTCTGTTGATGCTTTTTGATTAAACTGTGACAAAACAATATACCCGGTTTTATCATCAACTTTTCCAAAAAACGGAACAGCTTTTACGGCAACTTCATCAAGAACTAATTGAGTGGAAAGCAACTTTCCTTGACGCACATATTTAATGTAAATTTTAGTGCCTTTAGCACCTTTCATCAATTGTGAAGCGTCATCTTTAAAATCGGCTAAAAGCACATCACCAATTTGAGTAATTTCATCACCAGCTTTCAATCCCGCTTTGTCAGCAGGTAAACCTTTGTAAGGTTCTTTAACAATAAGGCGGTCTTCTTTTCGGGTAATCATAGCTCCAATTCCTGTGTATTCTCCCGTATTGTTTATTTTGAATTTGATTACATCTTGCTCGTTAAAATAATTCGTATACGGATCTAAATCGGCTAGCATACTTTTAATCGCTTTGTCCATTAACTCTGCAGGATTGGTCTCGTCAACATAGTTCTGATTTATGGTTTTGTATAAGGTAGTGAAGATTTCTATTTGTTTAGAAATCTCGAAGAAATCGTCTTTAAAACTTACGCCAATTAAGAGAAAAATGCTCAAAATGGCGGGAATAAAATATCTTTTTTTCATGAAGGATGTCATAATTTTTTATTTCAAGTGAACTAATATAATAAATAACTTTTAATAAAAAGGGTTACTGTTTAGATTCTGTTCTTTCCTCCAGAATTGCGTTGTTAAACTTTTCAAAAAGCTGTATTGTTTTTTCGTCTATTTCTGGATAAAGTAATTTTTCGCTGGTTTGATAAAAAAACATAAAGCAGTATTTTGCGGTTAAATTTTGAATTAATAATTGTTTGTTCAGTCGATAACATTCGCGAAGCACACGTTTGTAATAATTTCTGTCGACAGCACTTTTAAAATATTTTTTGGATACAGATACTCCTAATTTTAGTGAAATATCTTCCTCAAAATCATGCTGAACATACACTAATCGCAACGGATATTTACTTACAGATTTGCCTTTTAAGAACAACAAATCAATACTTTTTTTACTCTTTAGTTTTTCTATTTTTGGATAAGAAAAAGCCATTGCTACTTGGCGTAGATGTTGTAAACATATTTCACATCATTGTAAGTAATGTAAAACTGTACTCTATTGTCTTCTTTTTTTTTGGTAATGATTATAATATTACATTTTGAAGAGTTATTATTAACACATTCAAACGGAACAATATTTACCTCGGCATTATCTGTAATTTCACCATAGGCTTTGATTTTGAAGGACTGTACTTCAGAGGAATTAATGGTAATTAAATCTTTTTTGGCATTAAGGGTTATCAAAACGTTGGCAGGCGCAAAATCAGACCATTCGTTCCAACTTCCGTCTTCTTTTTTGTCTGTAAAACTAACGCTACTAGCTTGAAAGCGTATAGGTTGCCCGTAGCTTTTTTGAACCCCAAAGTTTAAAGCAATTAAAAGAAAAAAAACATTCAGGAATTTCATAATGAAAAAATATTTGCGGTAAATCTACAAATTCTATTCGAAAAAAAAGAGTTACACCTAGATTGCCTATTATTTCACTTCAAAAACATTATTCTCTAACTTTATATCCGCCATTAATCCGCTTGGGTCAATGGTAATTTTTTTTAGGTCTGCTTTGGGTCTTTTAATTTCGAAAAAATAATTTGGATTTGCCCATGCCCAATCTGGTAAAATAGTTCGTTTAATATCAGGTGTTGGATTTTCTTTTTCAAAGCTCATCATTCGCAACGGAATGTAGAAATTCTCTTTTGTACCATCGGTATATTCAACCAATAAGTCTATCGGCATCGGCGTTCTGCCAATTCGTTCCAACGAAATTCCTGTTTTCTGAACTCCATCGGTCGCGCTTTCCACCTTTTTTATTCCATAATCAATAGTATTGGTGGTTTGTGTCCAATCTGTTAAATACCAATCGAGGTTTGCGCCTGAAACACGTTCTGCTGTGCGCTTGATGTTGTTTGGCGTTGGGTGTTTAAATTTAAAATCGTTATAATATCTTTTTAATGTTTTCAGCAAGTTATCTTTTCCTAATAAGTATTCCAATTGTGTCAGGAATAGTTCGCCTTTCACATAGGCAGCGATGCTGTAACTTCTGTTTTCATCATAACGATCACCATGGGTAGAAAGCGGTTGTTCTTTCCCAGATTCATACAACTTTACGTATGTTTTATAGGAACCTTCAAATGGATTTTCAACTTTTTTATCCGCTAGTTCATAGAGCACCAAATCTTCAATATAACTTGCAAAACCTTCATCCATCCATGGATGTTTAGATTCATTGGATGCTAAAACATGCTGAAACCACGAATGTGCCAGTTCATGCGGCGCCGTATTCAGCATTCCGCTTAAGGTTCCGTTGCCCAGCATGAGCGTACACATTGCATATTCCATTCCGCCATCTCCTCCCTGAATAAAAGAGTACTGTTTATAGGGATAAGTGCCCACAGTTTTATTGAAAAAATCCATTACTCGCACCATTATTGGCTCAAGTTTTTTCCAGTTATCAATAATTTTTGGATTATAAAGATAAATAAAATGCAGGTCTACTCCATTTGGTCCTTTGATAACATCGTGGATATAATTTTTATCGGCAGCCCAAGTAAAGTCGTGCACATTTGGTGCGACAAAGTGCCACGTTAATGTTTTTGCATTAGAATCTCTCGTTACTTGCTTGCCTTGGTCTTCATAGCCATAACCAATCTCGTTATTGTTTTTCAAATATCCGCTACCGCCGAGAACATAGTCTTTGTCAATAGTAATATTGACATCAAAATCACCCCAAACACCGTAAAATTCTCTCGCGATATAAGGATCGGCATGCCAACCTTCAAAATCAAATTCGGCTATTTTTGGATACCATTGTGCCATCGAAAGTGCAACACCTTCTTTGTTATTACGACCAGAACGACGAATTTGTAATGGGACTTGTCCATCAAAATCTAATGTGAATGTCGTTGATTTTCCGGGAAGAATTGGTTTTGCCAACGTTACTTCTAGAATGGTTCCTACTTCTATGGCAATTGCTATAACGCCATCTTGTTTGAAGTTGGAAATTTTTAAGTAACCAATTTCATCTGGCTGCAACTTGGCTATGCGACTTTCTTTTATTTCTTTGCCGTCACTAGTTTTTGTTTTGATGACAAATCTTGCATCTGGGTCAATAATGGTTTGAGCACGTATATCCATTTCGCTTCCTGGTTGAAAAGCATTGTTGTACAAATGGTAAAAAACACGGCGCAAGGTATCAGACGAATTGTTAGTATAAACCAATTTCTGTTTGCCTTTATACTGATAGTTCTTGACATCCATCGTCACCTCTATTTTGTAATTGACATGTTGTTGCCAATAGCGATTGTTTTGTGCGGAAACAAAGCCAAAAAAAATTATTGAAAGAAAACAAAAAACAGGTTTTAACATTTTATCAGCAAGTTATATTTTTTTACCCATTGGGAAAGTAACGCCCAGATTGAGAATCATTTCGTAGGTACCAAAATTTTGTTTGGCGGTACCTTGGTAAACTTTTAAATTAGAGTAGCTGGCATAGTCTAATTTGTTGCCATATTCTAGAAAAAAGTGTTTGTAAAAAGTAACTCTAATGTCGCCTTCGACACCTGTGTTCCATCCGCCTAATTGAAATTTTGGATTATTTTGTTGACCTGCAAAGCTATTGTCAACATGCGGAATTACGGGTCCAATACCTGCTTTTGCCAATACATCTACTTTGAAATTTTTATTGGTTTTACCAAACCAATGCCATCTTTTTACAAAGTTGAACAACAAAAAATTAGCACCATTGTTCAAGTAGTAATGATAACCGTTGGCATCCGAAAAATTTACAGTGGTATTAACAGGGTTTCCACCCATAGTGCCTGTAACATTGATTTGTTGACCGTCTGTAATGATATATTTGGTATGGTCAAAATTGATTTCGACTCCTAATCCTCTTTTTTTATTGAAGAAATAACCAATTCTGTAATTGTATTGCGGAATAGTTAATGCTTTCGAAAACAAGCCCTCATCCCAGCCTTTATGGTCGTGTCCATCAACATTGTTAAAGGTGTAATCGTTTCCGAGTGAAGGTTGCGAAATATGAACATCACTTTTAGTATACCATTCGGTATTGTATCCCCAAGAGAAATAAAATTCGCCTTCTCTTTCACTTTGGGTCGTTTGAGCTGATGATTTTGTATTATAAGACAACAGAATGACTAGTAATAAAGCGGCACTTATCTTTTTCATTATTTTGTTTTTTTGGACGATTTTGTTATTTTTAAAATTCATATTTAGCTTTGTCAACTCTTGTAGCTATTTTAATTTTTTTTCTATTTTAAGAAGACTGTATTGTTGCAGTTTATTTAGTGTAAAGTTGATGGATTTGAAAAATGATTGCTCGTTAGCTGGAGTAGGACAGGTCAATGTTAGCAAATAAAAAACAAAAAATTTCATAAATTTCATTTTCATAAATGTGCAAAATTAAAATGTTTTAGTGCTTTACATCAATCATTAACACTATGTTAAGATATCTTCACAGCAGAAAACGTCTTTTAATCGAATTCCTTTTTCAGTATTTTCAACAGTGATGATTTGATTGTGCGCATCGTGTTCGAGCCAAAGATAGTAATTGTTGGCAACGGCAGCATGAAGAAATTTTGATTTTTCTGGCATAGTTAAAAGAGGTCGTGTGTCATAACCCATAACATAAGGTAAAGGCAAATGACCAGCAGTTGGAATCAAATCGGCACAAAAAACTATGGTTTTGTTATTGTAACTAATGTGCGGAATCATCATTTTTTCGGTATGACCATCAACATAAAAAACCCCAAAATCTAATTCCGAATTCGCTTGAAAATCACCTTTTGTTCTTTTTATAAAATGAAGTTGACCACTTTCCTGCATAGGCAGAATATTTTCTGACAGAAATGATGCTTTTTCACGTTGATTAGGCTTGGTTGCCCATTCCCAGTGGTTTTCATTAGACCAATATTTGGCATTTTTGAAAGCCACCTCATAACCCGTTTTATCTTTGTTCCAATTCACGCTTCCGCCACAATGGTCAAAATGTAAATGCGTCATAAAAACATCCGTAATATCATCACGATGAAAGCCACATTTTGCTAATGAACCGTCCAAAGAATGTGTTCCCCAAAGTGAATAATAACCAAAGAATTTCTCCGATTGCTTATTGCCCATTCCTGTATCAATCAAAATCAACCTGTTTCCGTCCTCAATCAATAGGCATCTTGCCGCAATATCAATAAGATTATTTTCGTTAGCAGGATTGGTTTTATTCCAAATGGTTTTTGGCACAACTCCAAACATCCCGCCACCATCTAATTTAAAATTTCCAGCTTCTATGGGGTAAATTTTCATCTTTGAATGTTTTCACAAATTTATAGAATTAAAAATCAAATTTCTCTATGTCTTCATTCGTTATAAAAATGTTATAGATTGTTGAAAAAAGGATAATTGTACTAACTTTGCGATTAATTTAGACAAAATCAAAATAAGCTTATGATTAAAGTTTCTGATGACGCTAGTAAAAAAATCGTTTCGATGATGCAGGAAGACGGTTTTAACGCAGCCCAAGATTATGTTCGTGTGGGCGTAAAAAGTGGTGGTTGTTCGGGCTTGTCGTATGAATTGAAATTCGATAAAGAACTAGGTGAAAACGACAAAGTTTTTGAAGATAATCATGTAAAAATTGTCGTTGAAAAAAAATCATTTTTGTATTTAGCGGGAACTATTTTAGAATTTTCAGGAGGATTAAACGGAAAAGGATTTGTATTTAACAATCCAAATGCATCTAGAACTTGTGGATGTGGGGAATCGTTTTCATTATAATATTTAAACAAAAAAAATGTCAAAATACACCGAAGACGATTTAAAAATTGAACTCGAAAGTAAAGAATACGAATACGGATTCTACACGGATTTAGACTCGGAGACGTTCCCCGTTGGATTAAATGAAGATATTGTTAGGGCTATTTCTCTAAAAAAGGATGAACCACAATGGATGACCGATTGGCGCATTGAAGCGTTTCGTACTTGGCAGGAAATGATTGAACCTGCATGGGCAAACGTTCGGTATGAAAAACCCGATTTTCAAGCTATTTCGTATTATTCAGCACCAAAATCTGTGGATCCCAATAAAACGCTTGATGATGTTGATCCCGAGCTTTTGGCGATGTATAAAAAGCTTGGAATTAATGTAGACGAACAAAAAATGATGAACAATATCGCCATGGATATTGTGGTGGATTCGGTTTCAGTTGCTACCACATTCAAAAAAACGCTGAATGAAAAAGGCATTATTTTCTGTTCAATTTCTGATGCGATAAAACAGCATCCAGAATTAGTTCGAAAATATCTTGGTACGGTAATTCCGCAAAAAGATAATTTTTATGCAGCATTAAATGCTGCTGTTTTCTCCGATGGTAGTTTTTGCTACATCCCAAAAGGCGTTCGTTGCCCAATGGAATTGTCAACGTATTTCCGAATTAATCAGGCAGGAACCGGTCAGTTTGAAAGAACACTTTTGATAGCCGACGAAGGCAGTTATGTTTCCTATCTTGAAGGTTGCACAGCACCAAGCAGAGATGAAAACCAGTTGCATGCCGCTTGTGTAGAACTGATTGCTTTAGACAATGCCGAAATAAAATATTCAACAGTACAAAACTGGTACCCCGGGAATAAGGAAGGCAAAGGAGGCGTTTTTAATTTTGTAACCAAAAGAGGTATTTGTGAAAAAAAAGCAAAAATTTCCTGGACACAAGTCGAAACAGGTTCTGCGATTACTTGGAAATATCCATCGGTTATTTTGAAAGGTGATAATTCTGTTGGTGAATTTTATTCAATAGCGGTAACCAATAATTACCAACAAGCCGATACAGGTACAAAGATGATTCACATTGGAAAAAACACCAAATCAACTATTATTTCCAAAGGAATTTCCGCAGGTAAATCACAAAATAGTTATCGCGGATTAGTGAAAATTGGAACCAATGCTGATAATGCTAGAAATTTTTCACAATGCGATTCGTTGTTGATGGGCAATAATTGTGGTGCACATACTTTTCCTTACATCGAAAGCAAAAATTCAACTGCAATAATCGAGCACGAAGCAACAACTTCTAAAATCGGTGAAGATCAAGTTTTTTATTGCAACCAGCGTGGCATTCCAACCGAAAAAGCCATTGCCTTAATTGTAAACGGTTTTAGTAAAGAAGTTTTGAACAAACTGCCGATGGAATTTGCTGTAGAAGCTCAAAAATTATTAGAGATTTCGTTAGAAGGTTCCGTAGGATAATCATAAATCAGAATAAAAACACATTCAAAAAATGTTAAGCATAAAAAATTTACACGCTTCGATAGAAGACAAAGAAATATTAAAAGGCATCAACCTTGAAATAAATGCAGGAGAAGTACATGCTATCATGGGACCCAATGGTGCCGGAAAATCTACACTTTCTTCCATCATTGCCGGAAATGAAAATTACACTGTTACTGAAGGAGAAATCCTTTTGGAAGGTGAAGACATTTCTGAATTAGCTCCTGAAGAAAGAGCGCATAAAGGTGTTTTCTTGTCGTTTCAATACCCTGTGGAAATTCCAGGAGTTTCGGTGACGAACTTTATGAAAACCGCTATCAACGAAAGTCGCAAAGCCAACGGGAAGGAAGAAATGCCAGCCAATGAAATGCTAAAGCTAATTCGGGAGAAATCAGAATTATTGGAAATAGACCGTAAGTTTTTATCGCGTTCGTTAAACGAAGGTTTTTCGGGTGGAGAAAAAAAGCGTAATGAAATCTTCCAGATGGCGATGTTAGAGCCAAAACTGGCAATCCTTGACGAAACTGATTCTGGTTTGGATATCGACGCGCTACGAATTGTTGCTAATGGTGTAAACAAACTAAAAAGTAAAGTCAATGCTGTGGTTGTAATTACGCATTATCAAAGATTGTTAGACTATATTATACCCGATTTCGTTCACGTTTTGATGGATGGAAAAATCGTAAAATCGGGTGGAAAAGAATTGGCTTACGAGTTAGAAGAAAAAGGATACGATTGGATTAAAAACGAAGTAGTCGAAAGTCAAAAGTCTTAAAGTTAAGAGCTGGGAAAGTTCAATTCATTTGAAGAAATTATTTTTTGGCAAAAATCAAGAATTTTCAATAAAAAAATTTATCAAATTAGTGAAAACCTAAATTTTAAGAAAGACTTTGATTTGGTAAGACAGATAAGGGGTGCATCGATTTCAATTTCTTCAAATAATGCTGAAGGATTTGAAAGAAATACAGATAAAGAGTTCGTTTACTTTTTGTATGTTGCAGAGGCATCAGCAGGAGAAGTTCGTTCTCAAATATATTTAGCATTTGATTTAGAATATATATCAAAATTAGAATTTGAAGAATTATTAGAATCAGTTACTGAAATTTCTAAACTGTTAAGTGGTTTTATTAAATACTTGAGTACAAAGGCATAAAGTCCAAAGTCGCAAATTCAAAAAGCATAAAATTTAAAGGCATAAATATATTATTCACTAAATACGCTATGGTTTTCAAACAATAAATTATCAATAATAGTAAGTTTCAATCTAAAGTCTTTCGACTTTCAGACTTAAATATAAAATGGAATTAAAAGAAAAACTTATCTCCTCCTTCATGGCCTTTGAAGAGCAAATCGACGTTCATTCCGAACTTCATGATGTGCGTACTTCGGCTATAAAAAACTTTGAAAATAAAGGTTTTCCAACTAAAAAAGAAGAAGCCTGGAAATACACTTCGCTGACTGCTATTTTAAAAAATGACTATTCTGTTTTTCCAAAGCATGAGAATGCAGTTGAATTTGCAGCCGTAAAAAAATACTTTCTCCACGAAATTGACACCCACAAAGTGATTTTTGTAGACGGGAAATTCAGTTCGTTTTTATCAGCAACAACGCATGATGGTTTGGATGTTTGCCTAATGTCATCGGCATTGAATAAACCGAAATACAAAATTGCGATTGATGAATATTTCAACAAAATTGCCAGCAAAGACGAGAGTTTAACAACACTTAATACGGCATTTGCCAATGAAGGAGCGTATATCAACATTCCGAAAAGCAAAGTAGTGGAGAAACCTATTGAAATTATTTATTTCTCGACGGGTAATGAAAGCGCTTTTATGGTACAACCCAGAAACTTGGTAATCGTTGGCGAAAATGCGCACGTTCAAATCATCGAAAGACATCAGTCGTTAAACGAAAATCCAGTTTTGACAAATTCGGTAACCGAGATTTTTGCACAAAAAAGAGCGATTGTTGATTATTATAAAATCCAAAATGATTTGCAATCGGCCAATCTGATTGACAATACTTATATCTCCCAAAAACAAGAAAGTCGGGTTTCGGTTCACACGTTTTCTTTTGGTGGCAACATTACAAGAAACAACTTGAATTTCTATCATTTTGGAGAAAGAATCGATTCAACGTTGAAAGGAATTACCATTATTGGCGACAAGCAACATGTAGATCATTTTACATTGGTCAATCATGCGACACCAAACTGCGAAAGCCATCAGAACTACAAAACCATTTTGGCGGGCAGTTCAACTGGAGTTTTCAACGGAAAAATTTATGTTGAAAAAGAAGCGCAAAAAACCGATGCTTTTCAGCAAAACAACAACATTTTATTGGGCGATAAAGCCACAATAAATGCAAAACCACAACTTGAAATTTTTGCTGACGATGTAAAATGTTCGCACGGCTGTACCATCGGGCAATTAGATGAAAACGCTATGTTTTACATGCAACAACGTGGTATTCCAAAGAAAGAAGCCAAGGCATTATTGATGTATGCATTTTCTAACGAAGTCATCGAAAGTATTAAAATTCCAGAACTTAAAAAGAGGATTACTAAGATCATTGCTACAAAACTAGGAGTGAATTTGGGGTTTGACTTGTAGACTTCGACCGCATGGTTCGCTTAAGTATACGAAAAGTGCGCAAGGTTTAACCTTTGCGCACTTTTCGATTTTTTACTTTGTGTCCTTGCGGTTAATTTTTTTATTTCGCATTTTCTTAAACTTTCTTTTGAATAATTATCTTCATCAATTATCCAAACTACCAACGACTTCCTTCAAAAATCCATTAAAATCAAAATCCTCTTTCACTCCCATTCTAACAACTACCAAATCTTGAGTTGGAAATATTGCAATCATTTGCCCCTGAAAACCACTACACCTATAGAAATCTTTGGGAACATCAGGAAAATCGCCATTAGCATTGAGCCAAAAATGAGCGCCATATTTACCGTTGGATCCTTCACTTGGTGTTGCCACATATTTAGCCCAACTAGGGTCAAAAATTTGTTCGCCATTCCAGTTGCCTTGGTGCAAATACAATAATCCAAATTTTGCCCAATCTCTTGTGGTCGCCCAGCTGTACGAAGAACCTACAAAATTACCAGCCATATCGGTTTCAACAACCATGGAGTGCATCCCAATTTTATCAATTAATGCGGAATACCAAAAATCTAAATATTCCTGATGCGTTTTGAACTGATTACGCAAAATTCCACACAATAAATTAGTTGTTCCTGATGAATAATTCCAGGTGTTATTTGGTTTTCCAATCAGTGGTTTTTCAATTTGTGATTGCGACATGTTTTTTGCCTGAAAAAGCATTCTTGTAGCATCTGAAATTTTGCCATAATCTTCATCCCATTCCAAGCCAGAATTCATGTGTAATAAATCTGAAATGGTTATTTTTGATCGAGCATCCTTCTTCCATGCGACGATGGGTGCGGGATTCATAATATTAATTTTGCTTTGTTTTTGCAGAATTCCAAAATAGGTTGCCGTCACACTTTTGGTGATTGACCAGCCTAAAATTTTCGAGTTTTTATTGAAGCCATCAGCGTACTGCTCTGCAATAATTTTGTCTTTGTAAATCACAAGTATTGAACGTGTTCTTTTATTCTTTTCTCCTTTTTTATCAAATGCATTGGCAACAGCTGCATTTAATTTCCTGTAATCAACATTTGCAAAAACACTATCTTTAGGCTCTAAATCTCCGTAAGGGAAGCGCAAATTTGTGTTCAATTTCGTTCTTTTTGGAATTTCGTACGGTTTAGTTTCATCAAAATCATCATCAATCAAAGTTGCTCCTAAACCCTCTCGGTAAATAGCTTTTCGGGTTTTTAATCCAAATACTTTTGAAGAGACAAATTTCCCGACTTTATTAATATCATTGGTTGCCCAATCTACTTTTGGAATGTTATTATCATTTTTTTGAATGGTTTCCAAATTTCGACCATCAATAAAATGACAAGATGCCACACTTTTCGCCGAAAATCCTGAAATCAAATCTAGTTGCGGATAAATGGCAATTCTCAAATAAACAAGGACAATCAACAGCAGCGCAACGAAGACTATGAGGAATTTTTTCATAGGATCAAATAAAATTGTGTTTCAGTAAATGTAAAAAATTAAAGTTATTATTAACAAGTGTTTGCTAAATTAGCCGTTTCAATTGTAGTACTTTTGTATTTAGAATTTTTATAAATAACATGTTAGACATACAAAAAATTAGAGGTGATTTCCCGATACTTTCACAATTGGTCAATGGCAAACCCCTTGTTTATTTTGATAACGGCGCTACTTCGCAAAAACCGCAGGTGGTTATTGATGCAATTTCGAAATATTACCAGCAAATAAATGCCAATATTCATCGTGGCGTGCATAAGTTGAGCCAATTAGCTACTGATGCTTATGAAGTGTCACGAAATAAAATTCAAAATCATATTAATGCAAAATTCCCGTATGAAGTAATTTTTACATCGGGAACAACTCACGGTATAAATGCTATTGCTACTGGTTTTGCTTCGATTTTGAAAGCAGGTGACGAAGTTCTCGTTTCGGCATTAGAACATCATAGCAACATTGTTCCATGGCAAATGCTTTGTGAAAAAACTGGTGCTGTATTGAAAGTCATTCCAATGAATGAAAACGGCGAATTAATTATGTCTGCCTACGACATATTAGTAACGTATAAAACCAAAATTGTAGCGGTAAATCATATATCCAATGCTTTAGGAACCATCAATCCAATAAAGGAAATGATAGACAAAGCGCATAAAGTTGGTGCTGCAATTTTAATAGATGGTGCGCAAGCAGTGGCACATTTAAAACCAGACGTTCAAGCATTAAATTGCGATTTTTATGTATTTTCGGGACATAAAATTTGTGGTCCAACAGGAATCGGAATTTTGTACGGAAAAGAGGAATGGCTTCGCAAATTGCCACCCTATCAAGGTGGTGGAGAAATGATTGCAACAGTATCTTTTGATAAAACAACGTATGCCGATTTGCCACACAAGTTTGAAGCTGGAACGCCTAATATAGAAGCAGGAATTGTACTTGGAACCGCAATTGATTATATGAATGAAGTAGGTTTTGACACTATTGCAGACTACGAACACGAATTATTGGAATATGCAACAGAACAATTAGAAGCAATCGAAGGTTTAAAAATTTATGGTCCAGAAGCATCAGGACAAAACAAAACTTCTGTAATTTCGTTCAACATAGGTAATATTCATCCGTATGACATTGGAACAATTATTGACCAAATGGGAATCGCAGTACGAACAGGGCATCATTGTGCACAACCAATCATGGATTTTTTAAAAATTCCGGGAACAATTAGAGCGAGTTTTGCCTTTTATAACACAAAAGAGGAAATTGATTTGATGATTAAAGCGCTGAAAAAAGCCCAAATAATGTTATCTTAAAATAAAAAAAATGAAAATAGCCACCTTGTTTTTAGTCACACTTTTTCTGGGGAAGAGTTGTACTAACGAAGCGCAAAATAACATTGCTAATGCTGAAATTCAGTATACGGCAAATACACGCGGTTTTCATTTGATGATTAATATCGCTAATCAAAAGGCTACCATTTCTCAAGGAAGAGGAACGGAAAATCCTGCGGTAGAAATGGCTATATCTGATGCAGATTGGAAAGAATTGGTAACCGAATTTAAAAAAATTAATTTGGCTGCAATTCCAAACCTTAAAGATCCTACGCAAAAACGATTATATGATGGTGCTGCGATTGCAAATTTAAAAATACGCTATCAAGGAAATAATTATGAATCGGTAGCTTTTGATCATGGATTTCCACCTGCAGCGATAGAAAAGCTGGTCAGCAAAATAGTTTCATTAGCCAAAGAAAAAAAATGAGCATACAAGAAATACAAGACGAGATTGTTGAAGAATTTTCACTATTTGATGATTGGATGGAACGGTATGAATATATTATTGAACTTGGAAAAACGTTACCATTAATTGACGAAAAACACAAAACCGAGGAAAATATTATCACTGGATGCCAATCGAAAGTTTGGGTTTATGGCGAACAAAAAGGCGGAAGAATTGTTTTCACGGCTGATAGTGATGCGATTTTAACTAAAGGAATTATAGCCATTTTGATTCGGTCTTTTTCCAATCAAAAACCAAGTGATATTTTAGATGCAAATAACGATTTCATTGACAAAATTGGCTTAAAAGAACACTTATCGCCAACACGTGCCAATGGCTTGGTATCGATGATAAAAAAAATAAAAATATATGCTTTGGGATTTACTTCAAAAAATTAATTTATGAGATCTATTTTAGATGTAATAGTTTGCTTAACCTTTTGCAATTGCTTCTCTCAAGCATTTTTCGAGAAAATGCCGACAAAAACAAAAAAAATTCATTTTCTGTATGAAGAAAAATCTAATTATTATTTGGATGATACCGGAGTTTTTGCTGACACACTTTTGATTGCATTTGATTTTCCAAAAATAAAATATAGTAAAGTAAAAAATCCTCTAGAACAAAATAGTATTTGTGGGTTTTTGCCTTATTCTGCTTTTTCTGACCCTGAAGATAAAAGAAAACTTGTTCAAGGAGAATTATATCATACCAATCAAACATACCAAGGAACTTATTATGTTGATAAAAACAAAACAGAAATTAAGATAATAAGAGATGATAAAGATATCAAAGAGAAAGCAAAAAAAATTTTCAATGAATATTTTCCACGATTTACTATGATTATAGCGATTGATTATAAAAAAGAAACCGAAAATTCAATTAAAACGATTTGGAATGGAACAGTTAAGTTCGAACCAAAATACGACTTGATTTATTTTGATAACGATAAGGTTACAGGGTCTTATAGAGAAAAAAATAATTATTTAGAAATGACTAATGTTGTTGTTTTTAATAAAAAATTAAATCCTAAAATTTCACCAGCAATCTTTCTTTCAAATGCTGAATTTGGAGTTGAAAAATTAATAACCTTGTTCTCGACTTATGTACTAAAATCTGTCACATACGAATAAAAATTTAAACTATGGAAGAATATAAAGACGATATTAATTTAGGAGAAAACGTGGTCAAAACCTTGAAAAGCATTTATGATCCAGAAATTCCTGTAGATATATACGAGTTAGGATTAATTTATGATGTCATGATTAATGAGGACAATGAAGTGAAAGTTTTAATGACACTAACTTCACCAAATTGCCCTGTGGCAGAAACTTTGCCTCGTGAAGTAGAAGAAAAAATCAAAAAAATAGATACTGTTAAATCCTGCGAAGTAGAAATCACGTTTGATCCGCCATGGAGCAAAGATTTAATGAGCGAAGAAGCAAAATTAGAATTAGGCATGCTTTAATTAGTCCAAAGTCTAATGTTCAAAGTCCAAAGATTCTTTCTTACCGACTTTTGACAGTTGACTTTCGACTTTCAGACTTAAAAAATGAACGAAATTATAAATAAAGTAGCCAATTCTAATCTTCAGGTTTTTGATCTTGAAGAGTATTACCCAAGCGGTATTCGGACGCAAATCGATATTTCAAAATGGCTTTTGGAAGATTATATTTTGAAGGAAATTTTTTTTCGTGAAACTCTTAAAACCCATGACTGGAAACAATATGAAAACCATTTTGTTGCGATTTATTGTGCCACTGATGCCATAATACCCACTTGGGCAAGCATTTTGGTTACCGTTTATCTTGCTCCGTATGCTAAAAAAGTGGTTGCTGGAACGTTGTATGATTTAGAAACAGCACTATATTTTGAAATTATTCCAACAATTGATTACTCCAAATTTCAAGATAAACCAGTCATTTTAAAAGGTTGCTCAAAAAAACCAGTGCCACAAAGTGCTTACATTATGGCCGTTCAAAAACTACAACCTTTTGCCAAAAGTATTATGTATGGCGAAGCATGTTCGGCAGTTCCATTATTCAAAAAAAGCAAATAGGTTAAATCTAAATCCAATTTGGATTAAAGAAATGTAATTTTAACTTTGTTTCAAAATTTTAAAAATCACAAAATGAA
Organism: Flavobacterium sp.; assembly: GCF_025352015.1. Taxonomy (GTDB): domain Bacteria; phylum Bacteroidota; class Bacteroidia; order Flavobacteriales; family Flavobacteriaceae; genus Flavobacterium. The sequence continues at coordinate 54,301 of NZ_JANXUG010000112.1, forward strand.
AAATATAGTACTTTCAATTGCTTTTGCATTAACGCTTACTACGGTTGCTGCTCAAGTAAATGAGAAAGAATTACTTAAGAAAAATGAAGAAGCTGCAGCAAAATTGAAAGTTGAAAAACCAAACGGCTGGGTTAAAAAAGGAACCTTTACTCTTTTAGCAAATCAGGCAAATTTTAATAACTGGTTGGCAGGAGGACAAAGCAGTATTTCTGGGAATCTTGGCTTAAACTATGACTTTAATTACAAAAGTGATACCTGGAACTGGGACAATAAAATTATTGCAGGCTATGGCTTGACGAAATTAAAAGACCAAAAAGTTCAAAAAACCGATGATAGATTTGTATTTAATTCACTAGCAGGCAAAAAAGCAAGTGGCGAATGGTTCTACTCCTTATTTTTTAATTTCCAAACACAGTTTGATTCAGGATTTGACTTGGTTTCAGGAATTAAAACATCTCATTTTTTCTCGCCAGCTTATTTTCAATTTGGTCCTGGTATGTTGTGGAAAAAAAATGATAATCTGAAAGTAAATATTGCTCCCGCAACCTCGAAACTCATTGTAGTTGATTCATATTTTACGGTACTCGGTCCTTCTTTTGGTGTTCAACAAGGCAAATCGACACGCTATGAATTTGGAGCAGCGCTTAATGCGTATTACAAATTTATTCTAGTTGAAAACGTCACGGTAGAAAATATTTTGAATTTGTATTCTAATTATTTACAAGACCCACAAAATATCGACCTTGATTACAATTTAAATATTGTGATGAAAATTAATAAATCGTTATCCTCAAACATAGCTTTTCAAACTATTTATGACGACAATGCTTTCCGAGGCTTTCAAACGCGTCAAGTTATCGGTTTAGGTGTCAATTATGGTTTCTAATAATATGACAACTAAAAAAATTCCATCTGCAGTTTGAAACCCAACAAAAGTTTTGGTTTTATCTAAAAGCTTGCTCAATATCAGCTAATAAATCGTCACTATCTTCAACACCAACACTCAATCTAACTAAATCGTCAGTAATTCCTATTGCTGCACGCATGTCCTCTGGTATGGAAGCGTGAGTCATCAAAGCGGGATGATTTGCCAAACTCTCAACACCACCAAGCGATTCAGCCAAAGTAAATACTTTTAACTTTTCTAAAAATGAAATAGCAGCCTCTTTTTTGCCCGATTTGAAGGTAAAAGAAACCATTCCACCAAAACCACTCATTTGTTTTTTGGCAATTTCATGAAACGGATGACTTGGCAATCCCGGATAATAAACAGTTTGCACTTTGTGATGATTACTTAAAAATGCCGCAACTTTTTCGCCATTTTCACAATGTCTCTGCACGCGCAAATGCAAGGTTTTGATACCTCTTAATACCAAGAAACTATCCATAGGTCCTAATGTTGCCCCAGTTGCAAATTGCTTGAAATGCAATTCATCACCCAGTGCTTTGTCTTTTATAACTAGTGCACCAGCAATTACATCAGAATGTCCGCCAAGGTATTTGGTAGCCGAATGCATTACAATATCTGCACCCAAATCCAAAGGTTTTTGAAGATAAGGCGTAGCAAAGGTATTATCGACCGCAAAAAGAATATTTTTTGCTTTAGTGATTTTAGCAATTTCCTGAATATCTGCCAATTTCATCAACGGATTGGTTGGCGTTTCTACCCAAACCAACTTTGTATTTTCATTGATTAATGATTGAAATTTTGCAACATCATTCATATCCACAAAATGAAATTTAATACCACTGTCTTTGTATAATTTTGTAAATAATCGATACGTCCCGCCGTATAAATCGTCCATGGCGATTACTTCGTCACCAGCTTTAAACAATCTTAATAAACAATCGGTAGCAGCCAATCCAGATGAAAATGCCAATCCACGTGCACCATTTTCTATTGATGCCAAAGCATCTTCCAAAGCCTGTCGCGTAGGGTTTGACGCTCGTGAATATTCGTAATCACCTACAGGTTTCCCAGGTGAAGTTTGAGCATAAGTTGAGGTTTGAAAAACAGGGGGCATCACGGCTCCAGTAACTTTTTCGTAATGTTGTTTCCCGTGGATAACTTTGGTATTAAATTTCATTTCGAGTAATTTTTGACAAATATATTTTAAATTTCTTAATGCAAAAGCTAGTTTAACGTTATATAAACTTTCTAATTTGCATCATGATTCCAGTGTGAACCGCTTCATGATAGTTGTTGAATTCTAATGCTTCTTTAGCATTTCTAATAGTGAAACCAGACATGGTTGTGAATTCAGAATAATCCTGAAAAATGTTAGCTACAAAATCTTTTTTAATTTGTTCTAACGTTGAAAACAACAAGAATTTAATTTCGTCAACCTCCTCTTGAGTTGCTTTGTGTTCAGGCTTGGTGCCGCGTTTGTATTTGACAATCATATCATCTGAAACCATCATTGACAAGCCAGATAAATTATAAACCAACTGTTGTTGTACTACTATACAATGAGCAATGTTCCAAATTGAGTTGTTGCTAAATCCTTCCGGAATGGTATTTAGTTGTTCTAAAGTATGATTTTCCAGGAATCTTAAAATGACATTTCTGCTGGTTTTATTGATGTTAAAGATAGTTTCCATTAGTTTGAATTTTTGTATAAAATTACAGATTATAACTCGAAATGAATTTTCTTTGTAAAAAGAAATCTTATGACTAACAAAATTTACTATTTGGCTTCCTGCGACACGTGTCGAAAAATTATAAAATCGCTACCAAATCCTGATAGATTGGAATTCCACGATATTCGTCAAGACCCGATTACAGCGATAGAATTAGAGGAAATGCATTCACTTTCGGGAACCTATGAAGCGTTGTTCAGCAAAAAAGCACAGCTTTATAAATCGATGGATTTGAAAAACAAATCGTTGACAGAACCTGATTTTAAAAAGTATATTTTAGAACATTACACATTTTTAAGCCGACCCGTTTTTATCCTAGACGATAAAATTTATATCGGTAACAGCCAAAAAAATATCATCGAAGTTATAAAAGCATTGTCGTAATGTCAAAAAGAACGTGGGCATTGATTGCCGCCATGATGGTTTCGCTGATTTATGGCGTTTCGTTTACGGTCGCCAAAGATGTCATGCCGGTTTATATCAAACCTTTTGGCTTTATTTTACTACGTGTTATCGGTACTACTATATTGTTTTGGATTGTTTCTTTTTTTGGTTCAAAAGAAAAAATTCAACTTCAGGATTTTCCAAGAATAGTAGCAGCCGCTTTTTTTGGCGTGGCATTGAACATGCTGACATTCTTTAAAGGATTAAGTTTTACCACGCCTATTTCGGCAGCAGTAATTATGGTTACCACTCCAATAATTGTGTTGATTTTGTCGGCGATTATCATAAGGGAAAAAATTAAACTTCGAAAGATTCTCGGAATTCTGCTTGGGCTTTTTGGCACTGGATTTTTAATTCTCTATGGAAAATCAATTGGCAATGCTACGAATGCGTCGCTCGGGAATTTATTGGTTTTCATCAATGCGGTTTCGTATGCTTTTTATTTGATAGTTGTCAAAAAACTAATGGATAAATACAACGCATTCACATTCGTTAAATGGATTTATACGTTTGGTTTACTGATGGTTTTGCCTTTTGGCTGGAATGAATATCTGGAAATTCAATGGGCAGTGATTCCGGTAAATATTCTTTGGAAAATAGGTTTTGTGGTAGTATTTACAACCTTTTTCACGTATTTATTAAACCTAATTTCCATGCGGGAACTAAAGCCAACAACGGTTGCGGTCTTCATTTATCTGCAGCCTCTTTTTGCCACTGTTTTTGCTATGAGTTTAGGAAAAGACGAGTTAACATTGGTCAAAATAGTCTCGGCGGGGTTGATATTTTTTGGGGTATTTCTTGTGACGCAGAAGAAAAATAAAAAAATTATACATAATTCTGAAAATAATAAAAAGTAAATCATATTTGTCTTTTAAAAAAGTTAACTTTACAAATTAATAATATTCTTATGTCAGGACAAATTAAATTATTACCGAATTACTTTAAAAAAATTGGTTTGTCATTACTAATAATTACTATTTTTTTAGCAGTGATTTTAAAACTCTTTCACCCCGACGATTTATTTAACAAGCAAATCATGGGTACACTAACTGTAGATTTTTTAATAATTATTTGTTGTATGATTATTTTTTCAAGAGACAAAATTGAAGATGAAATGACCGTTCTTGTAAGATTAAAAGAATTTGCAGGAACATTTGCAATGATGGTTGCAACGTTAATTACTAGAAACATTATCGATATTGCTACGGGTGAAAACCCTAAAAATTATTCAGCAACGCAACTAATATTCTTTATGTGCTCTTTACATCTGACTTTTCATTACGTAAATCTATGGAAAAACAAAAAACAAAATAATGACAAAGAGTGAGAAATTATATCAAAGTAGAAAGAGCAAAATTAAATATAACTCAACAAGAGTTAGCTGATAAAGTTCAGGTGTCAAGGCAAACGATAAATTCGATTGAAACTAAAAAATATGTACCTTCAACAATTCTGTCATTAAAAATTTCCTTATTTTTTAAAGTAACGGTTGAGCAACTTTTTGAATTGGAAGAAGAAGACTAATCAAAAAACTTTCCATAAATCGTCATTTTTGGATATATTTGAGGTCTATAAAAAACATCAATGATACAATCAATGACTGGTTTTGGGAAAGCAACACTACAATTTCAAACCAAAAAAATTACAGTAGAAATTAAATCGCTAAACTCAAAAGGTTTGGATTTAAATACCAGAATGCCTTCCGTTTTTCGTGAAATGGAATTGGGTTTGCGCAATCAGCTTTCGATACGTTTAGAGCGAGGAAAAATTGATTTTTCATTGTATATAGAAGCAACAGGCGAAGAAACTTCGTCAAAAATTAATGTGCCAATTGTTAGAGGTTATATCAACCAAATGAAAGCCGTAATTCCAAATGCTGATGAAACCGAATTGATGAAAATGGCTGTCAGAATGCCGGATGCCCTAAAAACAGAGCGCGATGAAATTGATGAAAACGAATGGGAAAAAATCCAAACAGTTATTGATGAGGCGATGCAAAACATTGCCCAATTCAGAAAAGACGAAGGCGTTTCGCTGGAAAGAGAATTCCTCCATCGTATTGCCAATATTATGACTTTAATGAACAGTGCAGTGGCGTATGATGTTGAACGCGTTGAAACTGTAAAAACAAGATTGCGTAACGCTTTGGATGAATTAAAAGAAAACGTAGATGAAAATAGATTTGAACAGGAATTGATTTTTTATCTGGAGAAATACGATATTACCGAAGAGAAAGTACGTTTGGAAAACCATTTAAACTATTTCATCGAAACCATAGCAGGAACAGAAGCCAACGGAAGAAAATTAGGTTTCATCACACAAGAAATGGGCAGAGAAATCAATACTATGGGTTCAAAATCCAATCATACCGAAATGCAGAAACTGGTTGTGATGATGAAAGATGAGTTGGAAAAGATCAAGGAGCAAGTTTTGAATGTTTTGTAAAAAAGTAATTAGTAACTAGTAATTAGCCTTACCCCGCTTTACTAATTACTAATTACTCCTCACTAATCACTTAAAAAATGAACAAAGGAAAACTACTAGTATTCTCTGCGCCATCAGGTTCAGGAAAAACCACCATAGTCAGGCATTTATTAGCGCAACCTGAACTGAATTTGGAATTCTCCATTTCGGCTGCAACACGAGAACTTCGTGGCGAAGAAGTGAATGGAAAAGATTATTATTTTATATCGATTTCCGATTTCAAAAAGCATATCAAAGCAGATGATTTTATAGAATGGGAAGAGGTTTATCGTGATAATTTTTATGGAACACTAAAGAGTGAAATCGAGCGTATTTGGGCAAAAGGCAAAAACGTAATTTTTGATATTGACGTATCTGGCGGATTGCGAATCAAACATAAATTCCCAGAAGAAACGTTGGCTGTTTTTGTAAAACCACCAAGTGTTGATGAACTCAAACGTAGACTAAAAGAACGTTCCACCGAGAGCGACGATAAAATAAATATGCGCATCGCAAAAGCACACGTTGAGTTGGCAACCGCGCCGCAGTTTGATACGGTTATTAAGAACTATGATTTGGACGTTGCGAAACAGGAAGCGTATCAGTTGGTGAAAGCATTTGTTAAGAAGTAATTACTCTTCAATAATCACTAAAAACATGAAAATCGGATTGTATTTCGGAACGTTTAACCCAATTCACATTGGGCATGTTATTATTGCGAATCACATGGTTGAAAATTCTGATTTGAATCAGATTTGGATGGTGGTTACACCACACAATCCGCTTAAACAAAAACACACATTACTTGATGATTATCAGCGCTTGCACATGGTAACTTTAGCAACGGAAGATTTCACCAAAATCAAACCTTCGGACATTGAATTTAAACTGTCACAGCCAAATTATACTGTAAATACGCTGGCACATTTAAAAGAAAAATATCCCAAAAATGAGTTCGCCTTAATTATGGGCGAAGACAATCTGAACTCGCTCCACAAGTGGAAAAACTATGAGGTGATTTTGGCAAATCATTATATTTATGTGTATCCAAGATTAAACTCTGGCGACATGGATGGGCAGTTTATAAATCATCATAAAATTCATCATGTTGGCGCACCGTTAATGGAACTTTCATCCACATTTATCCGTGAAAGCATCAAAAACAAAAAGAATATAGCACCAATGTTACCGCATAAAGTTTGGCAGTATATCGATAGCAGTGCTTTTTACAGAAAGTGACTTTATTGTTTCAAAAACCGAATCGTTTTAATGATGTTTCCAAAACTTATTCTAGCGATATAACAACCATCACTTAAGCCGGAAACGTCAATTTTATTTCCAACACTTCTAGTTGAATTTAGCACTATTTCTTGACCTAAAAGAGTTACTAATTTTATAGCCGTTATGCCTTCGGAAGGCGTTATAGTTAAAATATCGGTTACGGGATTTGGATAAATTTGTATGTTGGGAATTACATAATTTGGGATACCAAGTTCTGGATTCACGGCTATATTTAGTACAAAAGTACTCATACCATCACTATTGGAAGCAGTAACTGTATAATCGGTTGCGGGAGAAACTACAGTGGGCGTTCCACTAATCCTTCCATTAGAAGTATTAAAGAGTAAACCAGTTGGCAAAGCGGGCGAAATGGAATAACCATACGTCTTGATTTTTCTGATTTTGTTGTTGCCGTAATCACAAACAAAAACAGTGTTGGAATGGTCAATTGCAACACCCGTTGCAGAATTAAATTGTGCCACCGTTGCAAGACCATCAGTAGCGCCAATGACTCCAGTTCCAGCATAAGTCGAGACCATTCCATCGGGTGTAATTTTTCTAATCTTATGATTTTCCTCGTCGGTTATAAATAAATTATTATTCAAATCAATTGCTACAATTGCTGGATAATAAAAACTAGCGCTTGTTCCAATACCATCTGTAGAACCAATAGTTCCTGTACCAGCAATGGTTGTAACATCGCCTATTGTACTTATTTTTCTAATTTTATTGCTATAATAATCAGCTACAAAAATACTTCCCAAAGGATCTATACAAACTCCAGTTGCACCATTGAATTGGGCAGTTAAAACGGTTCCGTCAGCGGAACCAGCAATGCCTGTTCCCGCAAAAGTAGTCACAGTGCCGTTGGGCGTAATTTTTCTAATTTTATTATTCCCATAATCGGCGACATATAAATTATCTACAGCATCAACCGTCATTCCTGCAGGATAATAAAAACTGGCTAAAATTCCTATCCCATCAGCAGAACCAATTAAACCAGTTCCGGCAAAAGTAGAAACGGTTCCATCGGGTGTGATTTTTCGAATTTTATGATTGCTTTGATCGGATACAAAAAGATTGTTTTGCGAATCAAAAACAGCACCATCGGGATATTTAAAACTTGCTGCAGTTCCGATTCCGTCGGCAGACCCAATTGACCCTGAACCAGCAAAAGTAGTAACATCTCTAGCGGGAGTAATTTTTCTAATTTTATGATTGCTTCTATCCACCACAAAAATATTTCCGAAACTGTCAATTGTAACAACTGTTGGTAAATTAAAACTTGCTGCTATACCATTTCCATCGGCGGAACCTACAGTTCCAGAACCAGCAAAAGTTGAAACCAAAGTTTCCGCTATAATGGCTCCTCCAGTAGCTGTTGGTATTAAGTCAGTAATTGTTTGTCCGTTTGTAAAAACATTAGGTGTCGTATAACTGATAACGGGTACTTGTGAATGAGCAACGGTTAAGCTAAATAATAATAAAATACTAATTTTATTCATACAGTCTGGTTGTTAAAAGTTATACAAATGTAAATTAAAAAATAGAATAGATAAGTTCGTTAAACAGAATTGATTTAGTTAAAAAAAAAGACCAACAATTGTTTTAAAAATGAGTATTTTTGAGAGGTAAAATTTTTTTATTTATGGATAAATTTCCAAAATTTGCAGTGATTGGCGGCGGAAGTTGGGCAACAGCCATTGCAAAAATGTTGTGCGTTAACCTTGATGAAATTGCTTGGTACATGCGAAATGAGTCGGCGATTGATCATATTAAAATACAAAAACACAATCCAAATTATTTAAGTTCGGTTGAATTTGATATTAAAAAACTCAAGCTTACTTCTGATATAAACGAAGCGGTTGCGTATGCCGATTTTATCATTTTTGCCATTCCATCGGCTTTTTTAAGTACAGAGTTAAAAAAACTAACGGTAAGTATAAAAGATAAGGTAATTTTTTCTGCCATTAAAGGGATTGTTCCCGAAACGTTTTTGATTGTAGGAGAACATTTTCATCAAGAGTTTGACGTTCCTATCGAAAACATTGGTGTGATCACGGGTCCGTGTCATGCTGAAGAAGTAGCATTGGAGCGACTTTCCTATTTAACAATTGCATGTGGCGATGCCGAAAAAGCAAAAATTGTCGCCAAAGTATTGGCGGGAAATTATATTAAAACTAAAATTTCAGACGATATCATTGGTACAGAATATGCTGCGATGCTTAAAAACATTTATGCTATTGCTGCCGGAATTGCTCATGGATTGGGCTATGGCGATAACTTTCAATCGGTGATTATGAGTAATGCTATTCGTGAGATGAAAAAATTTATTCGTAAAGTGCATAAAATGAAGCGTAATATAAATAACTCGGCGTATCTGGGCGATTTATTGGTGACAGGGTATTCAGTTTTTTCTAGAAACAGAATGTTTGGCAATATGATAGGAAAAGGATATACGGTAAAATCAGCCATGATGGAAATGAGTATGGTTGCCGAAGGCTACTATGCCGTGAAAAGCGCCTATAAACTCAATCAAGAATACAAAGCTAAAACACCCATTATTGATGCGGTTTATGAAATTTTGTACGAAGGAAAAGATGCGAAAAGAGTGTTTAAAAAGTTAACGGAGAAATTGGATTAAGATTTAAAGAGAAAAGAGTACAATCTTTTTTCATACTTCCATCTGGTTTTCTACCTCACAATCACACCATCCACAAACAAAATTGGCACTTCTTCTACATAATCGGGAGTGATAGATTGCGCTTTGAAGATAAATTTCTTATCATATAAAGTGCTTCCGATAAAATAAGTAACCATAAATTCATTATTCAATCGTAAAACATTTGTTTCTAATAGTTCAATTTTTACAACAGAAACAGAGGACACTTTTAGAAAAACATGGCGCAAGAGCGATGTTTTTTTCATTTCGCCATCAAGCGTTCCGAAAGCTTGCGAAACGACCATTACACTTTCTAAATCAAAGTCAGAATCGTTAACGAGATACACATACCAAACCTTTTCCATAAAGTCATCACTCCATTCTTGAATGGCGGCAAGAAATACGTTTTCTACTTTTGGAATGTTGATGTCTGATTTCATAATAATCAAAAGTTTAAAAGTCAAAAACATAAAAGTACCTTAAGACTTTATGACATTTGACTTAATTTAAATACTCGATTTGAATTGCTCTAAGAAACGTACATCATTTTCGAAAAACATTCTGATGTCTCCTATTTGGTAGAGTAACATCGCAATACGCTCAATCCCCATTCCGAATGCGAAACCAGTATATTCTTCCTGATTGATGCCACAATTTTTCAAAACATTGGGATCCACCATACCGCAACCCATGATTTCTAGCCAACCTGTTCCTTTGGTAATTCTATAATCGGTTTCGGTTTTTAAGCCCCAATATATATCTACCTCGGCACTAGGTTCAGTAAATGGGAAATAACTAGGGCGTAGACGTATTTTGGATTTTCCGAACATCTCTTTAGTGAAATATAAAAGCGTTTGCTTCAAATCGGCAAATGAAACCTCTTTATCAATGTATAATCCTTCCACTTGGTGAAAAATACAATGCGAACGGGAGGAAACCGCTTCGTTACGAAAAACTCTTCCTGGAGAAATGGTTCTAATGGGCGGTTTATTGTTTTCCATGTAACGAACTTGAACCGATGAAGTATGCGTGCGCAATAAAACATCAGGATTGGTCTGGATGAAAAACGTATCTTGCATATCACGAGCAGGATGGTATTCTGGCAAATTCAAAGCCGTAAAATTGTGCCAATCGTCTTCTATTTCTGGACCGTCGGAAACGTTGAATCCAATGGTAGAAAAAATATCAATAATTTGATTTTTTACCAGTGAAATAGGATGACGAGAACCGATAGTAACGGGTTCAGCAGGACGAGATAAATCATTATAAATCCCTTTGACTTCTTCCTTACTTTCCAACTCCTCTTGAATGGATTTTACTTTTTCTTCGGCAACCAATTTCAGCGTGTTGATAACTTGCCCGAATTCCTTTTTTTGGTCGTTAGGAGTGTTTTTAAATTCGGCAAAATACTCTTTTAACAAGCCTTTACTACCTAAAAATTTTATACGAAAATATTCTAAAACTTCCTTGTTATTGGTGCTGAATGCTTTAGCTTCTTCAATGTTTTCTTTAATCTTGTCTATCATCGGTCAATTTGTAAAGTTGCAAATTTAAGATTTTTTAGTGATTAGTGATCGGTGATTAGCGATTAGTTTAAGAAATAAATAGTGACATACTTTGTCTAATTACCGGTTACTAATAACAAATTACTTTATTACTTCTTTCTCCAAAAAATAACTTACGATAGCTTCTTTCATCAAAATCGATTGTTCGCCAGCTCTCAATGGCGGGAGTTCTTCTTTAACTTTATAATGTGGCCAACCTTCTTTATCGACAAAATCAAATTCGTAAAAGCCGTAAGGTTCTAACAATCGGCAGATAGCGATGTGCATTAGGTTGAGTTTTTCGTCCTTTTCGAAGGATTGGTGCACTTTTCCTAATTCCTGCACGCCTATTAAATAGATAATTGCATCCAAATCAAGCACATCTCCTTCAGCAAATTGATTGGAAAGTATTTGCACTACGTTGTTCCACCGATTTTTTAATTGTTCGTCTCTTGACATTTGATTTGGGATTGTTGATTAACGATTTGAGATTTTTGAAACGCTCAATCGCGATAAAATTAAGAATACAAAGTTAACGATTGAAAACAGATTGCGCAGCAATATCCAAGCATTCAATACTAATTTTTAATTTCCTTACTGGCGCTTTCGTCAATCCAGCCTACTGTTTCGTCCGTAAGTTCGACTTTTTCCCAATTCGCAATACTTTCTAGAATATACACTTTTGTGCCTTCATGCAATAGAGCTGTATCCTGCCCACCAGTTTTTGGTTCACTTTTTAAAGGCGTAGTTTCAGCAAAAATAATAGCCGGTTTTTCGTTGTCGACTCTCATTTTTTCATAAAAACCAGAGACAGTGCTCAAACAAATTAAAATAATCCAAAGAAACATTCCGATGAAAAAAACGCGTTTTAAAATGACTTTTTTTGAAAAATAAAAACCAATAAAAAACAGTAACGATAAAATCGCAAACATGACAGCAATCCAAGCCAAAGTATCATAATGGTATTTTGAAGTAAGGGCTAAAATAATTTTGTTTAAACCTACTTTGGGGATTACTTTTATATCATCAATTGCCATTTTTCGGGCAAATTCTAAATTGGTTTTGATTTCGGTATCGTTTGGACTTAACAACAATGCTTTCTCGTAATTGTATATCGCAGGTGCTACTTTGTGCAGTTTGTAATAACAGTTCCCGATGTTAAAATACAATTCTGCCGATTGTTTTCCCGAATTTAAAATGTTTTCAAAACTAGTGATAGCCGCTTGATAATTTTCTTTTTGATAATATTGATTTCCTTGGTCAAAAGCAGATTGAGCCAATAAAATTTGGGAAATTAAAAGGAATATGGATAGTATTTTTTTCATTTTTATTTAATTGTCAATTATTTAAGTTGCTTTTCCAATTCAGAAATAATTTCAACGGCTTTCTCATAATCTTGCTGAATTGCCGTTTCAGAAGATTGCGCATAACGAGCCAATTCACAATTTTCGGTTAGATGAATAAACTCGGAGATTGTTGCTGCATTTGCTTTTCGCGAAAGCAATAATTCTGCTATTTTTTCTTTGCTCATTTCCGATGTTTCTAAATTAATCTTGGCTTTTAAGAAATTGTGCATGGCTTTTTCAAGTGCAATATAAAATGGTTCTTTGTTGCCTAACTGTTTTTTGGCATATCCCAAGTATTTTTTAGCTAACGCATTCGATTTCTTGATTTTGTTTCCCATAATATCATTGTCCATTTCTTCTTTTTTTCTTCTGGCTACAATCAAAAATGGAATTGCCAAAAAAGGTAAAATCAGTAAAGAATAGAATAATCCCGAACCTAGAAAAGCATCTTTTTTGATAGGTTTCAAATGGGCTACTTGTTTGTTATAAGCAAATGATTTAGCCACTTCAAATTTCGTTTTGGAAACATTATTCGGGTTTGTTTTTTGCGAACTTGCCACGCTTGGACCCTCCAACACCGTAATGGTTAAAGGTTTGGATGTAATGGTTTTATAATGTGAAGTGCCCAAATCAAAATAGGTAAATTGCAATGGTTTGATTTGATAATTACCTTTGTATTGAGGAATTATAGTGTATTTATCAGAAATTTTTCCTGTCATTCCTGTTAACGGTGTAGTTACATTTTCGTTATTAACAGGATCGTACATCTCTAAAGCTGAAGGCATAACGGGTTTTGGGAGCGTAAATAATTTTAAGTTTCCTGTTCCAACCACACTGATATCTAAATCAAAGGATTCCCCATTTTTCAAAACTGTTTTTGAAGGGTTTACTTTGAAATCAAAATGACCAACAGCACCAGAAAAGGCTTCGGGTTTTCCAGTTTCTGGCAAGGCACGAACATTGATTACTTTGCTTCCTGCAGAAACGCGCTTACTATCTTGAGTCATTAAGGGTTGTCCCCAAAAATTTCTTCTGTTGGTTGGGACTTGGCAATCAATATCAAGTGAAAGCGGTTCAATTTCCAATTTGCCAGATTTTTGTGGATACAAAACTGTTTTTCGCAATACCACATAACGATAACGTTCGCCTTTGAATGTGCCGTCTTGCGGCACTAATTGTTTTACATCAATATTTTGGCTCCAAAAATCATTGTATTTTGGTTTGTTCAGCTCGCGCCAATTCGAGATGCCAATGTTGTAACTAAAGTATAATTTGTAAACAACAGTTATAGGTTCGTTGAGGTATGGATTGGTTTTTGAAATATCAGCAACCAAATATATATTATCATTTGCACTGATGGCTGGAGCATCGTTTGGATCTTTTGGAATCTCCACAGCATTGCTAACATTGATTTTTATGGGCAACGTTTTATAAGTCTGACCATTAATTTCGATGGAGCCTTGTTTGATGGTTAAAGCTCCTTTTTGTGTAGGCAATAAAATATAAATATACGATTTGTTGAAAGAGCTTTTTCCGTTTATCCACGATTGACTTACTGATTGACTTGGTCCACCAACGACCTTAAAACCGCAGGCTTCAAAATTGGGCGGCACAAAATTATCGCCATCGGCATTCATTGTAAAATCAATGCGAAGTCGTTCGTTCAGTCCCAAAGAATTCTTACTCACTTTTGCTTCAAATTGCACTTGAGCAAAAAGAGAATTCCCCAAAATGAGTAAAATTAAAATAACTACTTTTTTCATTTTCAAATCTTCAAAATATATAATTTTCAAATTGATTACCAATCTTTTTCAGCTTTTTTAGGATTGGCTTGTACTTTTTGTTTGTTTACTTTATCCTGAATTTTTTTCTCTTCGTTGTTTACCGCGTCTAATAAATTCTCTAGGCGTTGTTTTGAAATACCGCCAGGCTGCGGTTGTGGTTTTCCCTGATTTTGATCTTTATTCTCTTTGTTATCCTTATTCTTATCGCCGTCTTTTTTATCCTTGTCTTTGTCTTTTCCGTCTTTCTTGTCCTCCTTTTTATCTTTGTCTTTATCGTCTTTTTTCTCTTTGTTCTTATCCTTTTTGTCCTTGTCTTTTTTGTCGTTTTTCTTCGGAGGATTATCTTTCAGCATCTTTTTGGCTAAAGCATAATTATAACGAGTTTGTTCATCAGCTGGATTATTTCGTAAAGCATTTTTAAAGGCTTCGACAGCGCCAGCATAATCTTTATCTTTCATCAACGTGTTTCCAATATTATGAAATGCTTGATGTTTTTCGGACCTCGACTTGGCATTTTTTAAAGCCTTGGCGTAGTGATATTTGGCTTCGCTAGATTGATTTTGTCTGTAAACAGCATTTCCTAAATTGTAGGATGCAATAGTTTTTTTTGGGTTTTTAGATTCTGAAATCCGATATTCGGCTTCGGCATCAGCATATCTTTTTTCGACAAAAAAATCGTTTCCTTTTGGCAAATGATTGTCCTTTTCCTTGTCTTGTGCTTTCGCCAAAAAGGAACATAAAACAATAAAAATCAGGGTCGCATATTTGTTTCGGTCTATCATCTATCAGTCTTTTATCTAATTATCTTTTTCATTAAATAAATTCATCTTTTTTACCCATTTTGTCTTTTTCTCCAACAAGAAAACATCCAACAACATCAAGAAAAAACCAAATCCTAAAAACCATTGAAACTGCGATTTGAAGTCGGTCATTTGTGTGCTTTCAAATTCTGTTTTTTGGATATTGTCTAATGCGTGTTTCACATAATCCAAAACTTCTTTGGTAGAGTTCCCGTCAACATAACCGCCACCGGCTCTTTTGGCAATGGTTCTCAACACTTCTGCGTTTCTTTTGGTAATGACCACTTCGCCATTTTGGTCGCGTTGAAAACTTTCGACAACTCCATTTTTTTTCAACGGAATCGTCCCGCCTTTTTCGGTTCCAACACCGATTGTCATTATTTTCAAACCAACTTTTTTAGCTTCTTCGGCAGCATCGGCAGCCGCATCGGAATGATCCTCACCATCGGTAATAATGATTAAGAGCTTGTTGGTTTTATCTTTTTTATCGATATAGGTGACAGCCAGATTAATCGCTTGGTCAATCGAGGTTCCTTGTGCCGAAATCATTCCGGGATTCATGGTTTGCAAAAACATTTTTCCAACATTATAATCCGTAGTAATAGGTAAAACAGGGAAAGCACTTCCGGAATACGCAATGATTCCAATTCGGTCACTGCCCAAATTATTGATAATCTGTGAAACCAATTGCTTGCTTTTCTCTAAACGACTTGGTGCCACATCTTCTGCAAGCATACTTTTAGAAACGTCAAGCGCAAAAATAATATCAATTCCCTCGCGTTTTACGGTTTCCATTTTAGTTCCTATTTTTGGGTTAACCAATCCAATAATCAAACAAGTCAATGCCAATAAAACTACAACTAATTTCAAAACAGGTTTGAAAGCTGATTTTTCCGGGCTTAATTTTTTGATTAAATCCAAATCGCCAAACTCCCGTTGTTTCTTCCTTTTCCAGAATTGAATGTACAGGAAAAGTAGCGTCATCACTGGAATGACAAACAAAAAGTATAAATACCATTTTTCTTCTAACTCGTACATATTCTCTAAATAAAACTTCTATAAATTGTATTTCGTAAACCAAATTCCAACAAAACTAAAATCCCGGCAATCCAAACAAACAATCTGTATTTTTCATCATAATCATAGAATTTTAGCTCCTGAATTTCGGTAGTTTCTAGTTTGTTGATTTCCTTATAAATCGATTCTAATTTGCTATTGCTACTGGCTCTGAAATATTTTCCACCAGTATTTCGGGCAATTGTCTGTAATAAATTCACATCAATTTCAACAGGCATCATCCGGAATAAAAATCCACCACCAGGAGCATAAGCATATGGAAACATCGCATTGCCATTGGTTCCAATTCCGATGGTATACACTTTGATTCCGTATTCTTTTGCAATTTGCGACGCCGTTTCTGGTTCTATAAAACCGGCGTTATTTACGCCATCTGTCATTAGAATAATAACTTTGCTTTTGGCTTTGCTGTCTTTCAAACGATTGACGGCAGTGGTTAAACCCATTCCGATTCCGGTTCCGTCCTGCAAAACATTGTCGTATTTAATACTTTTGATAGCTTGCTGAATAATGGCTTTGTCGCTTGTAACAGGCGTTTTCGTATACGCTTCCGAGGCATAAACTACAAGTCCGATTCGGTCATTTGGGCGTCCTTCTACAAAGTTTTCAGCTACTTTTTTCAAGGCTTCCATTCGGTTTGGACTTAAATCTTTGGCAAGCATACTTCCTGAAACGTCAATTGCCATGACAATATCTATTCCTTTGGTCGATTTGGTTTGGCTGCTAATATCCACTTTTCTTGGTCGAGCCATGGCGATAATCAACGAACTTAATGCTAATAATCGTATTACAAACAAAAAAGGTTTTAGTTTAGCCAAGAAAGATTTTTGAGCTTTGAAACCTTTTACCGAACTTATTTTCAAAGTAGCACTTTGCTGTTTTCTTTTCCAAATTTGCCACAATAGTGCCGCAGGAAGTACTAAAAACAACCAGAAAAATTCAGGATTTAAAAAACTAACCTCTTTCATTGTTGTGCTGTTTGTAATTCGACCGAGTTCAACATTCTTTCGGCAATCTGATGTCCGTATTTATCTTCTTCGCGATGCATTACCATTATAGTTTGCAAGCCACCATTTTGACTGAAAAGCAATACTTCGTAATACATTTTTGTTGATTTCCCTTTTATTTTATTTAAAACAGTCATCGTTCCGTATGCTTTTTTACCTGATATTCCTTTTTGCGTATTGAAATCTTCTGTTTTCACGACGATATTTTGTGCGCCTTGTGCTTCCATAATTTTAAGGTAACCTTCGGCGGTTTTATCTAAATCTATTTGCGTTTCCTGTTTGTAAGTTACTGTTGAAACCGACAGGTAGAAATCTTCCAACAGGCTACCGTAACCAAAAGTCTGCATCTCCTTTATCAACGCCATAGCGTCTGTAGGAAGTGTTTTTGTGGCATCAATTCGCTTCAATACTTTTGGTGTTTCTACTCTTACGCCAGGATTTCCATATTCGCTATAAACCCATTGACCTTCAACTAAATCTTTGGTTGGATGACCAAGGAAATTATCTTTTACATAGTCAAATCCTTTGAAATAAATCAAGCCTAAAATAAAAAGCAACAGCATTCCGAATACGATTCCAATAGTGGAAATAATTCGAACGCGCTTTTGTTTTTTCAGTTTTTGTAAACGCGCCAATTCTTTCTGTTGTTCGTTCCATAACGTCAATTCATCATCATTTTCTACAACTTCCGGAATCGATTTATGAATGATTACGATGGAGCTTGAAATACGTTTTTTATCTTCTTCAATTTCATAATCTAACGGTTTTATTTTGGCAAATTTTACCAAATCGGCTTGCATTAAAACTTTTTCGAGATTTTCCACTGTTTCGTTGGAGAGTTTCAGTTTCTTTTGTTTGGCCGCTTTTCGCAATCCTTCAATCAGTTCAGAAGTTGTGCTTTCCATGGCGGGAATATGAATTTCTTCCTCAATATAATTACGTGCAATATCTGTAAGTTCCGAATAATAATGCTTGATTTCACCTTTTTGCCAAAGTTCTTTGGTTTCTAATTGTTGTAATAAAGTCGTTGCTTTTTCGATTGGTGATTTGAAAACTATTTCTTCAACTTTTGGTTTAGTTTGTCTTTTTTTGATGAATTGATAAATGAAATAACCAGCAATTCCTATTGCTAACAAGATTAAAAGGTAAATCCACCAAGTCCCTAACGGACTTTCAACTATAGCAATATCCTTTATGTCGTACATCTTTTGCTTAAGTGTATCAACTATGATATTATTGACTTCTACTTTGATACTATCCGAAAAAACAGATTTCCCGTTAATCAAAACAGGAATTCTTGGAATAAGATATTTCCCTGAATCAAATTGGGTTAACCCATATTTTTTTACTAATTGATACCGTGCGCCATTTTTAACGGTGTCAATTTTATACGATTGAATTACTTCTAAATCACCAAAATTTTTGGCTTCCGGAAATTTTACTTTCGATAATGTATCAACATCCGTTTTCAACGTTAACTTGAATTCGGCGCCGATTTTGTTTTTAGTAACATTAACAGCAGTTGTGACCTTTTGGGCAAAAAGCGTGGTTGAAAGTAGAAAAAATAATATGTATAACTTTATTTTCATTGTTGATTGAAGATTAACGATTTTTGATTTCAGAGTTTGTTTTAGCTGTTTTAATGTTTGAAACAAAGATTGAAATAAGTTCGTTGGCTTCTGTTTTTAATTTAATAATCAATTCTATATTGGATGTTAGTTTTGCCTTTTAATAATTTTCAAACAATTAAAAGTTTCTCTTAACTCTTTGGGGCATATTCCCATTTTATGAATAAAATCTTACGGACTTTCTGCGCTTTGAGCTTATCCATAATTTAATGTAAGAGAAGAAGAAGAACGAATAATTTGTGATCCCAAATGATTTCCTGTGTATGATTTTTCAATTGCATTCGAAAACAAAATTACATTAGCAGCAAAATCAATTAATCTTTATTCTAATACATGTTTATTAATTTTATGTTTTTATAAATATGCATTCTCAAATCGTTAATCATCAATCTTAAATTATTATCTGGATTTAAAATAACCCAATAATTTTGTCACATAACTTTCGTCAACTCTTGTATTTACAGTTCCCGAACCGCATTTTGAAAAGACATCCTTGAAGTAATTTACTTTGTCTCGATAGTGCTGTTCATAGCTCAAACGGTTTTTTTTTGAACCAGTGTTTACGACTAAAATTTCTCTGGTTTCTGCATCTTCCATTTCGACCATACCAATGTTTGGCATTTTCTCCTCACGAATGTCATACACTCGTATGCCAGTCAAATCGTGTTTTTTTGATGCAATTTTCAAGGTTTTTTCATAATCTTCATCCACCATAAAATCAGAAATCACAAATACAATCGCTTTCTTTTTCTGCGTACTCGATAGGAATTTCAAGGCTTGTGATAAATCTGTTTTTTTGCTTTTAGGCTGGAATTCAATTAGCTCACGGATAATCCTCAAAACGTGAGATTTCCCTTTTTTAGGGGGAATGTATAATTCAATTTGGTCTGAAAATAAAATCAAACCAATTTTATCATTGTTCTGGGTCGCAGAAAAAGCCAAGGTTGCCGCAATTTCGGTAATAATTTCACTCTTCAATTGATTTTTGGTTCCAAAACTTTCTGAACCCGAAATGTCGACCATCAACATCATGGTCAATTCGCGTTCTTCTTCAAAAACTTTGACATACGGTTCGTTGTAACGTGCGGTTACGTTCCAATCGATGGCACGAATATCATCGCCAAATTGGTATTGACGCACTTCCGAAAAAGTCATCCCACGACCTTTAAAAGACGTGTGGTATTCGCCCGAGAAGATATGATCACTCAATCTTCTGGTTTTGATTTCGATTTTACGAACTTTTTTGAGAAGGTCTTTTGTTTCCATCATTTAGTCGAATGTCTTAATGTCAAATGTCTTAATGTCGGTACTTTACGACGTTGGACTTTTGACTTTATGACTATTAAGGTACTTCTATTTCGTTTACTATTTTGTTGATGATGTCAACAGAGGTAATGTTTTCTGCTTCTGCTTCATAGGTAACTCCAATTCTGTGGCGCAATACGTCATGTACAACGGCGCGAACATCTTCTGGAATTACATAACCACGACGTTTGATAAAAGCATAACATTTTGCGGCTGTTGCCAGGTTGATACTTCCACGTGGCGAAGCACCAAAACTGATGAGTGGTTTTAAACTTTCGAGTTTATATTTTTCTGGAAAACGAGTAGCAAAGACAATATCTAAAATATATTTTTCGATTTTTTCGTCCATATACACTTCGCGAACCGCTTCTTGTGCTTTTAGGATTTGTTCAACAGAAATTACCGCATTTACTTTTTCGTATGCCCCTTTTAAATTCTGGCGGATAACTAATCTTTCTTCATCCATTTTTGGATAATCGATAACGGTTTTGAGCATAAAACGATCGACTTGTGCTTCGGGCAACGGATAGGTTCCTTCTTGTTCAATAGGGTTTTGAGTGGCAAGAACTAAAAAAGGTTTGTCTAATTTGAATGTTGTATCGCCAATAGTTACTTGCTTTTCCTGCATGGCTTCTAACAACGCCGATTGTACTTTGGCTGGGGCACGATTAATCTCATCGGCTAAAACAAAATTGGCAAATATAGGTCCTTTTTTAATGGAAAATTCGTTGGCTTTGATGTTATAAATCATCGTTCCGATAACGTCTGCTGGCAATAAATCTGGAGTAAATTGTATACGGCTAAAGCTCCCGTGAATAGCTTGTGATAAAGTATTTATTGCCAAAGTTTTTGCTAACCCTGGAACTCCTTCTAACAGGATATGACCTTGACCAAGTAGTCCAATCAACAAGCGTTCTATCATGTGTTTTTGACCTACGATGACCTTGTTCAATTCCATTGTTAATAAATCAATAAAAGCACTTTCTCTTTCTATTTTTTCATTAATAGCTCTAATGTCTAGAGCTGTAGCATTTTCTTCCATAGTTACTCTATTTATTCTAATGTATAATCTTTTTGATTTTACCGTTCAAAAATCAAAATTTTATCTCTTACACGATGTTAATAATCCGTTAAAACTTTTGTAATCATCCCTATTTTAAGGATGATTTATGATTTTCTTTTCATAATTTTAAGACCAAATCTGATTTAGAGATTTTTCGGTGACAAAAATAGATTTTTTTTAATTTTAAAAAGCCAACTTCTTCACAACTAAAGAAAAATAAAAATGAAAACACAATTATCGTCCATTATTGCTGGAACTATGAATTGGGGAATTTGGGACAAAAAACTTTCGGTTCATGAGATGGAGCATCTCATCCATATATGTATCGAAAATAAAATTACAACCTTTGACCACGCCGATATTTATGGCGATTACACCACCGAAGCACAATTTGGAAAAGCTTTTGGCGAAAGCAAAATTTCTAGAGAAAAAATTCAATTAATTTCAAAATGCGGCATAAAAAGTAAAGGATATAAAAACAACCCAGTCAAACATTATGATTATTCAGCAGCTTACATAATTTGGTCGGTTGAGAATTCTTTAAGAAATCTTCAAACCGATTATTTAGATGTTTTATTGTTGCATCGTCCAAGCCCTTTAATGCAAGCAGATGAAATTGCCAAAGCCGTTACCAAATTGAAACAAGAAGGCAAGATTATTGATTTTGGCGTTTCCAATTTCACCGCTTCTCAAACCGAATTAATTAGACAAAAAACAACCATCAGTTATAACCAAGTACAGTTTTCGGCAACACATCACGAGGCTATGCTTGACGGAAGTTTTGATTATATGCAACTGCACAATATCCGTCCCATGAGCTGGAATCCGTTAGGAACCGTTTTTAGAGAAGACATTGAGCAAACTAGACGACTCAAAAATCTATTAGTACAATTGGTAGACAAATACCATTTGGGTGCCGACACCATATTATTAGCTTGGATTTTGAAACATCCTGCCAAAGTAATTCCGGTAGCAGGAACGGTAAACATTGCCCGAATTCAAGCCTTGATGAAAGCTACAGAATTGCAACTCGAACAACAAGATTGGTTTGCTATTTGGGCAGAAAGTATGGGAAATAAAGTGCCGTAAACCAAATGATAAACAAACGCCTTCTTATAAAAAACCTACTCGCTCACAACGATGAGTGTAGCTTTTATGATAAGAAGCGCCAGTTGAATTTGCATACTAAAGAGGGGAAAGCCAAATTTTTGAAACACATTTGTGCGTTGTCAAACTCTAATCCTTCGAATAATTCTTACATCGTGGTTGGCGTTGAGGATTTAGACAATGAAATAACTGGCGATGATTTTTTTGATGATAGTAGGATTCAGAATTTGGTGAATGCGTATCTCGAAAATCCACCCAAAATTCAGTACGAAAATGTACCGTTTCCGAATTTGCCCAAGGATAGAGTAGTAGGTTTGGTAACCATAAAACCCAAACATAAGACTTCGTTTTTTAAGAAAAACATTCATACCATTTTTGCAGGTTCCGTTTTTGTGAGGGTTGGAAGCAATTCGGTGCCTACAGAAGATAAAATTTCGTACTCAAAGCAAAATATTGAAACCGTAATCAGTATTGAAAACAGTTCGCGCAATAGCATTGCTTACACGCTGGATGGGGTTATGAATTTTATGATTGAGCGCCACGGCGACATGGTTTCGCAATACAAAGTTTTTAAAGAATTGTTTGTGATATGCTGGGCGGGAAATCCAAAAAAAATTAGAGACAGCACTTATCTTTCAAGAGTTGATATTGAATTGATAAACGAGCAAGTAAAACTATTTTATTCGGCGCTCGATGTGGTATCTATTAGCTATGACGAAGAAAGTTTTACGATTATTGAATATGTTCCCTTGGGATTGAATGACAAAACGAGCTATTATCCGCTCGAACAGCAAAAAATTTCTTTTTTTGATAACGGTTATTATAAAATTGAAAACAAAATGCTTTTTGAGCCACCAGCATTCAACAAAAAAATGTTGCACCATATTTATAATTCCAATGTAGCTTTGATTACTAAACTCCAAAGAGGAATCGCATTATCAGAACGGGAAGAAAAAGATTTGGAAAACCTTTCGTCTACGTTGATGATATGCTATCTCAATGGTTTTGAAGACGCCAAACAAAAATTGATTGATGCAAAACCGCTATTAAAAGCAAATAAAAAAGCCGCTGTTTACATGAGTTTTAAAGAAGCCATGCGGGTTTTGAGAAAAATGAAATATAATTAAAGCGGGATTAAAAAAACGACAGCTGCAGACTGTCGTTTTCTTCAGAAAAAAATTAATATACTTCCAACAAAACAATTACATCAATCAAACTCATTTATGCCATATAGAATTTCTTTCATTTTTGAACCATTAACCTCAACAAGTTTCTAGGCAACGTTAAATTTGTCGATAGCAATATCAATATCGGCTTTAAGTTTTTTATATTCTATAGGCAACTTACTTTCGCACTGTTTTTGGTTTTGATAACTGTTTAAAATAATTTTAAATTTTTCGTAAAATTTTCCGCCCTGATCTATAAAACTGTTGTACTGTCCAATAAATTGTAGCAATCTATCAATAGGAAACTCTAGGTTTATTTGCATTTTGTGTTGCTGTAATCCTACGGTAATTTTTATCTTAGTTAAATAATCTTCCATTTTTTGCACAATTGTTTCCCAATCATCGTTTGAGCGACATTGCGCTAAAGTGGATTCATAACCTATGGGTTTTGTATAATCTTTAAAAAGCAGCTCAATATCGAGCTTCATTCTGTCGTTGCTTTTTTGCAAAAATGAGGTTTCAAAATAAATGGTGTTCAAATCATTTTGCATTCGCAGGGTGAAATCAATAATGCATTCTGCTTTTGCCAGCTCTTTTTCTTTATTATCTTTCGACAATGCGGAACCTATCATGTTGGTAAACGGTTGCACTAGTGATACTATGGTATTAGAGCCTAGAACAGAGGTTAAATCAATAGCCTTTTTTTATCCTTTTTGGATGCAATTAAATCTTTGAGTTTTTCAAATTCGGGATATTGGTTGGGATTTGAAATTTTATTGATTTCGTTCAATGACGCTACTGATGCAAAATGATGTTCTAAACCCAATAATTTTTCATACAGAATCTTGATAATTTGCAATCCTTTTAAATACCTGATTTTAGAAATTTCTCCTGAATTTTCAATCATTAACGTTTTAATTTCAGAAGTAATTTTGTCTTTTTTGATTAGTAAATCTATTTTTTGGTCAGTTCCAAATGCTACAGTAAGCGCTTTGTTTATTTTGTTTAATTTGTATTGTTTGTCCAATAACAACACTTCATATTTTAAATTGACTGCTTTAATCTCTTCAATTAAAGCGGTAATGATTTCATTGGGGTGTTAATAACCACCATCGAAAAGGCTGCTGCTTTATTAAGCAGTAGTAGTAATACCAATATGTATTTTGCCTTTTTCATAATGCGTTATTTTAAAATTATTGCTTTTAAATTATATTATCTGGAGGATGACAGATTGATAGTAACCTGTACTTTGTCTTTCATTATTTGCAAGTGATAACTACCTCTTTTTATCATTCGGAAACCCATATCTAGTTCTAAATAAATCATAGTGTCAATACTAAAAATATAATCTTGGTCTTGAATGAAAACTAGTTTTTCATCAGAAGTAATTTTGGCAAATTCTTTTCCGAACATGAATATTTGATCCTCTGCTGAAAGTTTGCTTATTTCTATTTCAATAAGTAATGATGTAGGCGATTTCTATGGAATTAACGGAGCATAAGCCACCACTCAACACAGCTCGAACCACCAGAAACAACACCATGTATAATGCCAGTCTAAACCTAGTCGATAACGCCAATGCCGCAAAAGACTACCTCTTCACCATCCTCGATGCCAATTCCACAGAGTACAAAGCAGTATCAAGAATAAAATTTAAAAAAGTCAAATAAAAAAACTTCCCCTCCATAAAAAGAGGGGATTTTTTTTAACAAGATTCAACAATCATTATATTTATCTAAATTAGCAAATCAAAAACTAAAAATAAGACCAAATAAAAACTTTGCAAATCTTTGTGAAAACCCTTCGAATCTCTCTATAAAAACTAGAATAAGCTCCAATTAAACATAAATAACCACCTGCTAAAACAAAACAAGCACCCGACAGACTAGAATAATCAACAGATAAAATGAAATATCCACCCGCAAAACTAGAATACCCTCCTGCCAAAATAAAATAAGCACCTGCCAGAGTAAAATACCCTCCTGCCAAATTAAAACAACCACCTGCCACAATAATTAAAACATGAACAGAACACTAGTAATCGGCGACATCCACGGCGGTTTGCGGGCATTACATCAAATTATGGAACGAGCCAACGTTTCTAAAAACGATACCCTAATTTTCCTCGGGGATTATGTTGACGGCTGGAGCGAATCGCCGCAAGTACTTGATTATTTAATAGCTTTGAATAAAAAGCAACACTGCATTTTCATCAAAGGCAATCATGATGAATTGGTTTATAAATGGTTAGCAGACAGCAAAGACAATCGTGAGTGGTATAAACATGGTGGAGAGTCAACCGTAACGGCATATGCAATAGTGAACGCTACTACAAAAAACAGTCACATTGAGTTTTTAAAAAACTTGAAGAATTATCATCTAGATGAGCAAAATCGATTATTTATTCATGCCGGATTTACCAGTATGAATGGCGTAGCGTATGAATACTTTCCACGGCTTTTTTATTGGGACAGAACACTTTGGGAAACAGCTTTATGTTTGGATTTGTCAATTCCTAAAAACAGTTTTTATTACCCAAAAAGACTAACGTTGTACAACGAAATATACATTGGGCACACACCAGTAACCAAGATTAATGAAACCATTCCTGTTCAAAAAGCCTGTATTTGGAATGTTGATACTGGAGCTGCCTTCAAAGGATCGCTTACCATTATGGATGTAGATTCTAAAGAGTTTTGGCAAAGTGAACCCTTGAGCGATTTGTATTTTAATGAAAAAGGAAGGAATTAAATTTTTTAATTATGAATGGCGATTTTTGATTTCAGAGTATTGAAATCTTTATATTTGCACACAAATAAACTTTTAACGAAATGAAAAAAATAATTATAATTGTTACCATTGCTATAGTAAATTTAGCAAATGCACAAGCATTCAAAGGGAAAGGCGATATTAAAGCACAGGTTGGTTTAAATATTCAAAACCACGGAACGGGAATAAATATCTCTACCGATTTTGGTATTGGAGAAAACATGTCGTACGGATTTGTTGCTTCCTATTTGCTCTCCGTTCAAGAAGTTGCTGGAGTTAAACCAACTTTTGCCGACAGAGCTGATGCCAAAGTTCGTTTTAATGCTAATTTGGGAAATGTTTTTAAACTAGATAAAGCGATGGATATTTATCCTGGGTTAAATTTAGGCACAAGAAATTTTGGAGCACATTTAGGTTTCAGGTATTTCTTTACAAATGGATTTGGAGTATATACAGAAGCGGGGATTCCTTTGGCAAAATACAATGCAAACTCCTATGGATTTGAGGAATACAACAATCAGTTTGTGTTTCAAATAGGTGCTTCTTTCAATTTATAAAAGGTTTCTTCGAAACTTAAATTTAATAAAATTAAAAAAGCGTCCCAATAGCAGGACGCTTTTTTTTCTTTAATCTTTCTTCTTCAAAAACTACAAATCAAATTTTATTCCCTGTGCCAAGGGTAAACTTGTCGTATAATTGATGGTATTGGTTTGTCTTCTCATGTATACTTTCCAAGCATCTGAACCAGATTCGCGTCCGCCACCAGTTTCTTTTTCACCACCAAAAGCGCCACCAATTTCGGCACCCGAAGTTCCTATATTAACATTGGCGATTCCACAATCTGAACCTGCTACCGATAGGAATGCTTCGGCTTCACGCAAATTGTTGGTCATAATGGAGGATGATAATCCTTGAGCCACTCCGTTTTGAAGCGCAATGGCATTTGTAACATCGCCCGAATATTTAAGTAAATATAAAATAGGCGCAAAAGTTTCGTGTTGTACAATTTCAAATGAGTTGTTAGCTTCGGCAATGGCGGGTTTTACATAGCATCCACTTTCGTAACCAGTTCCCGAAAGAACGCCGCCTTCAACTAATAATTTTCCACCTTGTTCAACAACTTTTGATAAGGCGCTGTTATACATTTCAACAGCATGTTTGTCGATAAGTGGACCAACATGATTTTTTTGATCTAATGGATTTCCAATTTTTAATTGTCCGTAAGCAGAAACGAGTGCATCACGAACTTTGTCATACATACTTTCGTGGATGATTAGTCTACGAGTAGAAGTACAACGTTGTCCTGCCGTTCCAACCGCTCCAAAAACCGCTCCGATAACCGTCATTTTTACATCAGCATCTGGCGTAACAATAATGGCATTGTTTCCTCCTAATTCTAAAAGTGATTTTCCTAAACGGGCGGCACACGCTTGCGCTACAATTTTCCCCATCCGAGTAGAACCTGTAGCCGAAATTAAAGGAATTCGATTGTCATAAGTCATTAATGCTCCTATTTTATAATCACCATTTATTAAACATGAAATTCCTTCAGGAAGGTTGTTTTCCTTGAGTACCTCGGCAATAATATTTTGACAAGCAATGCCACACAACGGTGTTTTTTCGGAAGGTTTCCAAACACAAACGTCACCGCATATCCAGGCTAATGCTGTGTTCCAAGCCCAAACGGCTACAGGGAAGTTAAATGCAGAAATGATTCCTACAATTCCCAGTGGATGGTATTGCTCGTACATCCTGTGTCCGGGACGTTCAGAGTGCATTGTTAATCCATGTAATTGACGGGAAAGACCAACAGCAAAATCGCAGATGTCAATCATTTCCTGGACTTCGCCGTAACCTTCCTGCAACGATTTTCCCATCTCATAGGAAACCAATTTCCCTAAAGCTTCTTTGTTTTTACGTAATTTTTCTCCAAACTGACGCACAATTTCGCCACGTTGTGGCGCAGGCATATGTTTGAACGTTTTAAAAGCTTCGTTTGCTGATTGCATCACTTTGTCATAATCGGCGGCGGTTGATGTTTTTACACTTGCAATGAGTTGACCGTCTACTGGCGAATAACTTTCGAGGATTTCTCCGTTAGAAAAGTGGTTTTGTCCTGTTGAGGTTCCTTGGTTTATTGTTGTAATTCCTAAAGCTTTTAATGCTTCGGTCATACCGAATTCTTGTGCTATTGATGCCATTGTATTTAGGTTTGTTTAAAAAAAATAGTGATTGCAAAAGTAACTGATTATTTTGATTTTTAGCCCAGATGGAAACGGCTTCCTTTTTATCCTGAACTTGTTTCAGAATCCTGAAAAAAGTTCAGGATAAAAAAGATATAGTGGACAGCTGGAACCTGCCTATCGGCAGGCAGGATTGCTCCTAAAAATTATTTAGCTATAAACTGCGAGTCGGATTCCATTATGGTTCCGCATTTGTCGCAGGTTTTTAAAGTTTTGGTGTTGTAGAAATGTTCGAAATGTTGCAGAAAATCTTTTTCGATATCGGTAAGAGGGAAATAAACTTCGTAAAGTTTGTGGTTGCAGTGGTCACAAAACCAAAGCAAACCGTCTTTTGCATTAGAACCAACACGTTTTCTCTCGATGACCAAACCAATGGAACCTTCAGTTCTGTTTGGTGAGTGTGGTGTTTTTGCGGGATGTAAATACATATCTCCGGCTGATAGTTTCATGGCTCTCTTTTCGCCACTGTCCTGAACATATACCGTGATGTCGCCTTCGAGTTGGTAAAACAATTCTTCGGTTTCGTTATAATGATAGTCTTTTCGGGCATTGGGACCAGCAACGATCATGACAATATAATCTTCTGAATCGATATAAAGGTTTTTGTTACCTACCGGAGGTTTTAATAAATGACGGTTTTCGGCTAACCATTTTTGGAGGTTAAAGGGGTTCAAGATTGCCATGATAATTTTTTAACGAAATTACTAAAAATAAAAAAGGTTAGCGTTAACTAACCTTTTAAAATGTGTTATTTTGTTTCCTTGATTAAATAAATGTAAGCAGGAAAGTGATCACTATAGCCTATTTCGGTCATACTGTGTCGTAAGGGATACCCTTTATACTGTCCGACGGTGGTTATCATGTAGGGTTTATTATAGATACCAGCTTTCCAGTAACGGAAAGAAGAAAAGTCTTTTTGGATTAAGGTTTCAGAAACCATAATTTGATCGAATATGTCGCCTGCGTCTCTATAAAATAATGTAGCATTACCTTTATAAAACATTTCCTCAAACGGATTGTACACCCCAAATTTTTGTACTTCCTCTCTTTTGCGTTTCGCGCCAACGCCTTCTTTCACACTTTTATTATAGGTTCCATCGTTCAAATCGCCCATATTGATGATTTTAGCATTTGGATTAATTTTATAAATGGAGTCCATAATTTTTCTATCTAGCCTTCCTGCGGCTTCACGAAATGGGGAACTTTTTTTCTCGCCACCCGATCGTGATGGCCAATGGTTTACCATAATGTTAATTTCTTCACCATCAAGTAAACCGGTGACCAATAGTATATCTCTGGTAAATACTCGGTCTAAATTTTTATCAACTTCTGATTTGTCGTCGGCAACATCATCTTTTTCATTTTTTTCTTTGACTTTATTGTTAAGTTGGTTCTTGTAGATTAACAATGGAATGTTTTTGTAACTGGTAGGTTTAAAATGTTTTTTTTGATATAACAATGCTACATCAATTCCTCTTTTGTCAGGCGAGTCAAAGTGAACTATACCATATTCTTTATTGATTAATGCGGGTTCTTTTATTAAATCCTCTAAAACAATTCTGTTTTCAATCTCGGCACCGCCAATAAATGTTGGAGAATTATTTGGGTTTTCGCTTGTCCCAATTTCAGATAATACTTTTGCTAGATTATGTAGTTTTTGACGGTATTTTTTTGAAGTCCAATTTTGAACACCGTTTGGCAGCCATTCCTCATCATTGTTTGCTTCATTAATCGTGTCAAACAAATTTTCAAAATTGTAGAATGCAACGGTATGCACTATATACTTTTTTGCTTGGCCATTTACTCCAAAAATTGCGAATAACACAAAGAAAAGAACTGTAAAATTTTTAATTCTCATATAAGGTACATTAAGTTATTGTCAAGTTTTTTACAAACTTCGAGCCAAAAGTATATAATATTATTAAAATATGTACATTTGACCGCTTTAAGTTTTTCTTAAGGTTTAATCATTTAAAAATTAATTTTATTTTATTTATGAAAAAACTTGTTATTAGTACATTATTTGTGATGCAAGTAGTTTTTGTTTTTGCTCAAAGCAGTACCGGATTTATCGGGAAAGTTTTGGACACAAGAACACAAAAACCGTTACAAAATGTTGTTGCTTCAATTCAAAATACCAATTTAACTGCCTTGTCAGATGCTTCTGGAGTTTTTACTTTTAAAGAAGTAGCCCCAGGTAGTCAATTACTTCAAATTAGAAATACAGGTTATAAAGACCAATTACTTTCGGTTGATGTGGTTTCGGGAAAAATTTTAGATTTAGGAATTATCATTTTGGAAGAAGATATAAGTGTAGATCAACAAATTGCTTTAGTGGCTATCACTGATAACGATTTAGGGGACGACAATAGTGGATCAGAAAGCACCTCTAGTTTGTTACAAGCCTCGCGAGATGCTTTTCAACAATCTGCAGCTTTTAACTGGGGTCAAGCAAGATTCAGAATAAGAGGTTTAGATAGTCAGTATGGAACTACCATGATAAATGGTATTGTAATGAATAAGATTTATGACGGAAGACCACAATTTAGCAACTGGGGAGGATTGAATGACGCAACCAGAAATCAGGAATTTACAACTGGAATTGGTCCTTCTGATTATTCTTTTGGAGGTATTTTGGGCACGAACGAAATCAATACAAGAGCTTCTATATACAGGCCAGGGAACAGAATATCTGCGGGCGTTACCAATACCAATTACACTGGTAGATTAATGGGGACTGTAGCTTCAGGCATGCGAAGAGATGGTTGGGCGTATGTGGTTTCGGCATCGAGACGTTTTACAGATGATGGTTATTTTGAGGGCACAACTTATAATGCTAATTCCTTTTTTGCAAGTGTTGAAAAAAAATTAAGTGAGAAGCACAGTTTGAATTTTACCTCAATCGTGGGACAGAATAATAGAGGGAAAAACTCGCCAAATACTCAGGAAGTAAACGATTTAAAAAGCGAAACCTACAATTCTTATTGGGGTTATCAAAATGGCAGAAAACGAAATTCAAGAATTAGAAACATCGAGGAACCGATTCTTATTTTAAGTCATTATTGGAAAGTTACGTCAAAAACGAATTTAAATACCAATGTTTCTTATCAATTTGGAAAGATAGGCAATAGTAGACTTACATTCCAAGGCGCTGATAATCCAGATCCAACGTATTATAAAAATTTGCCTAGTTATGAAACATCCTTATATGATACTAATGGAAACTATACACCCGATTTTACAGAAGCCGGATTAAAAAAAGCAGCTTTTTTAGCTGATGGTCAATTAAATTGGGATGGATTAGTTTACGCTAATCAGCACAGTATTGACGGACACAGTTACTATACTTTGTATGAGGATAGAACCGATGATAAACAGTTTACGGCAAATACCATTTTGAATACACAATTATCGGATCATATTGTATTAAATGCTGGAGCAACCTACAGAAATTTGAATTCGCACAATTATCAAAAAATGATTGATCTTTTGGGAGGAAGTTATTTCAAAGATGTTACCCTTTTTGGAGTGGGATATAACCAACAACAATCAGATTTAAACAATCCAGGAAGAATTGTAGGTGTTGGAGACGCTTTTGGTTATAATTATAACTTAACCTCAAATAACATAGATGCTTTTACACAGTTTAAATTTGTTTATAAAAAAGTAGATTTCTTTTTGGCACAAAACTACTCTCGTTCAGAATATCAAAGAGAAGGATTGTTTAAAAATGGTTATTATCCAACAAACTCATTTGGTAAAAGCAGTAAAATGACTTTTGACAATTTTGGATTCAAAGGGGGCATTACTTATAAAATTACAGGTAAACAGTTTTTAATGCTGAATGCAGGTTACATGACACTAGCTCCTAATTTGAGAAATGTTTTTAACAATGCACGAATAAATAATAATACAGTGTCTGGATTAACAAACGAAAATGTATCTACGGCTGACGTGAGTTACGTTATCAACAGTCCAAAATTAAAAACCAGACTAACTGCGTATTACACCTCAATAAAAAACCAAACAGAAACTTCTTTCTTCTTTGGTGACGGTGTTTCTGTTGACGATCCTTCAACATCCATAATTGAACAAAGTGCCTTTGTTGCCGAAACAGTTACCAATATTAACAAAAGAAATATTGGTTTAGAGTTTGGTGCAGAATACCCAATAACTTCTAGTTTAAAACTAACGGCAAGTGGTGCTTATGGCGAGTATATTTATGACAACAATCCAAATGTTTCCTTAAATGTCGACGCACGAGCTACAGCCACTAATACTTCTCCGGTTATTAATTATGGAGAAGCAAAACTTAAAAATTACAGACAATCAGGAATGCCACAAACAGCGGCGTCGTTAGGATTAGAGTATAGAGACCCAAAATTTTGGTCAATTGGTGCTAATGTAAATTATTTGGCAAACAATTATATTGATGTGGCTCCTATAACAAGAACCGCTAGTTTTTACGATGACGTAACCGTTGCTCCAGGCGTGCCTGTGCCGGGAGCATCTGAAGCAATTGGTGCAGCATTGTTAAAACAAGAAAAATTTAACGATTTTACATTGTTAAATCTTAACGGATCAAAATCTTGGAAAATAAATAAAAGCACTTTTGGATTTAATGCTAGTATAAGCAATGTATTAAATGTAAAATATAAAACAGGAGGTTTCGAACAAGCAAGAAATTCAAATTACACCCAGTCGCTTCAAGACAATACACCTCATATCAATCCAAACAATGTTGCTGCCGGAGCTGTTGCCACACCAGCTTTTGCTCCTAAATATTTTTATGGCTATGGTAGAACATTTTTCTTAAATTTATATATTAATTTTTAATAAAACATACTATGAAAACAATTCAATTTAAAGTAGTTCTTTTAGTAAGCATGATAGCTTCAATGTTGTCGAGTTGCACTAAAGATAGCGATGTAGAAGTTCCATCTGCAAAAACAACTTTGTTTGCAGAAAATTTTGACAACACAGATTTGACGGCGACAGGATGGATTAGATACGCTCAAACCGGAACAAAACTTTGGACGCAAGGATCCTATAAAAATAATGGTTATGCAAAATTTAGTTCTTATTCATCTGGGCAACCCGTTAATGTAACTTGGTTAATTTCTCCACCAATTGATATGGATGCTCAAGTGGGCGAAAAATTATTTTTTCAATCCTGTCAAGATGGTTACGTAAGAAGTATCGATAACTCTTTAGAGCTATACGTTTCAACAGATTATGACGGCATAACTTTTGATAACGCAAGTTGGGTAAAAATTCCATTTGATTACCCTACCCAAAATACCATTAAATATGTATATGTAAACTCAGGAATAATTGATTTATCAACTTATACCGGAACATTGCATTTTGCTTTCAAAGTAAAAGGAACTTCCTCATTAACTGGAGGTTATCAAGTAGATAACGTAAGGGTTTTTTATTAACATTATTTAATTAAAATAAAATGAAAATATTCATATTAAAATTTAGTTTACTGTCT
Source organism: Flavobacterium sp. (assembly GCF_025352015.1). Classification (GTDB taxonomy): domain Bacteria; phylum Bacteroidota; class Bacteroidia; order Flavobacteriales; family Flavobacteriaceae; genus Flavobacterium. Next base: position 88,127 of record NZ_JANXUG010000112.1, read on the forward strand.
ATTGCTTTGATAACCATTTCAAGCTGTACAAAAAGCGACACTTATAACGCGGTAAGTCAGGAAGTGACAACTTATAATTTCACAACAACAAAATCGGTTGCAGACATTAATATTTTAGCAAATTCTACACCAACTGTTTATACAGGAGATGATATTATAGAAGCCTATGTTACATCAACAGATGCAGCTGGAACTTTCTACAAATCACTTTCTTTACAAGACGTTCAAACAGGCTCAACAACACCAATAGGGTTTAGTATTAGTGCTGATCAAACAATGCTTTTCAAAAGAGGTTTTTTTGCAGGAAGAAAAATTTATATTAAGCTGAAAGGTTTGGCAATTGCTAAAGTGTATGGTTCAATGCAAATAGGCCTTATTGATCCTGCAGACGCCACAAAATTAACAGGTATTTCGGGTACCGTTCTGGCTAATTACCTATTTCCATCTGCCGTTATTGTTAATGAAGATACTTTAGTGCGACACTTGTCATTGGCAGATGCTGCATCAGATGCGGTTCAAAATACTTTAGTAGAAATCGACAACGTTCAGTTTGCGGATAACTCTATCGCACGAACTTTTTTTGATATAGATTCAGGGGGATTTGCTACAAATCATGATTTAGTTGATGCCACAATAGGTGGTACAACTCGTTATTGCAGAATTAGTCAATATGCAATTTTTTCTGCGGATAATGTGCCTGCAGGTAGAGGAAGTATTCGTGGTGTAATGACAAAATATTCATCAGACTTTCAGTTTATAGTAAGAAGCGAGGCAGATTTCCATTTAACTAACCCAAGAACCTATACTTTCTTTTCCAGTTTAAATGAAAATTTTTCTAGTTTCGCAAACAGTCAAGTTACGTTTCCTAATTATTTGAATTTTTCTCCAGTTGGAACAAAAAGATGGTTGATTAAAGCAGGTGCTTTGGAAATGTCAGCCTTTAGTGGAGCTGTTGAACGTAACAAAGCATACTTTGTAATTCCTGTTGATATGACCGCTGCAAGCACTTTTAAATTTGATATAAAAGTTGGATATTTTACCAACTCGTTAGGACTTAAAATATACCGTACAGCCGATTATGTTCCAGGAATGAAAATTTCTGACGCTACATTATATGATATAACTACAAGTTTTACTTTGCCATCGGCATCTACTACGGCATTCTCTAGTGCTGGAACCTACAACATTCCAACAACGGTAACTGGTAATGGTTATTTTGTTTTTGAATACACGGGTACAAATATTACAACTGGACCACCAGTTACAACTACGGTCGATATAGATAATATCGTTGTTAATTAACAAATAACATTTTTAATTATAAAAAAGAGTCCCGTAGTTAATTTGGGACTCTTTTTTTATACAAATGTATTTTTTTCATCATTAAAAACGACATTTTATCAATGGAGTAAAATAAGACATGAAGCAACTTATTTTTTATTAAGCACAAGGAATATTGTATTCCAATTTATGATGTCATAGTAAGCCTTAAAACATACTAAAAGCAATATTTAAAATAGTTTTTCTTCAATAATTAATTTGAGCTTGTCATTTGTTGCTTTAAGTGCATCACAAATTACTTTTTGTTCTGCTCGTTTTACTTCTTAAGCTGCATTTGTTACATGTCCCACTTTATTAATTTTTTTTTGCTTTACTTGTTACTCTTTCTATTTCACTTTTTATTGTCGCTATCTCATTGTATTATTTATAACGCTTATAGAGTCATCAAAATCTACCACAAAAAAAGTCCCGTTAATTACAATTAACGGGACTTTTTATTGATTAATTTTATTGTGATGCTTACTTGACAATCAAGAATTCAGAACGACGGTTTTGAGCATGTTGCTCTTCAGTACAATCTTTTCCGCAATCTACTTTTGGCTCTAATTCTCCCATTCCTTTACCAGAAATTCTACTTGCTAAAATCCCTTTCGAAATTACATATTGAACGGTAGATTTTGCTCTTCTATCAGATAATAATAAGTTGTATTCATCGCTTCCTCTGTTATCTGTATGTGATTTTGCTACAATAAGCATTTTATCATTGTTTTTCATTACTTGAACCAATTTGTCTAATTCAAAGGCGCCATCTTGTGTGATATTGCTTTTGTTGAAGTCAAAGTAAATGGGTTTCAAAATAATTTCATTTTCAGTTACGATAACATCAATTGGTTGTAAAGCCGCATCCACTTTTGCAGTTGGTACTTTGCTTTTGGTAATAGCAAAAGTATTGCCTTCAAATCCATCTTTCGAAGCTTGAACTACGTAAGCCTTGTCGCATTCCACTCGGTATTTTACTTCACCTTTAGCATTCGACATTTCGGTAGAGATAATATTTTTCTTGTCATCAAGTATAGAAACGCTTGCGTTAGCTAAAATAGCGCTTGTTTTTGCGTTCGTAACAACAATTTCTACATCTACCCCGCATATAGGACTTACTACGAAAATATCATCGTTACCGTTACGATTACTAGATATGAAGCCAATTTTTTTACTTTCGTTAAACGTAAAAGCGAAGTCATCTTTTTCAGTATTTATAGGATTACCTAAATTACTTGCCTCTGAATTATTGGATAAATCAATTTTAAAAACATCTAAACCGCCAAAACCTTGTTTTCCGCTTGAAGCAAAATATAAAGTTTTGTTGTCATCAGCAATAAAAGGGAAACTTTCATTTCCTTCAGTATTTACTTGGTTACCTAGGTTTTGAGGTTCTCCATAAGTTCCGTCTGAATTAACTGCAACTTTCCAAATGTCTGTAGTTCCACTGCCCAAACTTCCGGGTCTATTAGATGAAAAATATAAGGTTTTACCATCTCTGCTTAAACTTGGATTACTGGTTGAATAAGTCTTACCATTAAAAGGTAATGCAGTAATTTCGCCCCACTTATCGCCATTTTTGACTGCTTTGAATAAATATACTTGACTGAATTTTGCATTCGCTTTTTTGTCTTTTTCTGATATTTTTTCTTTGTAACTTTCGCTAGCAAAGTAGGCAGTATTTCCATCAGTACTTATGGTAACTGGACCGTCATGCCATTTTGAATTCAAATCGGACACGGTAGTTGCATTTGTAATGGATCCATCGGTGTTGTAATCTGCCTTGTAAATGTCAAGGAATGGTTCATCTGTCCAACCATAGTTTTTTCTGGCAACATTTCTCGCACTAGCAAAATACAAATTATTATCATATAGAACCGCTCCAAAATCTGACTTCGTACTACTTATGTCGGATGAATTAACATTGTATAATTTAGTTTTATCCAATAACCTTGGAACATAATTAGGATTCTCTTTGAAAGCCTTTGCGCGAGAATCTGTTGGAACAGCTGCAGCAAATTTTTGCATTTGTTTGTTAGCTTCTTCATACTTTCCATTGGCTTTCAGCATTTGAGCATAACGATAATAGGTTTCAGCATCTTGATTAGTCTCTGTTGCTTTGGAATACCATTTTACGGCTTCGGCTGAATTGAACATATTGTAATAAGTGTCGGCTAATTGTTTGTAAACATAAGGATCCGCTTTTCCATTTTCAGTCAATCTCAAATATTCTTTTGCTGCGTCAACATATTCATATCTGTTGAATAATTTATCGGCAGTTTTTGTATTTTTATTTTGAGCCGAAACAGTAAAACTGATGACTACAAAACTTAATGCTATGTATAGATTTTTCATTTTTAGAAGTACTTTTTGGTTAGAAATATCTTGGTGAACGTGATACTTTTTTCGGGAAATTTAGATCAAATAGCAGCATAAATTCATGTGAAGCAGGTGCTACAACTTTTAAATCTGAAACGATATGATCATAAGCATATCCTACTCGTAAACTTGGTGTAATAGCAAAATTTACCATAGCTCCAAATGAATCTTGCAATCTATACGTAGCTCCTAACTCTAATTTATCAAAAAACATAAAGTTCGTAGAAACATCGAAAGAGACTGGTGCGTTTACCGATGATTTTATCATAGCAAAAGGTTTGAATTTTAGATTTGGATTTAAATCAAACACATAACCTCCCGTCAAGAAATAATGTATTACTTCAGTTCCATACTGCCTTCCATTAAAATCTAAATATTTTGACTTTAACATGTTAGGAACAGATAAAGCGATATAATATTTATCGGTGTAATAGAAAACTCCAGAACCAATGTTTAAAAAGGTATTGTTTGGATTTGCACCAGAAAACGGATCATTTGTTGATGGTTGAGGCAGCGTTGGATAAATTGTATTAAAGTCAATTTTATGCATGGTTGCACCAGCTTTTAAACCAAAAGCCAATCGATGTTCACCGCCTAAATTTAAGGTGTACGAGAAATCGCCATAAAAGTTGTTTTCTTGTACAGGTCCAATCTTATCTGAAATAATTGAAAGACCTAAACCAACATTTCGGCCTACAGGACTATGAATAAAAAAGGTTCCTGTTGTTGGTGCACCTTCTATACCAACCCATTGTGCTCTGTAAAGAAAACCGCCCGACAAGCCTTCTTTTGAACCAGCATAAGCTGGATTTATCACACTCATATTATACATATATTGTGTGTAATGCGGATCTTGCTGTGCGCTTACCTTTGTAATTGCTAAAGCCAATATCGCAATGAAATATAGTTTCTTCATTTTGTTTTTTGTTTTATTTTGAATAAAATTATATACTGTTTTATTGTGCTCTATTAATATAAATCCAACCTGTTTTGACTTCTCCATTATTTCTGTCAATTACATAATAATAGGTTCCGTCTGGTAGGTCATCGCCCTTGTCAGATTTCCCACCCCATTCATTTGTATAATCATTTCTAGTATACACTGTCATTCCTAATCTGTTAAAGATGGTCAATTTTTTAACATTAAAACCAGTTAAATCGAAAGTGTCATTTAAACCATCATTGTTTACAGAAATACCTTTCTGTATCTGACAAATAATTGATAGCACATTAAAGGGAGCCGAAATCGTGTCGCAACCATCAACTGTAACCTTCACAGTGTAATTACCTGTAGCCGGTACGGTTAAGCTTTGAGCGTTTTCGCCAACTATTAGTCCTTGAGTATTGTACCATTGATACGACGCCGTGCTTGGGTTAAAAGAACCATTAACGGGAGTTGCTGTTAGAACATACTTTATACTCTCACATCCACCGACAATCGTAAAAATTACCGGAGGTATTATCATTACCTGTGCCGTTCCAGTTCCTGCTATTTGACAAGTTCCTACATTTGCAGCAATGGTATAAGTAATAGTATAAGGTCCCGGTGTACTGCTTTGAGTATTAATAACCCCTGTAGCAGCATCAATTGACAAATTTGTTGTTGAAGTAAATGTTCCACCATTAGTAAATCCTGTTCCTAATGCTGGTGATTGTAAATTAATCGCATCATTAGAACAAAAAGGGGTGTCGTAACTAAAACTCGTTACAGGAGTAATTACTGGATTGATGATAATATTAAATGTATTAGATCCACCAACCAAACATGATGGTAAATCTGCATTGGAAGTATAAGTGATGGTGTAAGGACCAGGCGTACTTGTTGCAAAAGTAATCAAACCGGAAGCTCCATCAATTGAAAGTCCAGATGTAGACGTAAATGTTCCGCCTGTTGTAAAGCCAGTAACTAAAGTTGGCGCTAACGTAGCTTGTGCATTTTGACAAATTGGTGTAGTGTAACTAAATCCAAGTATTGGGTTTACAACAGGATTTATAACTATTGTAAAATCTGTTGAGCCAGCGGAGACACAAGTTGTCGTGTTAAATGGTACCCCGTAAGTTATTACATAAGTCCCAGCAATAGTATTAATCAAATTAATCTCCCCTGTTGTAGCATTTAGGTCTATTCCTGCTGCAGGATTAGAGGTAAACGTACCGCCAGTTGTAAATCCAGCCGCAGAAGTATCTGGAATTGGATTAGTCGTTGCATTTTGGCAAACAGGTGTAGTATAACTAAACGTTGTAACCGATGGAGTTGGATTAGTTGGATTAATTGCAATTGCAATAGGTGCCGATAAACAACCCGTTGCTATATCTTTAACCACTAACGAATAGTTCCCAATAGCAAGAGGACTGAATACGGGGTTCGACACGAAAGTAACTCCGTTATCTATACTATATTGATAGTTTGAAGTGGGTAAGGAATAACTTCCCAAATTAGTATAATCTTCTGGATCTAATGCAGTCCAATCTGCAGGATTCCAAGTAGTACTTGGAACAGTTGCAGTATTTAATCTTCTATAGGTATAACCTGGCTGACCACTTGGAGTAAATGTAGATCCGTTGGTAACACCCCATAAATCAATTTCAACATCCGTTGCGGTAGTTAATCTAATATTATCGTTATTATTGACTCCTCCACATCCTGTAAAAGTTTGATTTGGAACCACACCTGCTATATTGGCGTCGTTACTTACTTTAATTACATTGGTAGTATTATTTGCAATAGTTCCCGATAATTGAAGATTACATGATAAATTCTCTGCAGTTGGAGGTGAACCCCAAGTGTAAAATTTCAATTTATAATTAGCTAAATTAACAGGAGCTCCAGTGCCGTTATATAACTCAACATAGGTTAAAGAACCAGAATTTGCATCTGTAACTTCCGAAATAAATAAATTGGAAGGTATTGGGCTTCCAGATCCAGTAGGTGAATTCACAGTTATGGATCCCGTTGGTGCTGTACATGTAGATTGCGTAACCGTATAGGTAGGTGTTGCTACTGTATTAATAGTTACAGTAAACTGTCTATCGGTAATACAACCATTTGTTCCAACAACATATATGTATACAGGTTGAGTACTTGTAATAGGAGTACTTATATTTAAAGGTGAACCTACGCCACCTGCTATGGCATAATAATTTCCAGCTGTTAATGCAGGCAAAGTAAATGTATCACAAGCAGCAACTGAAGCTTGAACAACCACTGGAGAAGCTAAAATTTCAACCGTTGTTGTTGTAGTAAAAACAGAACAACCACCTGCTGCAGGAATTGTATACGTTACCGTATAAATATTTGGTGTACTTGCAACAGGAATAATTTCACCAGTATTTGAATTTAATAATAAGCCTGAAGGCGAAGAAGAATACGTTCCACCAGAAGTTCCTATTCTATTTACAGGTTGTGCAGTAGCTATATTGTTACAATAAGTTGCTGCAGCATAAGAAATAGTGGCACTCGCGGGCGCTGTAATAATCACAGTTCTTGTGGTAGTTATCGTTGGAATATTAGTACATGCACCACCTGTACTAGTTAAAGTAGTACTCGTAATAACGTAAGGACCAGGAATACTTGCTAATAAATTAATTTCTCCTGTATTTGAGGTTGAATTAGTACCTGAATCTGTAAAAACCAATCCTACAGTAGAGGAATAAACCCCAGAAGTAGCAGCAGGAGCCAACACTGGTGTTGGGTTTGGTTGATTTTGACAATAATAGGTTGATGGATAATTAAATGTATTTATAGGAAAACATTGTGTGGTTCCACCACCTTGATTTGTCTGACTAAAGGTTACAGTACCAACTTGATTTGAATAGTTTGTAATCATGATAACATAAACCTCACACAATTGCGCATTAGGTATACACATGATTTCAGTAGGTGCAGCCGAATAACTACAGGCATGTAAATTTCCATTACAACCTTGAGTGGGTGTCAATGGTGGTGATTGACCTGCAAGCGGGTTTGCGGGTACTCCAGCACAAGCAGTACTCAAATTAGTAAAAGGACCCCAAGCTACGTAATCAACGTCTAGTCCGGTTCCACCAGTAGATGTTTGAGAAATTAAATAACTTAAAGGACCAGCTTGGTTTACTTGCAAAAAGAAAAAAGCTGGATTAGGAGAAGTAAATAAACAACCTATTTGACCTAAACTTGGAACATTCGTCGCATTAGCATAAGTTACAGTTTGACCAGTACAAAAAGCAGGTGCTTCAGAACAAGGTAAGGTACCAATACACAAATTAAAATTTGTAAACTGTGGAAGTGCGGAATCAGAATATACTCTGATATAATAAGTTGTCCCAGGAATTAAGTTGGCTCCAGAGTTACATCCTACTTGTGTTAATGCACCACAGTTGTTACCTTGGAAAATAGCATAGTCTAAAACTGGTGCAGGCGTTGTTACATTATTAAAAGAAATAACATGTGTTACGGCAGTTGCAGTAAAAGTAAACCAAACATCGTCATTGGCTGCGCCAGGACATGTTGTTGTTGGTAAAGACCCAGTTGCTCCTATCAATGTTCCGGGCGTTGTTTGTACACAGTTTAAGTTTTGGTTAACTACTGCAAAGGTTGCATTAAAACATTCATCATTTGATGGTATTGTAGCAAAATTATAAGCTGCCCAGATACTAGCATCTGTTGGGGAACAAATAGCTCTTACAAACAAAACATAGGCAGTTCCGGCGGTTAACCCACCTTGAGGATATGTAGTACTAGTTACGGGAATGCCTGGTCCAGTCGGTATTGTAGAACCTGTGGGTAATATTAAAACTTCCCAGGCGTTCGCAACTGATGCATTTGGGTTTGGAACTTGAGTCCAATTAAGTACTGCAGAGGTTTGAGTAATAGCCGAAGCATTCAATAAAGTTGGTTTTGAACAAGTTGGTGCCGGGGCACAAGTTACGTTCGCAACCCAACCAGCAGCAGTTGTAAATCCGTTACTTCTAAATACAAAGGTTAAACAACCATCTGGATTAGTCGCGGTAAATGGACCTGGAAGATTTCCTCCTGTTAAAGCACCCCAAAATGAGCCAGGTATAAGTCCAGGTACAGTTCCTGGTCCATTAGTACTTGAAATTTGATTGCTAGGAACAATTCCGTTACCATCATATACATAAAGGCCATCAGAAGTGGCTTGTGTATTAAAAGAGGTAAATGTTACAGTTACAACGTCTCCAGGGTTTGTGGGACAAATATAAGTGGGTATATTGGAGTTGTTTGCATAATCTAATGCTGTTCCTCCCGCATCGGTAAACACACCTCCACAAGTGGGTGGCGTAGCTAAAGTTGTTACCGTAGCTGGTGTACAAACCCATGCGCTGGTGCTTGAACCGCAATTGGCTCTAACATAAATATCATAACAGGTAGAAGGAGTCAATGGTGTTAGCTGAAAAGGCGGTGAAGTAGTGACATCCACAATCCCAGTAGCAGTTGCAGTTGGCGCAGGAGAGCCGCAAGGTAATGCTAAAACTTGCCATGCAGAGGCTACAGATGCATCTGCGTTTGCAGGTTGTATCCAGTTTAATACAACCGAATTATGCCTAACATTACTTGATGTCAATGCCGACGGAACGTTACATGCAGGCGGTGGCCCACAAGTGATATTGGCTGTCCACCCTGCTAATTGTACTGAAGCATCACTTCTAAAAACAAATGTTAAACAGCCATTCGCATCAGCAGAAGTAAAAGGACAAGGGATTGTAGTTCCCCAATAACCGCCCGCTAAACCTCCTGGGACATTTGCCGGAGGGTTATTACTTGGAATTAAGTTTGCCGGCACCACTGCATTCCCGTTGTAAACATACAAGGCATCATAGTTAGCTTCGGTATTAAAAGTCGTGAAAGTTACAGTCACAACATCTCCTGGGTTAGTTGGACAAATTGTTGTGGTATCATTTGAATTGGCAGCATAATTTGCTGTTGTACCGCCATTATCAACAAAATTCCCACCGCATACTGGCGGCGCATCAAGAGTTGTTATCGTGATTGGTCCCGACCAAGTACTACTGTCAATAGGGCTACAGACGGCTCGTATATATATATCATAACATGTTGCAGAACTTAATCCAGTTAATAAAGATGGATTCACGATATTATCAATAAATCCTGTTGATGTAGCTGTTGGCAGCGGTGAACCGCAAGGTAATCTTAAAACTTGCCAGGCTGTTGCAACAGTAGTATCAGGGTTTGTAGGTTGCACCCAGTTTAAGGAAACTGAATTGAAAGTTAATCCAGTGGTACCTAAAGAAGTTGGTTTTCTACATGTTGGAGGTAGTGCGCAACTAACGTTTGCAACCCAACCATCGCGAAGCCCAGAGCCATCACTTCTAAAAACAAATGTCAAACAACCATCTGAACTTGTTGATGTAAAGGGACCAGGAATTGCAGCTCCTGTTAAATTCCCCCAATAGGATCCTGCTATACCACCAGGAACATTTCCTGCACCATTGGCACTAGCAATTATATTTGCAGGCACAACAGCATTTCCGTTATATACATATAAACCATCCCAGGTCGCCTCTGTATTAAAAGAGGTAAAGGTCACTGTTACAACATCCCCTGGATTTGTTGGACAAATTGTTGTTGTAATATTTTCATTATTGCCATATTGACCTGGCACTCCTGTACCAATTACAGTTGTCAAACCACCAGAATCTAAAAAGTTGCCTCCACAAATAGGTGGCGCAATTGGGGTGTTAATTGTTATTGGTACTGAAGACCAAGCGCTTGTGGTGGCTCCACAAACTGCTCTTATATAAATATTAAAACAACTATTAGCCGCTAGTGGCGTGAGCACAAAATTTGAATTGGTATTTGCAGTTACAAATCCTGTAGCTGTAGGTGCAGGAGCAGGCGAACCGCATGCCAATGCTAAAACTTGCCAAGAACTGGCAACAGAAGAATCAGGATTTGCCGGTTGTACCCAGCTTAATGTGGCAGAGTTATACGTAAATGCCGAAGAGGTGATTGTAGTTGGAGCACTACAAGAGGGTGGCGGTGCACAAGTAACGTTAGCAATCCAACCTGCGGCAGTAATAGTTCCATCTGATGTGAATACGAATGTTAAGCTTCCGGAAGGAGAAGATGCTGTGAAAGATGGTGGTAAAGTGGTTCCAGATAAAGTTGCCAATAATGGAGCCGCTGCACTATTACCGTCATACACTCTTAAAATATCAATACCTGCTTGAGTGTTAAATGAAGTAAAAGTTACTGTAACAGCATCGCCAACATTTGATGGGTTAATAATTGTTGTAAGATTTGAATTATTGCTATAATTTGCCGCTGATCCGCCCGTGTCTACAAAGTTTCCACCACAAACTGGCGGCGCAACTAGCGTTGATATTGTTCTCGGTACAGATGACCAACCACTATTAGCAGAACAAACCGCTCTAACATATATATCGTAACAAGTGGCAGGAGTTAAACTACCAAGAATATACGGGGGAGCTATTGCAAGATCATTTACCGTTGGGACACTTGCAGCTGTTGGAGCAGGAGAACCACATGGTAATGCAATGATATCCCATGTTGAAGATGTTGTTGTATCAGGATTTGTTGGCTGTGTCCAATTCAACGAAACAGAAGTTGTTGTAATTAGACTAGAAGTCACTGCGGTCGGAATTCTACATACTGGTGCTATACCACAAGTAATATTGGCTGCATAACCTGTGGAAGTAACAGTTCCATTTGAGGTAAATACGAATGTTAATTCTCCGTTAACTGCCGTTGAGGTATAAGAAGGAGGTAATGTTGTACCAGATAAGGTCGCTAATAGGGGGAAAGTTGCATCAGGCCCATCGTATATTTTCAAGACGTCGGCGCCAGCTTCGGTGTTAAAAGCTGTAAATGTAACAGTTGTTACATTCATAGCTGGAGGTGTCACCGTAGTGGTGCTATTTTCATTATTCGAATAATTTCCTGCTGTACCTCCAGAGTCCACTAAGTTGCCACCGCACACGGGTGGTGCTACTTGTGTAGTAAAGTTACCCGAGGCTAACGACCACGGACTAGTAAATCCAGTCGAACAAAGTGCTCTAACATAAAATTTGTATGCTGTATTTGGTAATAATACCGTTGCTAAAAAAGGAAGCGTTCCGCTGTAAGCAGGATAGTTTGGAATTCCTGTTGGAGTTCCGGCGGCCGGAACAACTTCTATTTCCCATGTAGTGGCTCCACTAGGATTTGACCAATTTAACTGCGCTGTTGTCGAAGTCAATACAGTTGGAGTAGCTGCGACAGGGGCTGTACACTGGGGTGCAATTCCAACATTATCTATTAACCAGCGATCGCCATCCAAAGCAGCTGTGGGTTGTGTATATTCTCTAACAAATGCTACATAGATGTCAAAACCAGCATAAGCTGATAAATCCACAACCTTTTCAGTGTAAACATTAAAGTTAGATGTTGGTATTATAAGGTCTAATTCAGTCCATTGCTGTAATAAGGAATAATTTGCTGGAGTGGTTTGACCAGCTGCAACTGGTGCAACCATCACTTTGTATATCGTTCCTTGATTTCCACTTGTAAACATTCTTGTCCAAAAGTGTAATTCAGATATCCCAGTAGCGGGGATTGTTACCGCTGGAGTTGCAAGAAAATCTTCAGAAGTGTTTCCTGCGCCAATTTGCTCTCTATTGACCGAGGCACAATTAGTCCCTTGATATTGAAGTCCAGTGGCAAAAGCATTAATACCCCATCTTTGAACTGTGCCAAACGATGGATTAGAATTTCTTTCAAAGACAGCCCAGTTTCCTGTTCCTAATGCCCAAGTCGCTGGAAGTGGCCCCGAAATTCCAGTTGTGTTTTCAAAACCTTCGGTAGGTAACTGTGAATAACCGCTAAAAGAAATGAAAAGCAAAAATAATAATAATGTAATTTTTTTCATGAAATGAAAATTTTGGTTATTGTATGAATTTTTTAGAATTTTTTGAAGTTCAAATTTAGTAAAATTTATGAAATAATTAGTAATATTAATTTTTTTGATTGAATAAATGACATTTCACTTATAATTCTTTAGATATTTTTTTATTTTTTTATTTTCAAATACCTAATTTTGTGATTGAATTAAAATAAAATGCTAGAAAAAGAAGTTATAAATTTTGAGAGAACTGTAATTATTGGTATCGTTACTCAAAATCAAAATGAAGAAAAATTAACAGAATTTCTTGACGAGTTAGAATTCTTAACTTTTACAGCTGGTGGAGAAGTTGTCAAAAGATTTTCACAAAAAATGGAAAGACCTAATCCCAAAACTTTTTTGGGAACTGGTAAAATCGACGAAGTGAGCATTTTTATCAAAGAAAAAAAGATTTCTACGGTTATTTTTGACGATGAATTATCTCCTTCACAACAAAAAAACATATCTAAAATTTTAGACTGCAAGGTTCTCGACCGAACCAATTTAATACTGGACATTTTTGCTCAAAGAGCAGAAACTTCTTATGCTCGAACACAAGTGGAACTGGCACAATGTCAATATTTGTTACCAAGACTTTCAGGAATGTGGACGCATTTAGAACGTCAAAAGGGAGGAATCGGTCTTCGTGGACCAGGAGAAACAGAAATTGAAACTGATAGAAGAATTGTACGCGATCGAATTGCATTATTAAAAGAAAAAATAAAAACTATAGATAAACAAATGTCTGTCCAACGGGGGAATCGTGGCACCATGGTTCGTGTGGCACTCGTCGGCTATACTAATGTAGGGAAGTCAACGTTAATGAATGTCATCAGTAAAAGTGAAGTATTTGTAGAAAATAAATTATTTGCTACTCTTGATACCACAGTTCGCAAAGTGGTTATTAAAAATCTACCTTTTTTGCTTTCAGATACTGTCGGATTTATTAGAAAATTACCCACTCAATTAATAGAATCTTTTAAAAGCACACTTGATGAAGTAAGAGAAGCTGATTTATTATTGCACGTAGTTGATATTTCCCATGCTGATTTTGAAGAACATATAAGTTCTGTTAATCAAATTTTGAAGGATATAAAGAGTGACTATAAACAAACAATTATGGTTTTTAATAAAATTGATGCTTTTAAAAATCATGTAATTGAAGAAGATGATTTAATTACCGAAAGATCAAACAAGCACAACACACTTGAGGAATGGAAAACGACATGGATGAGTAATGTTGGTAAAAAGAACGCCTTATTTATTTCGGCTACCAATAAAGAAAACTTCGAAGAGTTCAGAGAAAAAGTTTATGAAGCAGTGAGAAAAATTCACATTACGCGGTTTCCCTATAATCAATTTTTGTATCCCGATTATAAAGATGCTGTCGAAAAAGGCGATTTGTAACTATTAATTAAGATAATAAATATACCCAAAATTAAACCAAACATTCCAGTCGTTTGCTCTGTTTTCGGGATATCTGGTAGGATCAGGATTTAAACCGTCAACCCAGTTCGAGAAATAATATTGCATTCTTAAATCAACCATCAAGTCTGATAGTGGTGTCAATTTATATCGACAACCTACACTTGAAACTATTGACCAAACGGTTCCACCTTGATTGGTTGTGGCATATAAATATTTATCAGGGGTAGAAATTTGAGTGTTCAAGGGACCAAGTTCTGACCAAGCTTTTGGACTGTAAAAACTAAACTGTCCTCCCAAACTAATGAAAGGCGCAAACGAACCCAAAGTCGCCGTAAATTGTCTAACACTTAAAGGAAAAAACTCTAATTGCATTCCAATATTAGTAACAGCAGTGCTTCCTCTCATCGCTCTCAATTGATTTGCAATCAGGCCGGTTTTGCTGGGGTCAACCCATTTTCCGTAATGCTTAAGATTGGTTTTATTATAAGACAGCTCACTTCGCAATTTGAAATGATCATTAAAATACGTTTCGGGCGTGTAACAGTTACACTCTGCACGGTAAGAAAAATTCAAATAGTGAATAATACCAATACCATAGCCAGTATTTCCAGCATTCGTCGCAAAATTATGACGCTCACCATAATCAGATTGAAAAGCAACAGGACCCGCGATTGCTCCTATTTCATGAGAAAATCCAAATTGGGCATGAGCAGTATTTGATAAACCAAATAACAACAGTAAGGTTATGATAAAAGTCTTGGGCATCTGCATACTAAATTAATTCAAATATCGACAAATATATAAAAACATCAACCAGATATAAAATAAAATAAAAAATACTTGATTCACATACGAAAAAATAAATAAAGAGTTTTAAAATACAAAGTTTTTAATGCTTATGTGATACAAGCAAAAAAACAAGTACAAGGCAAAAAAAAATGTCGCTTTATTTGAATAAAATGTATATTTGTCCGATTTTACGAAATCGATTTCTTAAAAACAATAATAGTATAATTTATGTCACAAAGCATTAACACATTTATCGAATTGGTTGCCAAAAGAAACGGTCATGAACCCGAATTTATGCAAGCAGTTATGGAAGTTGCCGAAACAGTAATTCCATTTATAGAACAAAATAAAAAATACCAAAACAAAATGCTTTTGGAAAGAATGGTAGAACCAGAACGAGTAATCATGTTCCGGGTATGTTGGATTGACGATGCAGGAAAAACACAAGTAAATCGAGGTTACAGAATTCAAATGAATTCAGCCATTGGACCTTATAAAGGAGGAATTCGTTTTCACCCGTCGGTAAATTTAAGCATACTAAAATTCTTGGCTTTTGAGCAAACGTTCAAAAATAGTTTAACAACATTGCCCATGGGTGGCGGAAAAGGTGGTGCCGATTTTGATCCAAAAGGAAAATCAGATAACGAAATCATGAAATTCTGTCAAGCTTTTATGACTGAATTATCAAAACATATTGGTGCAGATACTGACGTTCCTGCCGGAGATATCGGTGTAGGAGGAAGAGAAGTTGGTTATATGTTTGGACAGTACAAAAGAGTAAGAAACGAATTTACAGGCGTATTAACTGGAAAAGGAATCACTTTTGGAGGATCATTAATTCGTCCTGAGGCAACGGGTTATGGCGATGTATATTTTGCTCAAAATATGTTAGCCACCAAAGGAGAAAGTTTTTCCGGAAAAACAGTGGTGGTTTCCGGCTCTGGAAATGTTGCACAATACGCTATCGAAAAAGCAACAGAACTTGGTGGTAAAGTAGTTACCGCTTCCGATTCTTCGGGATATATTTACGACGCAGACGGAATCAGCGCTCAAAAATTGGCTTACATCATGGAAATAAAAAATGTAAACTACGGAAGAATTTCTGATTATGTTAGTAAATATCCTTCTGCAAAATTTGTAGCAGGAAAGCGTCCTTGGGATGTGAAATGCGATATTGCATTACCATGTGCTACTCAAAACGAACTGAATGGTGAAGAAGCAAAAATCCTCATCACCAACGGATGTATTTGTGTTGCCGAAGGAGCAAACATGCCTTCAACTCCTGAAGCTGTTACCGAATTCTTAAAAGCAAAAATTCTTTTCGCACCAGGAAAAGCTTCAAATGCTGGTGGTGTTGCTACTTCTGGTCTAGAAATGTCACAAAACTCGTTGCGTTTAAGCTGGACATCTGAAGAAGTAGATCAACGATTGAAAGACATCATGACTAATATTCACGCAGCTTGTGTAAAGTATGGAACAGATCCCACAGGATATACAGATTATGTAAAAGGTGCCAACATTGCTGGTTTCGTGAAAGTAGCTGATGCCATGCTCGCACAAGGAATCGTATAAATAATAACAAACCCAACCATAACCTGAAAACGTCTTTAGCAATAAAGACGTTTTTTATGGTTATACAACAAATGCATAATTTTTACGTTTATACTATATTTGTGTACTAATTTTTTTCGGATGAAAAAGTTTTTATTCTGTTTTTCACTGCTGATGATTCAATTTTGTTTTGCTCAACAAAATCAAAATTGGAAAGGCTATTTTTCTTATAACAAAATAAAAGATGTTTCTGAATCAACCACAAGAGTTTATGCCGCTGCCGAAAATGCACTTTTTTCCAAAAATATAGCCACCAATGAGCTGAAAACGACCAATACAATTGATGGTCTTTCTGGTCAAACCATTTCTGTCATTTATCATAGTGAAACATTTAACAAGACAATTGTTGGTTATGAAAACGGTTTACTAATTGTTATAAATGATGCCGACGGAACTATGTTAAAAGTAGTTGACATTATTAATAAAAACATCCCGAATAATATCAAAAGAGTGAACCATTTTATGGAATATAATGGGATTGTTTATGTTTCTTGTGATTTTGGTATTGTACAATATAAACTAAACACATTAGAATTTGGCGACACTTACTTTATAGGTCCAAACGGACTAGAGGTCAAGGTCTTTCAAACTACTATTTTAAATGGAGATATTTATGCCAATACGCAATATTATGGTATTAGAAAAGCCGCTATTACCAACCCAAACTTGAACGACTATGCCCAATGGCTAGTATTTGATGGTGGTTACTGGACCGGTTTAGTAACCTTTAACAATCAATTGATAGGAATCAATACTAACAATAATATTTATAAATATAGCGGCACTAGTTTTCAACAAATAGGTAGTTTAGGACAAGCTGGTTTAGATATTAGAACCTACGATAATTATTTGGTGGCAACATCAGCCAATAATGTTTTAGTTTACAATACTTCCTTACTTCAGGTCGCTCATATTACAACTTCTCAAATTACCAGCACAGTAGTCACATTTACCTGCGCAACAGTTGTCAACAATACTATATACATAGGAACAGATCAAAACGGAATAATCTCGGCAACATTAAGTAATCCCACCAACTTTGAATTTTTAATGCCAAATGGTCCAAAAATGAACAATATGTTTTCTATAAACAGTTCTTCGTCAAATTTATGGGCTGTTTATGGGGGTTATGATATTTCATATAATCCTTATACTTACCTTGGTTATTCGCTTTCACAATTTGGAATAAGCAAATACAATGAAACCAATTTGTGGTCCTATATTCCTTATAGCGATTTGCCAAATGCAGAAGCTTTAACTAGAATTACAGTAAACCCAAACGATGAAAATAAAGTTTACATAAGTTCGTACAACAGGGGGTTATTAAAACTTGATTCAGGCTTACCCACGACGCTCTATAACGAAAGTAATAGTAGTTTGAAATCATTGACCTCGCCGTCAAATACTAATATTAGAATTTCGGCTACCGCTTTTGATAGATCCGGGAATTTATGGGTAACCAACAGTCGTGTAAAAAATGGACTCAATGTTCTAAAATCTGGTGGTCAATGGCAAGCCTACAATATGGATACTATCTTAGCAAGTTATGAGAGTGGTGATTTTGCCCGCATTGCCATTGATAATAGTGGCACAAAATGGATGGCAACTTTTCAAGACGGTGTTATCGCATTTAACGAAAACACCAATGTTTTTAAAAAAATAACCGAAGACCCAGAAACAGGAAACCTACCCTCAAAAGACGTTAGAGCATTGGCAATAGATAATAGAAACCAAGTTTGGATAGGAACTTACCGAGGATTAAGAGTTATTTCGAGCACAGCAAGTTACAGCTCTCCCGATCAAATAAAAGCCAATTCGATAATTATATTGGAAAACGGAACACCAAGTGAACTTTTATACCAACAATATATTACCGATATTGCAGTCAATGGTTCAAATCAAAAGTGGATTTCAACCGCAGATTCTGGGGTTTTTTTATTTTCATCAAATGGTCAGGATAAAATTTATCATTTTACCACAGACAATTCTCCGTTACCAAGTAATGTAGTCAATGATATAGAAATTAATGAAACTACCGGAGAAGTTTTTTTTGCAACAGATAAAGGGCTCGTTTCATTCAAAGGAACAGCTACAAAACCCAATGATAATTTAGACGCGGTTTACATCTATCCAAATCCTGTTCGCCCAGAATTTACAGGAACCGTCAAAGTTGCCGGATTAATATCAAAAGCCAATATAAAAATCAGCGATATCGAAGGTAATTTAGTGTACGAAACCACTTCCGAAGGCGGAACCATAGAATGGGACACGACCGCTTTTGGCAAATACAAAGTAGCTTCGGGCGTTTACATGATTTTTATTGCGGCGCAAGATGGCTCCGCAACTGCCGTCAAAAAAGTCATGATAATAAGATAATTGTGAGTTGTAAATTATGAATTGTGAATTTCAGCACAGTTCATCATTCATCATTCACCATTCCCCATTCAAATGTTAGTCAAAACCAAAGCCATCGTTTTATCATCACTAAAATACCAAGAAAAAAGCCTGATTGTAAAATGCTTAACCCAATCGGATGGTTTAAAAAGTTATTTTGTGCTCAATGCATTTTCAGCAAAAAAAGCAAGTCAAAAAATTGCTTACTTTCAACCTTTATCAATCCTAGAAATCGAAGCTAGCCACAAAAACAAAGGAACACTCGAACATTTCAAAGAAATAAAATTAGCGCACGCCTACCAAAGCATTAGCACCAACATTGTCAAAAGCACTATCATACTATTTCTCTCAGAGATTATTCATCACAGCATTCGAGAAGAAGAAAAAAACGAAAACTTATTCCTGTTTCTAGAGTCAGCACTTTTATGGTTCGATGCCCATGACGATGTAGCAAATTTTCATTTGATATTAATGCTAGAAATGAGCAAATTTCTTGGGTTTTATCCCGATATTACGGCTATTGAATTTAATTTTTTTGACATCAAAGAAGGAATTTTTACAAATCTTACAGGAACTAATTGTTGGAACGAACACGAGACAGCAATGTTCAAAAAGCTTCTCTATTTAAAATTTGATAGTGACCAAAAAATATTTGCAGGTACAGAAAGACAAATCCTCTTAAAAATGCTGCTTTCTTACTACACCACTCATCTAGATGGGTTTAAAAAACCAAAATCGCTTGACGTTTTGAAAGAGGTTTTCGCTTAATGATTTAAATAATGCCTTTTCAAATAAAACTTACCCTTTACCTGGTGTTGCAAAAACTTATAACTCATAACTTATAACTCACAACTATTTATTACTTTCGCAAACTGATTTAAGATTACAATAAAAATGAGTACCAAGTTTACTGAATACAAAGGACTTGACCTGCCTAATGTAGCGGCTGAAGTCCTTGATTTTTGGAAAAAAAATAATGTCTTTGAGCAAAGCGTCACTTCTCGCGAAGGTGCAATTCCATTCGTGTTTTTTGAAGGTCCACCATCTGCAAATGGTTTACCTGGAATTCACCACGTGATGGCGCGTGCAATTAAAGATATTTTTTGTCGATATAAAACTCAAAAAGGCTTTCAAGTAAAGCGAAAAGCAGGTTGGGATACGCACGGATTACCAGTAGAATTAGGTACCGAGAAAGAATTAGGAATCACCAAAGAAGACATCGGAAAAACCATTTCGGTAGAAGAATATAACGAAGCGTGTAAAAAAACCGTAATGCGTTACACAGATGTTTGGAACGATTTGACCGAAAAAATGGGTTATTGGGTTGATATGGAAGATCCATATGTGACGTACAAATCCAAATATATGGAATCGGTTTGGTGGTTGTTGAAACAAATTTATAACAAAGATTTACTTTACAAAGGTTACACCATTCAACCATATTCTCCAAAAGCTGGAACAGGTTTATCATCTCACGAAGTAAACCAACCCGGAAGTTACAGAGATGTTACTGACACAACGGTTGTTGCTCAATTTCTTGCAAAAACAGAAACCTTACCAAGTTTTTTACAAGGTTTTGGCGAGGTTCATATTTTGGCTTGGACGACCACTCCTTGGACTTTACCTTCAAACACAGCGTTGACTGTTGGACCAAAAATCGATTATGTTTTGGTAGAAACTTTCAATCAATACACATTTCGTCCAACCAAAGTAATTTTAGCTAAAAACCTTGTCGGAAAACAATTCGGGAAAGGATTTTTTGTATCAAATGAACCTTCCGATTTTGAAAATTTTAAAGAAGGCGATAAAAATATTCCATATCATATTCTAGCTGAATGCAAAGGTTTAGATTTAGTCGGAATTCGTTACGAACAATTGATGAAATTGACTTTGCCATACCAAAATCCTGAAAATGCTTTTAGAGTAATTGCTGGAGATTTCGTAACTACAGAAGATGGAACTGGA
The DNA here is from genome assembly GCF_025352015.1 of Flavobacterium sp. Classification (GTDB taxonomy): domain Bacteria; phylum Bacteroidota; class Bacteroidia; order Flavobacteriales; family Flavobacteriaceae; genus Flavobacterium. The sequence goes on from NZ_JANXUG010000112.1 coordinate 108,913, forward strand.
ATCGTTCACACAGCGCCAACTTTTGGTGCAGATGATGCTAAAGTTGCTAAAGAAGCAACGCCAGAAGTGCCACCAATGTTGGTTTTAGATGCGAACGGAAATCCAGTGCCTTTGGTTGATTTACAAGGTAAATTCATTCAAGATTTGGGTGATTTGTCTGGAAAGTACGTTAAAAACGAATATTACAATGATGGCGAAGCACCAGAACGCTCTGCCGATGTTGAAATCGCTATCCAATTAAAAGAAGAAAATAAGGCTTTTAAAGTTGAAAAATACGTGCACAGTTATCCACATTGTTGGAGAACTGACAAACCAATTTTATATTATCCGTTAGATTCTTGGTTCATCAAAGTTACGGAAATCAAAGACAGAATGTTCGACTTGAACGAAACCATCAACTGGAAACCAAAAGCAACTGGCGAAGGTCGTTTTGGAAATTGGTTAAAAAATGCTAACGATTGGAATTTATCGCGTTCAAGATATTGGGGAATTCCATTGCCAATTTGGAGAACCGAAGATGGAACCGAAGAAATATTAATTGGTTCAGTAGAAGAATTATATTCAGAAATCGAAAAAGCAATCCAAGCTGGCGTTGAAACAGTAAATCCTTTCAAAGGTTTTAAAGTTGGAAACATGAGCGAAAAAAACTACGATTTAGTCGATTTACATAAAAATGTAGTTGATAAAATCACTCTAGTTTCGCCATCAGGAAAAGCAATGAAACGTGAATCTGATTTGATTGACGTTTGGTTCGATTCGGGAGCAATGCCTTATGCGCAGTGGCATTATCCGTTTGAAAACAAAGATAAAATAGACGATAATAAAGATTTTCCTGCCGATTTTATTGCCGAAGGTGTAGATCAAACTCGTGGTTGGTTTTATACTTTGCACGCAATTGGGACTTTAGTTTTTGATAAAGTTGCTTATAAAAATGTAGTTTCAAATGGTTTGGTTTTGGATAAAAACGGACAAAAAATGTCTAAACGTCTTGGAAATGCAACCGATCCTTTTAAAACTATTGAAGAATTTGGTCCAGATGCGACTCGTTGGTACATGATAACTAATGCAAATCCGTGGGATAACTTGAAATTTGATATTGAAGGAATTGCTGAGGTTCGTAGAAAATTTTTCGGAACACTTTACAACACTTATTCGTTCTTTACATTATATGCAAATATTGACAATTTTACATTTTCAGAAGCCGAAATTCCGTTGAACGAACGACCAGAAATTGACCGTTGGATTTTATCAGAATTACATACGTTGATAAAAACAGTTGATGAAGCATACGCCGATTACGAACCAACCAAAGCGGCTCGAGCTATTTCTGACTTCGTTCAGGAAAATTTGAGCAACTGGTATGTTCGTTTGTGTCGAAGAAGATTTTGGAAAGGCGAATACGAGACAGATAAAATTGCAGCTTATCAAACCTTATATACCTGCTTGCTAAATGTAGCTAAATTAGCAGCACCGATTGCTCCGTTCTTTATGGATCAATTGTATCGCGATTTAATTAACACAACTCAAAAAGAGAATTTTACCAGCGTTCACCTAGCTTTATTCCCGGTTTCGGTTGAAAACTTTGTTGATAAATCGTTGGAAAGCAGAATGATGAAAGCTCAAACGGTTTCCTCATTAGTATTATCGCTTCGCAAAAAAGAAATGATAAAAGTGCGCCAACCGCTGCAAAAGATAATGATACCAATACTTGACGAGAGTCAGCGTTCAGAAATCGAAGCAGTTTCAGACCTAATAAAAGCTGAAGTAAACGTTAAAGAAATCGAACTTTTAGATGATGCATCAGGCGTTTTGGTAAAGCAAATTAAGCCGAATTTCAAAGCATTAGGTCCCCGTTTTGGCAAAGATATGGGTTTGATTTCCAATGCAATACAAAATTTAACTTCGGAACAAATAGATGAATTAGATACAAATGGCGAACTTACGCTTGTTATTTCAGGAAATAGTATAATTTTAACATCCAATGATGTTGAAATCTCTTCGCAAGATATTCCGGGTTGGTTGGTCGCAAATGCTAACGGAATTACAGTAGCTTTAGATATTACGCTAACCGAAGAATTAATAAAAGAAGGCATAGCCAGAGAATTGGTAAACCGCATTCAAAACATCAGAAAGGACAGCGGGTTTGAAGTAACTGATAAAATAAAAGTTCATTTGCAGTATAATAGCGAATTAGAAAAAGCAGTCATTGCCAATGAAAAATATATTAAATCAGAAACATTAACAGAAACATTGGTTTTTGTAGCTGCTATGGAAACCGGAACAGAAATAGAATTTGATAACATAAAAACAAGAATATTAATCTCAAAATAGAATAAAGATGATCGAAGAAAAAATGAGATACTCGGATGCTGATTTAGCAGAGTTCAAAGAAATTATCATAAATAAAATGGACAAGGCAAAAGCCGATTTAGAATTGATAAAGAGTGCCTACATGAATGATTTAAACAATGGAACTGATGATACTTCACCAACGTTTAAAGCCTTTGAAGAAGGAAGCGAAACGATGAGCAAAGAAGCCAACTCGCAGTTGGCGATTCGTCAGGAAAAGTTTCTGCGAGATTTAAAAAATGCACTTTTTCGTGTAGAAAATAAAACATACGGCGTTTGTAAAGTAACAGGAAAACTTATTGGCAAAGACAGATTACGCGTAGTTCCCCATGCTACTATGAGTATAGAAGCGAAAAATATGCAACGATAACTACTTCATGTAATAGTAAGCATCACTCCCCTTTAAGTGATGTTTTTATAAAAAAATACTATTTTTGAGCCATTAAAATTTAAAAAAATGTCATTACGAAGTTCTGTTTTACTCATTGCTATTATTTTAATACTTGACCAGTTTTTCAAAATTTTTATTAAGACCAATTTCATTTACAATGAAACTATTGATGTCACCAGCTGGTTTAAATTAATGCTGATTGAAAACGAAGGAATGGCTTGGGGTGCTAAAATACCGGGCGAATATGGTAAAATAATATTGACAGTTTTTAGAATTTTGGCAGTCTTTGGGATTGGCTATTGGTTGTATGAAGCAAGCACAAAACACAGTTCAAATTATTTGATGGTCGCCATTGCGCTGATATTTGCAGGAGCGGTTGGAAACATTATTGATTCTGTTTTTTATGGTGTTGTTTTTGATGACAGTTACAGCCATTTAGCAACACTTTTTGCAGACAAACCTTCAGGGACTTGGTTTCATGGTAAGGTCGTTGATATGTTGTACTTTCCAATATTTGAAGGAACTTTTCCTAAATGGTTGCCGCTGTACGGAGGTCAATCGTTTAAATTTTTTAATGCCATTTTTAACATTGCTGATATGGCGATTTCAACAGGCGTTGGCATCTTAATTGTATTTAACAAAAAAGCATTTGTTAAGAAAACTATTGTGGAAGCATATACACACTCGTAGGTGTAACACAATAATTCAAGGAAATATCTGTTGAAGAAACATCGTCAATAACCTCTTCAGGATCAAAAAAAGATAAGCCTATTTTGACAACATCTTCACGGCATTTGGACAAAAAAGTATCGTAAAATCCTTTGCCATATCCTACTCTATTTCCTTTGGTATCATAAGCTAATAAAGGAAGAAACACCACATCTATTTTAAAATTAGGAACTTCTATTCCATCAACTGGTTCGTAGACATTGTATTCATTTTTTTGAAATTTAGTACTATCTGTCAGCAGATAATTTGTCATTTCAAGCGTATCAAAATTGCTTTTTGCCACCACAATTTCTTTGTCTTTACCTACTAATAGTTGAAGAATAAATTCCGTATCAATTTCTTTTTGCTCTTCGATGTTGAGGAACAAATGAAAATAGGTTTTCTCCCAAATATCGAGTTGTAATAATCGGTTAGCAATTGCCAAACTTTTATCCTCAATGACATCAACTGATAATTCTTGGCGAAGTTCTTTATACTTTTTACGTAAGTCCTTTTTATTCATCCCTCAAAAGTACTTTAATTTTTATAACTTTGAAATCAATCCAGATTCTCAATCGTAAATGGAAATCACTTCTCTTGAACTTCAACTGCAATCGCTACCGGACAGTCCTGGCGTATATCAGTATTATGATGCAGCTGGGAAAATTCTATACGTTGGCAAAGCCAAAAATCTCAAAAAAAGAGTGTCCTCTTATTTCAATAAACTACATGATACAGCCAAAACTAATGTTTTAGTTAAGAAGATTGTTACCATTAAACACATTGTAGTTTCATCGGAACAAGACGCCTTTTTATTAGAAAATAATTTAATAAAAAAACTGCAGCCACGTTACAATGTTTTGTTGCGCGATGATAAAACCTACCCTTGGATTTGCATCAAAAAAGAACCATTTTCGCGCATATTTTCAACACGAAAAATGATCAAAGACGGCTCTGAATATTTTGGACCATACACTAGTTTTAAAACGGTGCATACTATTTTGGATTTGATTAAAGAGTTATATCCGTTACGAACGTGTAACTACGATTTGAACGAAAGTAACATTCGATTGCATAAATTTAAAGTATGTCTAGAATACCATATTGGCAATTGTAAAGGACCCTGTGAGGGATTGGAATTGCTAGAAAACTATCAAAAACAAGTGGATGCCATTCGAGAAATTCTAAAAGGAAATTTTAAAGATAGCATGCGCGATTTTAAAAAATTGATGCAGGATTTAGCTTTTGAAATGAAGTTTGAAGCAGCTCAAAAAGTCAAAGAAAAGATAGCAGTTCTCGAAAATTACCAATCACGCTCTACTATTTTAAATCCAAAAATTTCCAATATTGATGTGTTTTCTATTATTTCTGATGAAGCGGTGGCGTATGTAAATTTTTTGCAAATCGCTCATGGCGCAATCATTCGATCCTTTACATTGGAACTCAAAAAAAAATTGGACGAAACCGATGAAGAACTTTTGGAACTTGCCGTAGTAGAACTTCGGGAACGGTTTAGCTTGACATCCAAAGAAATAATTTTGCCTTTTGTTTTAGATTTTGGAGACAAAATAAAAGTTACTGTACCACAACTTGGCGATAAAAAGCAAATTTTAGAATTGTCGCAACGCAATGCCAAATACCAACGATTGGAACAATTGAAACAAATTCAGATTGTAGACCCAGAGCGTCACACGAACCGCATCATGGCACAAATGCAAAAGGATTTACGACTTTCGATCGAGCCTCGTCATATTGAATGTTTTGATAATTCTAATATTCAAGGGACAAATCCAGTTGCAGCATGCGTAGTTTTTAAAGACGGCAAACCAAGCAAGAAAGATTATCGGCATTTCAACATTAAAACCGTAGAAGGGCCAAATGATTTTGCATCGATGGAAGAGGTAGTTTATCGAAGGTACAAACGAATGCTTGATGAAAACCTGTCTTTACCGCAACTCATTATCATTGATGGAGGAAAAGGACAATTGTCATCGGCCTTAAAAAGTATGGATGATTTGGGATTACGAGGTAAAATTGCTGTAATTGGTATTGCCAAACGGTTGGAAGAATTGTTTTATCCCGGCGATTCGGTGCCGTTATATTTAGACAAAAAATCGGAAAGCTTAAAAATTATTCAACAGTTGAGGAACGAAGCACATCGTTTTGGAATCACACATCATCGAGATAAAAGAAGTAAAGCGGCTTTAAATTCAACTATTGAAACTATTTCTGGCATTGGCGAAAAGACGATGTTGCTATTATTAAAATATTTTAAAAGTGTAAAAAGATTAAAATTAGCAACAGAAAAAGAAATTTCTGATGTTGTAGGTGTATCAAAAGCCAAAAAAATTTCCGAATTTTACAACATAAGTAAACGTTAATGCTTTTTATGAAAAAAACAATGCTGATTCTGATAGGTCTTTTTTTTCTTCAGAATGTTGTTGCTCAAGATACGATTAAGAAAAAAAGACCAAAAATTGGTTTGATTCTTAGCGGTGGCGGCGCAAAAGGATTTGCACATATAGGCGTGTTAAAAGTTCTAGAAAGAGCGGGCATCAAGATAGATTATATTGGTGGCACTAGTATGGGAGCGGTAGTTGGCGGTTTGTATGCCACTGGATATAGCGCTACACAAATAGACTCTATATTTCATAATACCGATTTTGATGAGTTACTTCAAGATTACGTTCCACGGTCTTCAAAAAGTTTTTACGAGAAACGAAACGACGAAATGTATGCGATTTCACTGCCGTTTAAAAATCTTAAAGTTGCAATTCCTATTGCCCTTTCCAAAGGAATGTATAATTATAGTTTGCTGTCAAAACTCACACACAAAGTGAGGAATGTTTCAGATTTTAGCAAACTTCCGATTCCGTTTTTATGCATAGCCACTGATATTGAAAAAGGGGAGCAAGTGATTTTAAAAAACGGGTATTTAGCGCAAGCGATGCTCGCAAGTTCTGCTTTTCCTTCATTATTCTCTCCTGTAGAAATAGATGGTAAATTATTAGTAGATGGTGGTGTTGCCAATAATTATCCTGTAGAAGAGGTCCGAAAAATGGGAGCTGATTTCATTATTGGAGTAGATGTTCAAGATGATTTAAAAGATAGAAATTTATTAAAAGATGCAACGCGAATTTTGGTACAGATAACCAATTTGAGCATGATAAAAGTAATGAAAGACAAGCAAAAATTAACCGACATATATATAAAACCAGATGTTTCAAAGTATGGCGTAATCTCTTTTGATAAAGGAAAAGAAATTGTTAAAGCTGGCGAAGATGCTGCAAATTTAATCTATGATAAACTACAAAAATTAGCAGACCCATCACCTGACTATAAACGTAATAATTTGAAAGTTACTTCAGATATTTTAAAAATAAATGACATTTCTATAAGCAATCTGGATAATTATACAAGAGCCTACGTTTTGGGAAAACTTCATTTTATAAACGGTAGTAAAATAACGTATGAAGACCTAAAAAAAGGCATAAGTAATATAAATGCTACCCAAAATTTCAGCAGAATTAGTTACACAATCGATGAAAATCAAAACGAGGATGTGCTAAAATTAAACCTTATTGAAAACCCTACAAAGACTTATTTGAGATTTGGACTTCATTATGACGGATTATACAAGGGCGCCATTTTAGTCAATTTAACTCAAAAAAAATGGTTGTTTAAGAATGATGTAGTGTCCTTTGATGTTGGTCTTGGCGATAATATTCGATACAACCTGGATTATTATATTGACAATGGTTTTTATTGGAGTTTTGGGATAAAATCCCGATACAACACCTTTAATAAAAACGTTCAAACTGATTTTAGAAACGGACAATTATTTGCACAACTAGGTTTAAACAGTATCAATATAGACTTTTCTGATTTAACAAATCAAGCGTATCTACAAACCGTTTTTATTCAAAAATTTATAATTGGTGCAGGTATAGAGAACAAATTTTTAAAAATAAAATCAGATAATTTAGTGCAAATTAATCCCACTTTTGAACAAAGCAGCTACAATAGTGTTTTTGGTTACATGAAATACGATTCTTTCGATAATAAATTATTTCCCAAAAAAGGCTGGTTGTTTTCTGGAGATATTCAATCCTATCTTTTTTCGTCAAATTATACGAACGAATTTAATCGCTATTCTATCGCAAAAGGAGAAATAGGACTTGTAAAATCTTTTTATAAAAAAGTTACACTAAAAATTCAAGCTGATGTTGGTTTGACTTTTGGCAAAAGCAGCGTTCATTTTTTCGATTTTATTTTAGGCGGTTATGGTTTTAATACCATCAATAATTTTAAATATTTTTATGGTTATGATTTTTTAGGAATTTCCGCCAACAGCTTTATCAAATCTAGTTTTACTTTGGATTATGAAATTTATAAAAAGAATCACATCAATTTTTCAGCAAATTATGCAAATGTGGAGGACAATTTATTTGCAACTGGGCGTTGGTTTTCTGAACCAAAATATAACGGTTATGCTATAGGTTATGCTTTAGAATCGTTTCTTGGTCCAATTGAAATTAAGTACTCCTGGTCGCCAGAGTTAAGCAGGGTTTATACCTTCGTAAATGTTGGCTTTTGGTTTTAACCCTATTTAAAATAAAAAACTATATTTGATACACTTTAACTAAAACTACGAATATGTCAATTTGGAAAAGAAAACCGTTAACTCAATTATTGAACGAAGCCGCTGATTCGGAAAAAGGACTTAAGAAAACGTTAACAGCATCAGGATTAGTTGCATTAGGAATTGGAGCCATTATTGGCGCTGGTTTGTTTTCAATAACCGGTTTAGCAGCATCAATGAATGCTGGTCCTGCGATTACGATTTCATTTTTGGTTGCTGCCTTTGGTTGTATTTTCGCTGGCTTGTGTTATGCTGAATTTTCTTCAATGATTCCGGTAGCAGGGAGTGCCTACACGTACTCATTTGCTACAATGGGAGAATTTGTAGCCTGGATAATAGGATGGGATTTAGTACTAGAATACGCCGTTGGCGCAGCAACAGTTTCTATAAGTTGGTCTAGATATTTGGGAAAATTTTTAAGCGGATATGGAATCCATCTTAATGAATCCTACACGCTTTCTCCGTTTGAAGGAGGAATTATCAATGCGCCTGCCGTCTTGATTGTCATGATAATGTCACTAATCTTAATTAGAGGAACTCGTGAATCAGCTTTCGTAAACGGAATTATAGTTTTATTAAAAGTAACGGTTGTTTTGGTGTTTATTGCTGTTGGATGGCAGTACATAAAACCCGAAAATTATGTACCATATATACCCGAAAACACTGGTAAATTTGGTGAATTTGGCTTTTCAGGCATCATAAGAGCAGCAGCGATTGTTTTCTTTGCGTACATAGGTTTTGATGCCGTTTCTACAGCAGCTCAAGAAGCAAAAAACCCTAAAAGAGATATGCCTATTGGGATTTTACTTTCTTTAGGAATTTGCACCATTCTTTATATACTTTTCGCTCATGTAATGACAGGAGTCGTGAATTATCAGGCATTTGCCGGTAAAGACGGAATTGCACCTGTTGCCATAGCTGTTGAATCAATGGGAACTGTTGGGGCAAATGGGATGATTACACCAGCTTATCCTTGGTTAAACACAGCAATATTATTAGCTATTCTTGGAGGATATGCCTCGGTTATTTTAGTGATGTTAATGGGACAAAGTAGAGTATTCTTCTCTATGAGTAAAGACGGATTAATGCCAAAAGTGTTTTCTGAAGTTCATCCAAAATTTAGAACTCCCGCAAAAAACAATTTATTATTTATGGTGATAGTAAGTCTTTTTGCGGCATTTGTTCCTGCAAGAGTTGTGGGCGAAATGACAAGTATAGGAACGTTGTTTGCCTTTATTTTAGTTTGTATTGGTGTTTTAATAATGCGTAAAAAAATGCCAGAAGCGCCACGAGCTTTTAGAACGCCTTTAGTTCCTTTTGTGCCTATTGCAGGGGTAATAGTATGTTTGTTTATGATGGTGTTTTTACCATTAGATACTTGGATAAGGCTTATCGTTTGGATGATGATAGGTTTCGATTTCTACTTGTTTTATGGGATGAAAAATAGTATTTTAAATAAAGGAAATTTTAGTTTAGCCAATTACAAAACAGTTGCTGGTTCTGGTTTAGGAATGGTTTTAGCACTAATAGTTATTGCTTATGTTCATCATTCAGATCCAGCCATTGATGATAGCTTTTTGTTTTATTTTTCATTAATTTTTGCCATGATACATGCACTGGTTTATGCATATAGTTTTAAAAAAGCAAGATAAACGCTAAAAAAATTATTAAAAGGTACTGAAATTAAATGACCAAATTTTTTCAGTACCTTTTCTACTTTATAAATATTTCACAATAACGAAGTGCAAAATTTAAATTTTCCCGATATTTGCTTTATTAAATTAGATAATATCCCAATTTGAAAATTAGATAATTTCAAATTCATTGTCTAATTACAACACTATCAAATTTTCTATATACAATGTTATACCATAAACTTGGAGATTTTCCACAAAAAAGGCATACGCAGTTTGAAAAACCTACAGGTGGTTTGTATTACGAACAGCTTTTTGGCACCGAAGGTTTTCACGGACATTCTTCTTTATTATACCATATTCATAGACCTACACAAGTCAAGGAAATTGTAAAATCTTATTCAGTAGAACCCAAAATAGCCATTGGAAAAAACATCAAATCACTCCTTTTAAAAGGATTCGAACTATTACCCGAAGATGATTTTTTAGAAAGCCGAAAAGCAATGCTAGTCAATAAGGATTGCATTATTGGCCTTGCTGCACCAAGAAAATCACTTACAAATTATTTCTATAAAAATGCCGATGCTGATGAAATGATTTTTATTCACAAAGGAAAAGGTAAACTCCGCACAATGATGGGAAATATCCAGTTTGAATACGGAGATTATCTAATCATTCCACGAGGGATTATTTATCAAATCGAATTTGAAACCTCTGATAATCGATTGTTTTATGTTGAGTCTTACACCCCTTTTTATACTCCAAAACGTTACAAAAATCAAACGGGACAATATTTAGAACATGCTCCGTTTTGCGAACGCGATTTCAAATTACCAACTGAACTAGAAACGCACGATAAAAAAGGAGATTTCACCATCAAAATCAAAAAAGAAGGCATGATACACGAAATAATTTATGCTGCGCATCCATTTGACGTTGTGGGTTGGGACGGTTACAATTTTCCATACGCGTTCAGCATTCATAATTTTGAACCCATAACAGGTCGAGTTCATCAACCACCACCGGTACATCAAACATTTGAAACGGCAACATTTGTGGTTTGTTCCTTCTGTCCAAGATTGTATGATTACCATCCAAAAGCGATTCCGGCACCTTATAATCACAGTAATATTGATAGCGATGAGGTTTTGTATTATGTTGATGGTGATTTTATGTCAAGAAACAATATCGAAGCTGGGCATATTACGTTACATCCAAAAGGAATTCCGCATGGGCCTGCACCAGGTGCTATGGAACGAAGTATCGGGCACACTGAAACTCAAGAATTAGCTGTTATGGTTGATACTTTTCGACCATTGATGGTTACAGAGGAGGCTATGGGACTTGATGATGGGAAATATTATAAATCTTGGGTGGAGTAATGTGTCAATTAGAAAATGAGGTAATCAGAAAATGTTACAAATTATCTAATTTATAAAAATGACTTTTAACGAAAAATATAACAATAATGTACTTTTGATAAAAACTTTTGAGTTTTCACTTAAGATTTTGATCTAGCCGAAGAATTACAGGAAAAGAAGAAATTTGTAATTGGAAATCAATTATTAAAAAGGGGTACTTCAGAAGGAGCAAACTCAAATGAAGCACAAAATTCGGAAAGTAAAGCAGATTTTATTCACAAATTAAAAATTGCTATTAAAGAAGCCGATGAAACATAATATTGGTTATTTCTTTGTGATGTACATAAATAATACCCAGATTGCAAAGAATTATTAAATGACTTATCCGAAATTTTAAAATTTTCAAATAAAATAATTTCAACATCTAAACTAAAATAATTAAAAAATGGATTATTGTAATTATTAGATAATTTTTCTAATTTCAACACTTTTTCTAATTTTCACATTATCTAATTATATCATGAGCAAAGAAATAAAATCTGTCGAATACGGACTTGAAAAAATATTTGAAGGAGCACAGGATTTCCTGCCTTTAATGGGAACAGACTATGTAGAATTTTATGTAGGCAACGCAAAACAAGCGGCACATTATTACAAAACTACTTTTGGATATCAATCTTTGGCGTATGCTGGTTTAGAAACTGGCGTACGCGATAGAGCAAGTTATGTTTTAAAACAAGACAAAATTCGTTTGGTTTTGACTACGCCTTTAACGGCCGATTCGCCAATCAATGACCATATACGCAAACATGGCGATGGTGTAAAAGTAATTGCACTTTGGGTAGAAG
>NZ_JANXUG010000026.1 GCF_025352015.1 Flavobacterium sp.
ATTAATAACAAAATGTGTCAAGTAATTTTAGGAGGGGTCAACTAAAAGTCTCCTGACTTTTCTTTTATCTAATAAATCATTTTCAAAATTTCTTTTTTGTAAATCTCATTTATAATAGTAAATTTGTGCTGTCTCAAAGGGGTGCTCTACCAAGGGCTGAGATTATACCCAACGAACCTAGAACAGGTAATGCTGTTTAGGGAAAAATGGCAACCAAGCCTTGACGCTTGCTGTCATAGGAACTTTAATTTTTAACCAAAGAATAATTCCCCCTTTTATTCGTAACAACTTTACGAATGAAAAATTTACGAAACTTTAAAAGCAAGACTTTAACTTCTTTTTTTCTTGTCATTTGCCTTTGGCCTTTTGCCGTTTTATCTCAAAAACAAGTAAAAGACACCACCAGAGTAAACCAACTAGATGCCGTTTTAGTCTCGGCGGTGAGGGTCACTACAAAAACGCCCGTATCGTTTAGCAATCTAGACAAAAACGAAATCCAAATTAGAAATCTCGGTCAGGACATTCCCATCTTGATGAACTACATGCCATCGGTAGTTACTACTTCGGATGCAGGAAATGGTGTGGGCTATACTGGTATTCGAGTTCGCGGCAGCGATGCCACACGCGTTAATGTCACCATCAATGGAATTCCGTATAACGATGCCGAAGGAAGCGGCACTTATTTTGTTGACATGCCCGATTTTGCATCGTCCCTACTGAGTTTGCAATTGCAACGCGGAGTGGGAACTTCTACCAATGGTGCGGGAGCTTTTGGTGCCAGTTTGAACTTATTAACTGATAGCTATTCTAATGAAGCTAATGGCGAAATTTCTAATTCCTTTGGGAGTTTCAATACTCGAAAGCACACTGTAAAATTTAGTTCGGGCTTACTGAACAATCATTTTGAATTGGCAGGAAGACTATCAGATATTGATTCTCATGGCTATGTTGATCGAGCTTCGTCTGATTTGAAATCGTATTTTCTGCAAGGGACTTATGTTGGCAAAACCACTTTAATCAAAGCCTTGGTTTTTGGCGGAAAAGAAAAAACCTATCAATCCTGGTATGGCGTAGATGCAGAAACCTTAAACAACGATAGAACCTTTAATTTTGCTGGGATGTTTATTGACGCGTTTGGAAATACTAAATTTTATGACAACCAAACCGATAATTACCAACAAGACCATTACCAACTGCATTGGAACGAAAAAGTTGCCGAAAATTGGAGCACAAATCTAGCACTGCATTACACCAAGGGGAAAGGCTATTATGAGGAATACCAAAACAATCAAAACTTTGCCGATTATGGGTTGACACCAATAATAATTAACGGAACCACCATTAATACGACCGATTTAGTTCGTCAGAAATGGTTGGATAACGATTTTTATGGCACCACTTTTTCTGCTATTTATAAAAAAGATAAACTAGAGGTAATTTGTGGTGGCGGCATCAATAAATACCAAGGCAAGCATTTTGGTAAAGTAATTTGGACTCGATTTGCGTCAACTTCAGAACTGGGCGATCATTACTATAATTATTTTGGAAACAAAACCGACGGCAACTTTTTTGCCAAAACCAATTATCAGATTACAAAAAAGATGAGTCTTTATGGCGATTTACAATATCGCAATGTTGCTTATAAAGCCAATGGAGTTGCCGCAGGTTCAATAAACGATACGTTCAATTTTTGCAACCCCAAAGCAGGAGTAAATTACAGTTTTAACGATAAAAGCACGCTCTATTTTTCATATGCCAAAGCCAATAGAGAACCCAACCGAACCGATTATGAAGGAGGCAATGTAAAACCCGAAAAACTGGATGATTATGAATTGGGTTGGCGTTATGTTGCCGAAAAGACAAAAATCAATACCAATATTTATTATATGGCATACAAAGACCAATTAATCTTGACGGGGAATTTAGACAATGTGGGCAACCCTATTCGTTCTAACAGCGAAAAAAGTTATCGGTTAGGATTAGAAGTTGATGCTACTTTTCAATTATCAAAACAATTTTTTATTCGACCAAACGTTACGGTAAGTCAAAATAAAAATATTGATTTGAACCTAGCCAGAACAAATCTTGGTACAAAAGACATAGCCTACTCTCCATCGTTAATTGCAGGGAATGCTTTGATTTATAAACCTTTGGCTAGCCTTCAAATATCATGGTTGTCAAAATTTGTAGGTGAACAGTACCTCAATAATATTGAATTACCAGTCGCAAAAATGCCAGATTACTTTGTAAACGACTTCAATATTAGTTATGAAATTAAGCCAAAAACAATTTTCAAAGCAATTGTTTTAAACGGTTTGGTTACTAATATATTAGACAAACGCTATGTTTCAAACGGCTATATGTATGATGTTACACCCTATTATTATCCGCAAGCGGAGATCAATTTTTTAGCGGGAATGACGTTAAAATTTTAATTGTAAATAATAAGATTACCGCCGCTCATTTCAACACGATACGGTTTCATTGGATATTGTTGTCCAGCGCTTTGTCCTGAAAATAAGTTGTAAACAGCATTATCGCATAGGCATTTTGCCTCAATGCCGGTAACAGTCATGGGAGAAGTACAAGTAGAAAATGATTGGTTGGGACAGGCTAAATCATACGCCAGATAACTGCTTCCAGTGTAGAAAACTACAATTCCTCTAGCGCCGCCATCCACAATGATATGATTGCTCGCATATTGTAAATTGCTACATTGAGGCAAATTCAAATTAAGTTGAATATTTACAGGAAAGTTGGGAATATTAGGATTGTTATAATTCACTCTTCCGCCATCACAACTAAAAATAACCAAAATAAATGTAAACAGAATTAATTTTTTTGTCATTATAAAATTATTTAAAATAAATAGCGAAACAAATTTAATTTAATTAACTTTGACAAGCGTTACTAAACGTAA
>NZ_JANXUG010000040.1 GCF_025352015.1 Flavobacterium sp.
TGAAAACAATTATCACAACTTTCACTATTTTAATGTGTACTTTTCTGTCAGCACAAATGCAGTATGAACAAGGCATGGGCAAAGCTTTGGGACTTTGGAGAGAGGGAAAAACAGAAGAAGCTTCCGCTTTGTTTGAAAGAATTGCTTCGGCAGAAAAAAATAATTGGTTACCCAATTATTATGTCGGATTAGTTAATGCAACTGCAGCGTTTAACCCTGCATATAAAGATAAAATACCAGCTATGATAGACAAAGCACAACTAGCAATTGATAAAGCAACGGCAATAAGTGCTAACAATCCTGAAATTATGGTATTGCAAGCCTTACTTTATACTGCTTTGATTGTTCAAGACCCTATGACTAATGGTATGAAATATTCTTCAAAAGTGATGGAGCAATATTATAAAGCACAAGTTATTGCGTCAGAAAATCCGCGAGTAGTTTTCGGCAAAGCCGCATTTGAAATCAATGGTGCCAAATGGACTGGAGCCGATGTTAAAAAACTATGCAAAGAAGTCGAACGTTCTATTGATTTATTTGCAAAATTTAAACCAGAAACCACTTTTTCACCAAGTTGGGGATTAGACAGAGCTCAAGAAACTTTAAAAAATTGCTCCAAATAAATAATTCCTAACTCATCGTAAATTAAACTACAATGAAATTTACCTTCAAAGAATTTGTGAGATCTGTACTAATTGGACTTATCATTTTTGTAATAATGGTGGTACTAAATCTTATTTATGGTGAAAAAATACATTTTGACCGAACGCTTGGCGAGCAATTTTTATACACGATGTTGTATTCGGTTACGCTTGGTTACGCCAATCAATTGGTTTTTATTTATCTAGACAAATTGTTTGTTAATGAGCGATTTTCGTCAAAAAGGATGATTGTTGGATTCTTTTCCTCGTTTGTGGTTACACTGATAGTGATTTTCTTATTACGAATTTTTACAGTAGTGCTAATTGAAGGAAATGCTTTTACAAATTATTTTGCAAATGAAAATTTGGCTAATTATGTTTTTGCTTTCGTTATGACTTTCATTGTTGTCCTATCGTTCTATTCATTTTATATTTACAAAGCCTACAGCGATAGTAAAGTCAAAGAACAAAAGATTATAGCCGGAACAGCATCTGCACAGTTTGAAAGTTTGAAAAACCAAATCGATCCCCATTTCCTATTCAACAGTTTGAATGTGTTAAGTTCATTGATAGAAGAAAATCCAGAAAATGCACAACGTTTTACGACATCTTTGTCTAAAATCTACCGCTACGTTTTGGAACAAAAGGATAAACAACTTGTCACTGTTCAAGAAGAATTAGCATTTGCAAAAACGTATATGAACCTCCTAAAAATGCGTTTTGAAAACAGTATCACTTATGATATTGCTTCCGATTTTGATAACCTACACGCTAAAGTTGTTCCGCTATCGTTACAGCTTTTATTAGAAAACACGATTAAGCACAATGTTGCTAGCGAACAAAAACCATTGCGTGTCAAAATTTATATTGAAGATGGTTATTTGATTGTTAGAAATAATCTTCAAATGAAAGATGTATTGCAGGATAGAAGAGGAGTTGGACTTCAAAACATAGTCAATCGTTACAGATTGTTATCAGAACGAAAGGTTATTATTGAGGAAGACACCAATTTTTTTAAAGTAAAAATTCCAATACTAACCAAACAAATTGCCTTTATGGAAAAACAAAATAAATATGTTCAGAATACCGCTTACTACAGAGCCAAAAAAAGAGTTGAAGAACTTAAAGGATTTTATGGAAATTTAATCTCCTATTGCTGCGTCATTCCGCTATTAGTTTTTATTAATCTTCGATTTTCTCCGCAATTTCAATGGTTTTGGTTTTCAGCAGCGGGTTGGGGTTTTGGGGTAATTATGCATGCTTTCAAAGTATTTGGCTATAGTTCAAACTGGGAAGAACGTAAAATTAAAGAAATATTAGAAAAACAAACCAACACTAAACAAAACTGGGAATAATTATGGAAACAAATTTCAACGAACAAGATCGTTATCATCTTGCTAAAAAGCGCGTAGAAGACATCAAAGGATTTTATGGGAATCTCATGTCATACATAATTTTAAATATCTTTTTCCTTGTACTAAATTTGATTACTTCTCAAAATGAATTATGGTTTTATTGGCCGCTTTTAGGCTGGGGAATTGGAGTGATTTTTCACGGAGTGAAAGTGTTTAATTATAGTCCGTTTTTCAATAAAGATTGGGAAGAACGAAAAATTAAAGAGCTTATCGATAAAGAAAATAATAATAAATGGGACTAAAACACAATCAAACATTGAATACTAAAATCTAAAAAAATGGAACTACTATTCAAAATTTTACTAATCATTCACATCATTACTGGTAGCATTGGACTTTTTACGGGTACTATAAATATCATTAGAAAGAAAGGTGATCAATTTCATAAATTAGTTGGAAATTTTTTCTTCTTATCGATGATAATTAATGCGGTTGCTGGGTTTGTAATGTCTATTTTACACAAAAATTTATTCTTATCGATTATTGCAGTTTTTTCTTTTTATATGACGGCAACCGGACAACGTTTTTTATCTTTAAAAACAATTGACAAAGATCAAAAACCCAAAACTATCGATTGGATATTAACTTTGACGATGCTTTTATTTGCTTTGTTTTTTATCATTTTTGGTTTTTATTTACTAATCAATTACAATAAATTCGGAACTGTTTTATTGGTATTTGGTTTGATAAGTATTTTAATGGCAAAAAAGGATATTGCCATTTATCAAGGCAAAGTCAAGTTTAAAAACTATTGGCTATTGATACATATTCAACGAATGATTGGCGCATACATTGCAGCATTAACTGCATTTCTAGTTGTAAATAATACTTATTTGCCGTCATTAGTTGCTTGGTTGTTACCAACAGTTATTCTAACGCCTTTAATTTTTTATTGGTCAAAAAAGAATGCCGGTAAAGTGATAGCTAAAGATGTTTTTTTAAGTTAGAAAAAATCATAATCACAGATAAATTCATGAACATCATCATCATTGAAGACGAAAAACCCGCTGCAAGATTGCTTCAACGCAAAGTACAGAAATTGGGTTTGCAAGTCAATACGCTTTTGCATTCTGTTGAAGAATCGATTCATTGGTTCAATGTTAACCCTCATCCTGACCTTATTTTTCTAGACATACAACTTTCAGATGGTTTGTCTTTCGAAATTTTTGAAAGTATTACCATTAAAAGTGCTGTCATTTTCACTACTGCTTATGATGAATATGCGTTGCGAGCTTTTAAACTAAACAGTATCGATTATTTGCTAAAACCCATTGATGAGGACGATTTAACAATTGCCATATCAAAATTTAAGAATCAGTTTCAGCAAAATGTAGTTTCAAATTTAGATTTTGAAGCTATAAAACGAATGTTAGTCAACCCCATTGAAAGAAGCTATAAAAAACGATTTACTATCAAAACGGGACAACAGATAAAGATGATTACTATTGAAGAAGTAGAATGTTTCTATTCAGAAAATAAAGGAACTTATTTGCACACTGTAGATAACAGAAATTATTTGCTAGACACCACTTTGGAACAATTAGAAACAGAATTAAATCCACAAGATTTTTACCGAGTTTCCAGAAAGTTTATTGTCACCATGAATGCCATTAAAGAAATCCAAATCTTCAGCAATTCACGATTGAAAGTTGTTTTACAAACTTATAAAGAGGATGAGGTTATTGTGGCGAGAGAAAAAGTTACTGATTTTAAAGATTGGTTAGGATAATAATTTTTTCCGGATGCCAATCAAAGCAAAAATCAAAAGTGTATAAACAATAAAAAATGGAATGATAAATTCTATCCAACCCAAAGGAAGCATCACAGCAATAATTAACAATTGAAATCCCAATCCATACACAGAAAGTAAAGTCATAAACCAGTTGGGGAAAGTCTTTACTTTATAAGCATCAGAATCTAAAAAGTGAATAACTTTATCAAATATCCCATACAAAACTGTATAAATTCCAAATAAAATAGTAACCGATTTTTGGCTTTCACCAGGCAACGCTTTGGGCGTTTTATATTCAAATATTTTACTGGTACTGTCACCACCAACCGATTTGGTTCTTAAAATCACATAATAATAATTATACAAGGTTCCTTGAAGCTGAATCCCAATAAATGCTAAAATGGTTAACCAAATACTTGTTTTGGAAACATAACAAATGGTCATCAAAAACATAAAATTAAGAACAATATCAAACACACTATCTAGATATCTTCCAAAGTAGGAAGGTGTTTTTTTCAATCGAGCTAATTCTCCATCGGCAGCATCAATGCCCGATTTCAAGAGGATGAAGAAAGCAGCAAAATAATACTGTTGTTGCAGTATACAATAAATTGCAATCAATCCCGAAAGACCAAAAAGCAACGTAACATGAATAGGAGTGAAGAACGTGTTTTTTAATTGGTTGGCAAAAAATCTTCCAAAAGATCTTCCATAATCTGATAAATCTAAAAATTTATCTTCTGCGGCTAGTTTCGACATTTAAGTTGATAAACAAAGAATTATGACAATATAGTCGGCGTGCAAATATAATTAATTATTATTCTGATGAAATTTCTATCGCGCCATTAATCCAGTCTGGATTAATTTTTACAGCATCTTTTGGTTTAATATAGATAATACTTACAACTTTTTTTATCTTTTCAGTTATGGTATTTGTAAAAATATATTTTGACAATTCATCATAAGGTTTATTTTTGCTATTGGGTTTATCAGTTACAACACCAATAATTTTTAGGTCATCGGGAGTTTTAATTTTTTCTTTTAAAGTAGATTTTTCGATAAAATCTCTAAAAAAAGTATTTAAAATATATTTTTTAGTAGTTATTATAATAACACCATGATCAGAGCCATATCCTTTTGTAATTGTAGTATCTTTTAAGACAGTAACTGTTGAAATACCCTCTGATTTCAATGCTTTTATTTGGTTTTCCACTTCATTATAGAAACCAATTTTTTGTGCATCAAGAACAACCACTGTATTATGTTTTTGTTGTGCATGAAGGTTTCCTAAAAACAAAAAAGAAAATAGAAATAACAAGTTTTTCATAATATGAATTTGATAAATATTTAATTGAGTAACTTTTTTTCTTTGTTTTCTAAAATCATATAAAACTGAAGTCCAAAAAGCAGTGTTGCGATAACCACATGGATAGTTTGACTGCCAAACGGAAAATTGAGGTAATACATCAAAATCCCTGTAACAATCTCTGCAACAATTAGTATGAGTATACCATTTATTTTTTTTAAACCCAAATGCAGTTTTCTGTTTTGCACAAATAAATATAAATTTGTCAGTAAAACTAGTATAGAAAATGAACGGTGAATATAGAATAGTATCGTTGGATTTTGTAACCACAAAACCTTCGGTGCGCCAGTTTCAGCAATGGTATCAACGTGTTCTCGGACACCAGTTCCCATTAAAATTTGAGTTAAAGTTAATGTAATAGCAAAAAGTAAAATTTTGTAAAGTTTGCTATTTACAGAAGCGATAGTTTTTTTGGACTGAACAGTATAGGTCAGATAAAGTTGAAAAGTTATAATGACCAAAGCCGCAAGCATGTGAACAGTAATTTTTACAGGACTTAATACCGAGTCTACCACCGTTTTCCCCAACCAAGCTTGAAAACTCATCAAGACACAAACTAGAAAGGCTAATAAAACCAGTTTTTTTCGCTCTTGCCAATAAGTGATCGACAAGAAAAAAGTTAGTAAACAAAAAAGTCCCGCCAATGCTCCTAGTAATCGATTGATATATTCCACCCAAGTATGCAGCGGATTGAAGATTGCATAATCGTGTTTAGTATATTTTTCCCAATTGATAGTATCAAAATTTGTTTTGGCAACAAAATCTTTTTTCACAACCAATAGAGTTTCGTCTTTAATGATAACCTGACCTTTTTCATATTTTTTTCCAGATGTAAAAAGTAATTCCTGCTTTTCAGTAGGCGGAATATAATATCCGAAGCATTTTGGCCAATCTGGACAACCCATTCCTGAACCGGTAAGGCGCACAAACGCACCAGCAAATATGACGAAATAAACAAGTACAAGAGAAATCTTGGCCGATGTGAGAAAATATTTTTTCATTTTTTTAAACTCTCAAAAATACTAACGAGAAATCAAATTATACATTTAACAAAAGTTAATCTATTACCAATTTAGGTGACTTTTTTTAGTCCTAATTTTTCAGCTCGTTTTAAAACAAAATCATATGCTGCTTGATATTCATTTGGAATTTCACCTTCAAGAATAGCTTCTTTAACGGCTTCTTTCAAAACCCCAATGTCTCGAGATGGTTTTAAATCAAAAAGTTCCATAATTTCTTCTCCTGAAATAGGTGGCTGAAAATTTCGAACATGATCACGCTCTTCAACTTCTGTAATTTTTTTGCGAACAACATCAAAATTACTATGATATTTCTTGAATTTAGCTGGATTTTTGGTCGTAATATCAGCTTCGCACAAGGTCATCAAATTATCAACATCTTCACCAGCATCGAATACCAATCGTCGCACCGCTGAATCCGTGACTATATCTTCCGCCAAAACAATTGGGCGGGAACTCATTATTACCATTTTCTGAACAAACTTCATTTTCTGGTTCAACGGTAAGTGCAATCGTTGAAAGATTTTCTTCACCATTTTTCCACCAAGAAATTCATGTCCGTGAAACGTCCAGCCTAGTTTTTTATTAAAACGTTTAGTTGGTGCTTTTCCAATATCATGTAGTAACGCAGCCCAACGCAACCATACATCATCGGTATTTGGACAAATATTATCGACAACTTCTAGCGTGTGATAAAAATTGTTTTTATGGGTATGACCTTCGATTTCTTCAACATTATTTAATGCTGTTAATTCGGGTAAAATAATGTCAAGTAATCCCGTTTTGTACAAATGTAAAAACCCGATGGATGGTTTTGAAGTCTCCAATATTTTATTTAATTCGTCAACAATTCTTTCGCCTGAAATAATATTAATTCGTTCTTTATTTCGCTCAATTGCGTTTAGCGATTCGGTTTCTATAATAAAATTTAATTGGGTCGAAAACCGTATAGCTCGCATCATTCGAAGTGGATCGTCAGAATAAGTAATATCAGGATTTAAAGGTGTTTTGATGATTTTGTTTTGCAAATCGGTCAAGCCCTGAAATGAATCAACTAAATCGCCATAGTTATTTTTATTTAAGGAAAAAGCTAATGCGTTAATGGTAAAATCACGGCGATTTTGGTCGTCTTCTAGCGTTCCGTTTTCTACTATAGGGTTTCGACTATGTGCTACATAACTTTCTTTTCTTGCTCCCACAAATTCGATGTCTATTTCCTTATAACGAATCATTGCTGTTCCGTAGTTTTTGAAAACCTGAACTTTTGGTTTGTTTGATAATAATTCAGAAACTTTTAATGCTAAATCTATTCCCGAGCCAATCGTCACAATATCGATATCTTTTTTTAAATCGCGCTGCAATAAATAATCACGAACAAAACCACCAATCACATAACTTTCAAGGTTAAGTTCTTGTGATGCTTTTGAAATGATTTCAAAGATTTTATTGTCTAATGCTTGTTTGTAATTGTTAGTCACTAATTGCAGATAAGTTATTTTCTAATAATTTTCACCTGATTGTCCAAAGAAATTTTAATAATCGTTGACGGTTTATCGCAAATTTTGTCGTGTTGCAAATTTACTACATAGTCTACTCCTTTTATAATTTCGGGGCTAATTTCTTTGAATGATTTTGGGGTAAACATTCCCGATATATTTGCTGAACTAGAGACTAAAGGTTTTTTCATGCGCTCTAATAATTTAAAGCAAAAAGTTTCTTTCACTATCCGAACACCAAGGGTTTTATCATCACCAATAATATTTGAAGCGACATTTCTTGGATTGTCGAGTATTATTGTAGTTGGTTTTTCGGATAAATCAATAATTTGCCATGCCACCTCTGGTATGTCTTTAAAAATGTTGTACATCATTTTTTCGCCATTTACCATAACAATCAAACTTTTATTTTCATGACGTTTTTTTAAGTCAAAAATTTTTTTAACTGCTTTTTCATTTGTAGCATCACAACCTATTCCCCATACGGTATCTGTTGGGTAAAGAATTATTCCTCCATTTTGAATTATTTCGTAGGCATTGTGTATTTCTGTATTAATATCATTCATTATTTTTAATCTTTTGATTTTTTGAACTAATAATCATAAAAAAATCATATTTATATGTGAAAAAATGAGATAATTTTTGCTACTTTATTTTTAGATAAAAAGCTTTTACTTTAGCAATAATATATTTAATATTTTTTTTGTCGACTAATTTTTCACCATCATAATCGTCTCCAAGTCGTAGCATCGTTTTATAAAAATAGCTGGAAGTTACCCCCCATTTCGAGGCAAATGTCTTTCTGTAATTGTTTTTTTTAACCTTGACAGTGCTTTTTGATTGAAAATGATATACCATAGATTTTCCAATTCCTCTAAAATTCCGTACACCCGCATTCCACAATTTCATACTAAAATCTGGATCTGAACCAAATCCCGGTGAATATTCCACATCGTAGCCACCTACTTTATCCCATAATTTTTTGTGAACAATAGAGGGAGGCCAAGAGGCACCAAACCAATCTTTTTTATTGGTAGTTTTTAGAAATTCCAATAATTCTTTTTCTTTAAAATTATCATCCGATGTTCCAAAGTTGAAAGGGGAAATCACACACTTATTGCCTTTTCCGGAATGTTCAATCATCGTTCCAGAAAAATAGAAATTGTCATCTCCTTGTTGTTGTATCGCATCCATTAAATATTTGTCCCAGTTAGGACATACATACATATCGTCGTTTATATAAAGTATGTAATCAGTAGTTGCCAATTTTGCCAGTGCATTCAAAGAATAACATATTCCAACATTTGCATCACTTTGCGTATGACAATAATTTCTTGCTTTAACCCATTCAAATGAGCCATCAGTACCTTCATTGACGTGAATAATTATCTGATGTTTGAAATAAGAATTTTTTTCGATGCTTTCAACACAAATTTTTAACAAATCGATGTTATTCCAGGTGGGAATTAAAATCGAAAAAACAGCATTTTCGACTGATTTTCCTTTGAAAGAATTTATGGGATAATTATAATTCATAATTTATTTTTTGATTCTATAACTTACAAAATTAATTAATAAATTTGTAAAATATGTTTTTAATTTTTTCAGACTTCTACTATTTATTATGATTAAAAAAATTGTACTTTTTTTTGACAAGTCTTTTTTCAAAAACAAAAAAAATATTTCTATTATATGGCTTGTAATCACTGTAATAGCAGTTTTACCTAAATTTTTTAGAGATAAGTACAATAATTATTTGATTTATAAAAATGTTTTTTGGCATGTGTTTAATCAAATGCCATTGTATGCACATTACCCTGATTTGTATTTTGATATTAACCTGTACGGACCAGTTTTTAGTTTAATTATAGCTCCATTTGCGTTACTACCTAATTTTTTTGGCTTGCTTTTATGGAGTCTTTTTACAACTGTTTTGATTTTATCTGCTATACAAAATTTGCCTATTAAGTCAATTAATATTGTTATTATACTTTGGATTTGTTTAAATGAATATTTGATAACAGCGCAAAGTTTTCAGGTAAATCCAATAATGGTTTATATCATAATTATGACTTATGTTTTTATTGAAAGAAAGCAAGATTTTTGGTCAGCCATGTTGATAGTTTTGGGTACTTTTATAAAGCTATATGGCGTTGTTGGACTGGCATTTTTCTTTTTTTCAAAAAATAAAATGAAGTTTATTTTGTCATTACTTTTTTGGAGTATAATCTGTTTTACAATTCCTATGTTAATTTCATCGCCGCAATATATTGTCGAAAGATATGCAGAATGGTATCATGCTTTAATTATTAAAAACGACGTTAATGCTGTTTTAGGTTCTTATCAAGATTTTTCAGTGATGGGTGTAGTGAGAAGAGTGACAAACGATAATTCAATACCCAATTATCCTTTTCTACTAGGAGGATTATTAGTTTTTGGTTTACCTTATTTAAGGTTTAAATCTTACGCTAATTCTAAATTTAGATTGCTAACATTAGCTTCAGTTTTAATTTTTACAGTTATATTTAGTTCGGGTTCCGAATCACCCACTTACATAATTGCTTTTGTGGGCGTAGCCATTTGGTATGTAGAACAACCTATTCCAAAAAGAGGCTGGGTAAATGGATTGCTTATATTTGCCATAATTTTAACAAGTTTATCTCATACAGATTTGTTTCCAAATTATCTAGTTGACAATTATGTTAGAAAATATTCTTTAAAAGCAATACCTTGTATAGTTATATGGTTGGTAATAATATATCAATTAATGACATTAAAATTTGAAAAATCAATACATGAAGACTATAGCGATAATAATACCCGCATTCAACGAAGCTGATAACATACTTCCTGTGTATCATGAAATTCAAAATGCACTTGTAAGTTTTACTTCGTACAACTGGGAAGTACTTTTTGTAAATGACGGAAGTACAGATAAAACTTTAGAAGTTTTAGAATCATTGGCAAAAGAACACAATAACCTGAAGTACATTTCATTTTCGAGAAATTTTGGAAAAGACAATGCTTTAAAGAGCGGTATTGACAATACAAGTGCTGATATTATTATAACTATGGATGCAGATTTGCAACATCCTCCTTCTTTGATACCTGAATTAATTTCAAAATATGAAGAAGGTTACAACGTAGTTTATGCGCACAGAAAAGGGAGCAACCCTCATGTTTCCTTTTTTAGTAAATTATTTTCTAAACTGTTCTGGAAACTTTTGAACATGTTTTCAGGATTAAAACTAGAGGACGGAATTTCTGACTTCAGATTATTGGATAAAAAAGTGATTGATGTATTAAAATCATTGAACGAAAGTGAATTATTTTTTAGAGGAATGGTTAAGTGGGTAGGTTTTAAACAAATTGGAATCGAATATATTCCGAATGAAAGATTAAGCGGCGAAACAAACTATTCCAAATCACAACTTTTGAAATTAGCGGTTTATAGCATAACCTCATTTAGTACAAAACCTTTGTACAGCGCAATTTATATTGGTTTCTTATTTTCTGGTTTGTCCATTCTATATATCCCTTACATTATTTACTCTATTATTCACCATCTTGAAGTTCCCGGTTGGTCATCCATAATTATGACCATAGTATTTTTTGGAGGTTTACAATTAATCATGTTAGGAGTTATTGGTATTTATATAGGAAAACTTTTTATGCAGGCAAAAGAAAGACCTAATTACATAATTGATTGTAAAAATTTCTGATAATGATTTTATTAAGTTTTGACATTGAAGAATTTGATTTGCCGTTCGAACATGGGAAATCAATAAGTTTTGAAGATCAAATTTCTATTTCAATCCAAGGCACTGAAGCTATTCTTGGTCTTTTAAAAAAACATCATGTTAAAGCTACTTTTTTTGCAACTGCAACCTTCGCAATGAATGCTCCAAAAATTATGAGACAAATTATTGATGACGGACACGAAGTGGCTTCACACAGTTATTTTCATAGTGATTTTAAGGTAGAACATTTGAAATTATCAAAAGAAAAACTAGAAGAACTCACCAGTCAAGAAATTATAGGATTTCGGATGCCAAGAATGCAACCTGTTGATGAAATAGAAATTTTTAAAGCAGGCTATAAATATAATTCCTCATTAAATCCCACTTTCATTCCTGGTCGATACAATCATTTTAATAAACCACGAACTTTTTATAAAGAAAAAGGAGTTTTACAAATCCCAGCATCTGTTAGCCCATTGATTAGATTCCCTTTATTTTGGTTGTCTTTTCACAATTTACCTCTCTCGATTTATAAATTTTTATGTAAGCAAACTTTAAAAAAGGATGGTTATCTCAATTTATATTTTCATCCTTGGGAGTTCACCAACTTGAAACAACCAGAAAGATTTAATTTCCCTAACTATGTTTCAAAAAAATCAGGCGCAGCAATGATAGAACGAATGGATTTATTTATTTATTGGTTAAAAAAAGAAAAGTATCGATTAGTGACTTTTAAAGAATTTATTGTTGCATTGGGCTAATCATGATCAATCAATTTATCTACAAAATCACTTTATCATATTGAAAAATAATGACTTTTTGTAAGCAGTACTACTAAAATGTAGTATTTTCACTTTTCAATAATTTTGATGAAAGCTTCAGTAATAATAACTACATATAATTCAGAAGATTGGTTAAGAAAAGTCTTGACAGGATATAGCGTTCAAACTGAAAATGATTTTGAGATTATTGTAGCCGATGATGGCTCTACTACTGAAACTAAAGAGGTAGTTGATAGTTTTATAGCTAAATTTAAATACCCATTAACACACGTTTGGCAGGAAGATAATGGATTTCAAAAGACTAAAATTTTAAACAAAGCAATACTTAAAAGTACTTCTGAATATCTTATTTTCACCGATGGTGATTGTATTCCGAGAAATGATTTTGTCCAAAATCATTTAAAAAATAAGGAAGAAGGTTATTTTTTATCTGGAGGATATTTTAAAATACCGATGACAATCTCAAAGATAATTGACGAAAATGATATTATTAATCAAAATTGTTTTAAAATCGTATGGTTAAGAACCAATGGACTAAATGTCAATTTCAAACTGACTAAACTTACCTACAATAAATATTTTTCAGCATTTATGAATTGGCTTACACCTACAAAACGTTCTTGGAACGGACATAACTCTTCGGGTTTTAAATCAGATATTCTAGCGATAAATGGTTTCAATGAATTATTACATTACGGTGGTGAAGACAGAGAAATGGGAGAACGATTATTCAATAACGGATTACTATCCAAACAAATTAGATATACCGCTATTTGTCTACATCTCGATCATGCAAGAAGTTATGTAAATGAAGAAGAAATTAAAAAAAATTTATTGGTTAGAAAATTTAATAAAAAAAATAGAGTTGCTACAATTGAATCGGGTATTAAAAATAAATCTTGGTTTGTTGAAAACTAAAAAAACAATTGATTATGAATAATAAAATTTCAGTTTTTATTATTACTTATAATGAAGAAAAAATTATTGAACAATGTTTAAAGAAATTGCTGTGGGCTGATGAAATCATTGTCGTAGATTCAAAAAGTACAGATAACACCGTTGCAATTTGTAAAAAATATGGAGCCAAAGTGTTCTTAAACGATTTCGAAAATTATGGTAAACAAAAGCAGTATGCTCTTGGCAAAACAAATAATAATTGGGTCTTATCACTAGATGCCGATGAAATATTATCGGATAGACTATGTGAAGAAATTCAATTATTGGATCTAAACAGCACTAATTTTCAAGGGTATTTGATTCCAAGAACGCATGTTTTTTTAAACAAGATTTTTCATTATGGGTCGGAAAACAAGAAACCCATACTTCGTTTTTTTGATAAAACAAAAGGTTCGTTTAATGAGAACAAAGTACATGAAACAATTGTGGTTAGTGGAAAACTTGGCAAATTGAATAACGAGATGCTACATTATACCGTTTCTGATTTTGGTAATGCTACTCAAAAACAAACAAGATATTCTCTTTTAGGAGGCGAATTTTTATTTGAAAAAAACAAAAAAGTATCTATTTTTAAAGTTTGCATTAAATTTCCTTTTGAATTTTTTCGTGTATATTTTTTTCAAAGAAATTTTTTAAACGGTTATCAAGGTTTTATATGGAGCATGCTGGCTGCTTATAGTAGTTTTATAAAATATGCTAAACTTTTCGATTTAATTTATAATAAATCTCGATAACAATTCATTAATTGTTGGGCAATTGCCTGGTCATTAAATTTTTGAACATATTGAAATCCTTTTTTAGCAACTTCATTTCTTAAAGTCTCATTGTTTAATAATAAAATAATCTTTTCTTCTAATTCTTTAATATTATTGAGATTGATGTAAATTGAATTAGGACCTCCAGCTTCTGGAAAAACACCAGAATTAGTAGTTATAACCGGAGTTTTTGAATATAAAGCTTCAATAATAGGAATTCCAAAACCCTCAAATATAGATGGATAAACAAAAATAGTAGCTAATTGATATATAATTGCTAATTCAGTATTTTCTAATTTGCTCAAATGGAATATTCTGTTTTCCATTTTATTGTCTCTAATATAGCGGTGAATTTGATTGTAATAATCAGTTTTTTTTCCAATAATTACGAGAGTAATAGCAAAATCTTTAATAGATTTAACTAGGGTAAATAAATCTTTACGCTCTTCAATAGTTCCAACATTTAATATAAATTTTTCAGGTAAATTATATTTTTTTGCAACGACGCTTTTTTCTTCCAGCGTATATTCTTTCTTAAATACATCTTGACAACCTTGATAAATAACTTTAATTTTTTTAGGATTTATTTTCAAAAATGCAACAATATCATTTTTAGTTTGTTCACTAATCGCAATAATTAAATCAGCTTTTTTTGCGGCATACTTGAATTTCCAAAAATATATTTTTCTATCAAAAAAATTATATAAATCGGGATACCTTATAAATATTAAATCATGTATTGTGACAATTTTCTTAATATTATTAGGTATTCCTACAGGTAATTCCCCGGAAAGTCCATGATAAATTTCGACCTTGTTATTTTTGATATCATTTGAAATAAAAAATAAGCGCCAAAGCGAGTTAAATTTTTTGCACCAAAAATTTGATGGAAGTACCTCAATAACTTTTGAAGAGTAATTTTGTAAAGAAAACTTGTTTGATTGTTTGGTATTAAACAGGAAGTAATCATTTTCAGGATAAGCTTCGGATAATAATTTAACTAAGCTTCTGCTATAGTTTCCTAATCCAGTTTTGTTATGAAAAAATCTTTTGGCATCAAGTCCTATTCTCATATTATAAATTATATGGAGCAATCTCCCATTTTTTACCTTTAGTAATTCTTTTTATAATTTTTTGAAAAAATGTCATCTTACGGTAATCAGCCTTATCTTTACATAGTATTTTTGGGTCTATTTTATGTATTTCGAATAGTAATTCAGAAAGATTTTTTGTCGCATTAAAATTAAAAAATGCTTTTAAAACAGGTCTAAATTCTTTAAAGTCCCAATAATGATAAATTTTTTCATCAGTCACATTAGGTTTTTGTATCCTTTGAAAATAATAGCAGAACGCAAATTGTTCAGTAATATGAGATTTTAATTTTGGGTATAAAAAATCGGTTAAAGATTCCACTTCAGTAAGTAATAGCGTGTATTTTGAGTTAAAACCAATAACGCCCGCATTGAATAAATAAAAAGGTTTTGTAACATCGACAGGAATTACATCTGAACTAAATTTTTGTAATTTATTTCTTTTAAAAAATTTAGCTATACGTTTTACTATTCTAATTTTACTTTCGAATAAATCACACTCATATTTGTCAAAAAATAACACATCATTTTCAATCGAATCAAAAATAGAAGTAATGTTATAGGTAAAACATGTGTCTGAATCTAAATAAAGAAAATTGCCATTATATTTTGAGGTAAAATCTTGAATTATCTTTATTTTAACTCTGTGAACAAAATCAATTTTTCCTCTCCATTCTTTAATTTTTTCAGAATTTATATCAACTAAAATGACATCACTTGGCAAATATTTTTTAAAAAAATGTTTATCATCGGTGTAAATTACAATAGTATTTCGATTATCGATGTTAAACTTATAATAAGAAAGAATAGAATATAAAGCCTCATTATAATTATCTGGATTTCCGTGAACTTGATATATGATATAATTCATTTTGAACAAATTTATTTTTTAAACTGCTACATCATATTCGCGCAAAGCCTCATTCAATGATGTTTTCAAATCAGTTGAAGCTTTTCGCCTTCCAATAATTAAAGCGCAAGGAACCTGAAAATCACCGGCTGCAAATTTTTTGGTATAACTTCCAGGAATTACCACCGAACGAGCAGGAACAAATCCTTTGTATTGAATAGGTTCACTTCCGGTTACATCAATAATTTTTGTGGATGCCGTCAAACAAACATTGGCACCAAGTACTGCTTCCGTTTCGACCCGAACACCTTCTACAACAATACAACGCGAACCAATAAAAGCACCGTCTTCAATGATAACGGGTGAGGCTTGCAATGGCTCAAGAACACCACCAATGCCTACGCCACCAGAAAGATGTACATTTTTTCCAATTTGGGCACAACTACCCACGGTTGCCCATGTATCTACCATTGTTCCTTCGTCAACATAAGCACCTATATTTACATAACTTGGCATTAAAATCACTCCTTTAGAAATATAGGCTCCATAACGTGCTGTAGCCGGTGGAACCACTCGAATTCCTTTTTCGGCGTAGCCAGTTTTTAATAGCATTTTATCGTGGTATTCAAAAATTCCAGCTTCCCAAGTTTCCATTTTTTGAATAGGGAAATACATCACAACCGCTTTTTTTACCCACTCGTTGACCTGCCAGCCATTTTCTTTTGGTTCAGCGACGCGCAATGTTCCTGAATCGAGTAAAGCGATAACTTCTTTAATGGTATGCAAGGTATTTTCGTCTTTCAACAACTCTCGGTTTTCCCAAGCTTTTTCAATAATTGTTTGTAAAGTGTTCATTATTTTGAATTTTAGCAAAGATACTTTTTTTAAACGACTGATAAAATTGAATTTTATTTAACTCTTTTTAACTTATGTTTTGATATTTTTGGACAACTTAAATTAGTATCATGAAAAAAAATATTTTTCTACTTTTAATAATAAGTTTTATGAGTTGTCATAAACAAGCAGAAAAAAAGAATGTTGTAGCGCCCGTTTCCCGCAGTGAAAAAACTTCGCTTAATTATATAGGAACTTATAAAGGAATTTTACCCTGCGCTGATTGTGAGGGAATAGAAACCACAATAACAATAAATGAAAATTTAACATATTCAATGACTACTAAATATATAGGTAAAGGCGAAAAAGTGTTTCAAAAGAAAGGAACTTTTTTATGGAATAAATCGGGGAATATTATTATTTTTAACTCGCAAAAAAATGCACCTTACCTTTATTTTGTTGATGAAAATAGTTTGACACAACTTGATATTTTTGGTAAAAAAATAACCGGAAGCCTTGCATCAGACTACATTTTGACAAAGCATAAAGGACTACCTAATGACATCGAAATTAAAAGTCAAACTAAAACTACAATTGATTTGAATAATCGAATGGAAGTCACCGCATCAATACAAAAAGTAAATCCAGCTATTGGTAAATTTACATTGGCAGAAACAAAATGGGAATTAAAAGCTATTAACGGTAAAGCAATTAGCAAAAAAAACAAAAAATATTTCATAAAACTGAATTCTAAAGGCGGAAGATTCACTGCTTTTGTTGGTTGTAATTCAATTTCGGGAAATTATGTTATGCCCACCTTTGACACATTAGATTTTTCAGAGGTTGTAATGACCCGAATGGAGTGCAAGGACATGACACTAGAAGACCAGTTTGGCGCAATGTTAGTAAAGGTAAAAAAATATAAACTAGATAAAGAAACACTCATTTTATTGGGAGAACGAAAAAAAGAACTCGCAAAATTTGAAGCCTTACTCAATTAGTTATGTCAAGAATTCTCGCCATAGATTATGGAATAAAGCGCACCGGAATAGCCGTTACCGATGAATTGCAAATCATTGCTTCGGGATTAACTACCATCGCATCGGAAAAAGCTATTTTATTTTTGAAGGATTACTTTACAAAGGAAAATGTTAGTAAAGTTTTGATTGGCGAACCTAAACAAATGAACGGGTTACCATCTGAAAGTACGCCAATTATTGAAAATTTTGTAGCTAATTTTAAAATAGCCTTTCCCGAAATGAAAATTGTACGAGTCGATGAGCGATTTACATCTAAAATTGCTTTTAAAACCATGATTGACAGTGGCTTGAAAAAGAAACAACGTCAAAATAAAGCTTTGGTTGATGAAATTGCAGCGACTATTTTATTGCAAGATTATTTGACTCGAAAAATGATTTAATTTCCTTATTTTTGCAAAAAAAATTCAGAAATGATTATTCCTATTTTCGGATATGGTGAGCCTGTTTTAAGACAAGTTGGTGAAGAAATTTCAGCGGATTACCCAAATTTATTAGCCATTATTGCTAACATGTACGATACTATGTATAACGCCTTTGGTGTTGGATTGGCTGCGCCACAAGTAGGTTTTGCTATTCGTTTGTTTATCATTGATACAGCACCTTTTAGTGATAGTGATAACTTGACTAAAGATGAGCAAGATCAGTTAAAAAACTTTAAACAAACCTTCATCAACGCTAAAATGCTAACAGAAGAAGGCGATGAATGGAGCTTTAACGAAGGTTGTTTAAGCATTCCAGATGTTCGCGAAGATGTGTACAGAAAGGAGAGAATCACAATTGAATATTATGATGAAAATTTCAATAAAAAATCAGAAGTTTTCGATGGATTAATTGCACGTGTTATTCAACATGAGTACGATCACATTGAGGGTGTGTTGTTTACTGATAAAATTTCGATGTTAAAAAAAACATTAATAAAAAAGAAATTGCAAAACATCATGGATGGAAAAGCTTTTCCTGATTATCGAATGAAATTTGCCAATAAAAAAGGAAGATAATTTTAATATCAATATCAAAATTAAATTCCAATATAGAATAAAAAAAATTTACATTTAATTTTAAATTTGCTTTTGCAAATGAACTTTGAAATTGATTTTTGATTTATATATTTGTTCCATAAATATAATTACAATGAACGTAGAAAAAATATTAGCCATTGCCGGAAAACCAGGATTATTCGAGTTAAAAGTGCAGACAAGATCAGGCTTTTTAGTAGAATCATTAGTAGATGGAAAAAAAATCACAGTTGGTTTGCGCAGCAATGTAAGCTTGCTTACAGAAATTTCAATGTATACCTATAGCGCAGAAAAGGCATTGGTTGAAATTATGCGAGCTATTGCTCTTAAGGAAAACGAAGGGCCAACTGCGGTTTCTCCTAAAGAAGATAATGCCAAATTACTTAACTATTTTAAAGAAATTCTGCCTGATTATGATGAAGATAGGGTCTATGCTTCTGACATTAAAAAAGTAATGAATTGGTATAACATACTTCAAGCAAAAGGAAAGGTTTCCAAAGAAGAACCAAAAGAAGAATCTAAAGCAGAATCTAAAGCAAAACCTAGCGAGAC
>NZ_JANXUG010000045.1 GCF_025352015.1 Flavobacterium sp.
AAACAAAACTGGTCTATGGTGTAATGGTAACACAACTGTTTTTGGTGCAGTCTTTCAAGGTTCGAGTCCTTGTAGACCAACAGAAAAGCCTCTCAATTTGAGAGGCTTTTTGCTTTTGTTAACGTAACTATTAAATTTTAAAGGTAACTACTGGTCTCAAAGCATGATTTACAAGGTCTTCACTTATACTACCATTAAAAAAATGTGCAATTCCCTTTCTGCCGTGAGTAGAAACTCCAATTAAATCAGCACTTATATGGTTTGAAAAATTTAATATTCCGTTTTCAACATTTACATCATTATAAATGTTGATAGAATATTTGTTGATGGTAAAGTTAGATACAAAGTTTTTCATGATTTCTTGCGCAACATGAGTTGGTTTGAAACTACTCGGAGTGTTAATCATCGCCAATTGTAATTCGGCTCCAAATTTATTGGCAAATTCTACCACTTTAGCAAATGGTTTTTTGATTTCATCTGTAAAATCGGAGGCAAAAACAAATTTATTTACATTGAATTCGCCTGCGTCTTTTTTAATAATCAAAACGGGCACTTCTGAATTCCGAACCACTTTTTCTGCATTCGAACCGATAAACATTTCTTTGAATCCGCTGGCGCCATGAGAACCCATCACTATTAAATCAGCACCATTTTTATCACTAACTTTCATTATTCCGTCAAAGGCTAATTCAAACTGAATAATTTCGGAAACTTTTAATCCTTCTAAACATTCATCATCCATCAATTCTTCTAATCTATTGATGGCAGAATTTTTAAAAAGCATTATCTCGGGCAAATCATGACCACTTCCTATGGCATCGCCAGCCTGATGAGGTAATTCTAACATGTGTAATAATAAAATTTCTCCACCATTTTTTTTAGCAATTTGGGAAGCAACTTTGAGCGCGTAATAAGCATGATCTGAAAAATCTGTAGGAACTAATATTTTTTTCATAGTTTAAAAATAAATTTTGGATTGTATAAAAATTAACACAATAAAGATATTATTTATTTTTGATTTAACAATGATTTTTGGTTTATAAAAAAATAACTATATTTGCATCGTTATTTATAATAAAAACTAAATAATGAGGGAAGCACTGCTTCCCTCTTTTTATACAACCTATGGTATTTAGAGATAAAATATTGAGTTTATTAGAAGAAGTATTGCAAGAAAATCCTAATTTATTTCTCGTGGACTTAAGTATTTCAGACAGTTACAAAATTACCGTAACATTGGATGGCGATACCGGTGTAAATCTGCAGGACTGCATAGCGGTTAGTCGTGCTATAGACTCTAATTTAGACCGCGAAGAACAAGATTTTTCACTCGAGGTAGCGTCGGCTGGAGTTTCGACACCATTAAAAATGGTTAGACAGTACAAAAAAAATATTGGTAGAACATTAAAGGTAAAAACAGCAACCGAAATTATAGAAGCTGTTTTAGAACAAGTTAGCGACGAACATATTACACTCTCTTGGCATGCAAGAGAGCCAAAAAAATTAGGAAAAGGAAAAGAGACGGTTCAAAAGACGGTAACTCTCCCTTATTTAGAGATAAAAGAAGCAATTGTTACAATAATATTTAATTAAAATTAAGCATGGAAAATATTGCATTAATCGATTCGTTTTCAGAGTTTAAAGACGACAAGTTTATTGATCGAGTAACCCTTATGGCGATTTTGGAAGATGTATTTAGAAACGCATTGAAAAAGAAATACGGTTCTGATGATAATTTTGACATTATTATCAATCCTGATAAAGGTGATATGGAAATATGGCAACGAAGAATTGTTGTTGCCGATGATGATTTAGATTTAGAACATCTAGAAATTACATTATCTGATGCTAGAAAAATTGAACCTGATTTTGAAATCGGAGAAGAAGTTTCTGAAGAAGTAAAATTGATAGATTTAGGAAGAAGAGCTATTTTAGCTTTGCGCCAAAATTTAATTTCAAAAATTCACGAACATGATAACACGAATCTTTACAAACAATTTAAAGATTTAATAGGCGAAATTTATACTGCCGAAGTCCATCATGTAAGACCTAGGGTAGTAATTTTGATTGACGATGAAGGGAATGAAATTATTTTACCTAAAGAAAAACAAATACCATCTGATTTTTTCCGTAAAGGAGATAACGTTAAAGGAATCATCGAAAGTGTTGAACTCAAAGGAAATAAACCACAAATTGTTATGTCAAGAACGGCAGATAAATTTCTGGAAAAATTATTCGAACAAGAAATTCCAGAAGTTTTTGACGGTTTGATTATGATTAAAAAAGTAGTAAGAATACCTGGCGAAAAAGCAAAAGTTGCCGTAGATTCTTATGATGACAGGATTGATCCTGTTGGGGCTTGTGTTGGTATGAAAGGGTCGAGAATCCACGGAATTGTTCGTGAATTAGGGAACGAAAATATAGACGTTATCAATTACACAACCAACCTGCAATTATATATTACAAGAGCATTAAGTCCCGCAAAAGTATCATCGGTTAAAATTGATGAAGAGAAAAAAAGAGCTGAAGTGTTCTTAAAACTAGAAGAAGTTTCTAAAGCTATAGGTCGTGGAGGACACAACATCAAATTAGCAGGGCTTTTGACGGGTTACGAATTAGACGTAATTAGAGAAGGAATTACAGCCGAAGAGGACGATGTTGAATTATCGGAGTTCTCGGACGAAATAGATGGATGGGTAATAGACGAATTTGCAAAAATAGGATTGGATACTGCCAGAAGTATTCTGAATCAAGACGTTGCTGATTTAGTACGACGAACCGATTTAGAAGAAGAAACTATTTTAGAAGTAATAAAAATATTGAAAGAAGAGTTTGAAGACTAATTTTTTCGCCCACAATTGATAACATTAAAAAGATTATATGTCTGAAGGAAATATTAGAATTAATAAAGTTTTAAGAGAGTTAAATATTTCTCTGGAAAGAGCTGTGGATTATCTTAAGGATAAAGGGATTGCTATTGAGGCAAGTCCAAACACGAAAATTTCTGATGATGTTTATACAATTCTTTGCGGACAATTTGCTGGTGACAAAGGCAATAAAGAAGCTTCCAAAGGCGTAAGTGAAGAAATTAAAAAAGAAAAAGAAGCGCTTCGTATAGAAAGAGAAAAAGAAATCGAAGACAAACGCAAACAAGACGAAGAAAGACAGAAACAACAAGAGTTGATAAAAGCCAAAGCAGTTGTAGCTGCTCCTGTACAAGTTGGCAAAATAGAACTAGAGCAAAAAACAAAAAACATAATTTCTCCTGCGCAAGCACCAAAACCTAAAATCCTTGAAAAGAAAGAAGTTGTTGCCAAAAAAGAAGAAAAATCCATAGCGGTTGACAAAGTAGTGCCTAAAGTTGTCGAACAAACGCAACCGGTTACTGAAGAGATTCTAATTGATGAAACGCACACAACACAATATCAAAATCTTACGGGTCCAGTCTTAACAGGTCAAAAAATTGATTTAGCTCAATTTAATAAACCTAAAAAGAAAAAAGAAGAGTTCAAAAAAGACGTTGCAAAACCAGCAGCTGGTACTCCAGCGACGGGACAAAATGCCGCTGCAAACAACAATAGTAATAACGCCAACAAAAACAAAAGAAAAAGAATATTACCAAAACCAGGAGAGGCAGGAAAACCTGCTATTTCTGGTGGTGGCGGAGGTAATGCTTTTGGACCTAATAAACCTGGCGGTGCAAATAAGCCTGGCGGTGGCTTTCAAAAAGGAAATCGTCCTGCAATCGTTCAAAAAGTAGAACCAACGGAAGAAGAAGTTAAAAACCAAATTAAAGAAACGTTAGAGCGTTTACAAGGTAAAGGGAACAAATCTAAAGCGGCTAAATACAGAAGAGATAAACGGGATACACACCGTCAAAAATCTGATGACGAACAAAGAGCCCTAGACGAAGGAAGCAAAACTATCAAAGTAACAGAATTCGTTACCGTTGGAGAAGTCGCTACGATGATGGATGTGCCTATTACAAAAGTAATTGGAACTTGCATGTCGCTCGGAATAATGGTGACTATGAATCAACGATTGGATGCCGAAACATTGTCAATTGTTGCCGATGAATTTGGATTTGAAGTAGAATTTATTACAACAGATATTGAAGATTCTATAGAAGTTGTAGAAGATAAAGAAGAAGATTTAGTTTCTCGTGCGCCAATTGTTACTGTAATGGGACACGTCGATCATGGTAAAACATCGTTGCTAGATTACATTCGAAAAGAGAATGTAATTGCAGGTGAATCGGGTGGAATAACCCAACACATTGGTGCCTATGCGGTTACTCTTGATGGAGGACAAAAAATAACGTTTTTGGACACACCTGGTCACGAAGCGTTTACCGCTATGCGTGCCCGTGGGGCTCAAGTTACCGATATTGCAATTATTGTTGTTGCGGCCGACGATGACATTATGCCTCAAACCAAAGAAGCTATTAGTCACGCACAAGCCGCTAATGTTCCCATGATATTTGCTATCAATAAAATAGATAAACAAGGGGCCAATCCCGAAAAGATTAAGGAAAAATTAGCTGCCATGAATTTATTGGTAGAAGATTGGGGAGGAAAATACCAATCGCATGATATTTCAGCAAAAAAAGGAACCGGCGTAAAAGAATTATTAGAAAAAGTTTTACTTGAAGCTGAAATTTTAGATTTAAAAGCAAACCCAAATAAATCTGCTGTAGGAACTGTTGTAGAAGCACAGTTAGACAAAGGAAGAGGTTATGTATCAACGATATTGGTACAATCCGGAACTTTAAAAGTGGGCGATTATGTATTGGCAGGAAAAAATCACGGTAAGGTGAAAGCGATGCACGATGAAAGAGGACATAATATTTTAACAGCAGGACCATCAACACCAATATCTATTTTAGGTTTGGATGGTGCCTCAACTGCTGGAGACAAGTTTAATGTATTTGAAGACGAAAGAGAAGCCAAACAAATTGCGACTAAACGTATTCAATTAATGCGTGAACAATCAGTGAGAACACAACGGCATATTACCTTGGCGGAGATTGGTCGTCGTATAGCATTAGGTCAATTTAAAGAATTAAACATTATTCTAAAAGGAGACGTTGATGGTTCTGTTGAAGCACTTTCGAGTGAGTTTTCTAAATTGTCTACAGATGAAATTCAAATCAATATTATTCATAAAGGAGTAGGTGCTATTACAGAAACCGATGTAATGTTGGCTTCTGCATCTGACGCTATTATAATAGGATTTAATGTCCGTCCCGCTGGAAATGCACGTCAATTGGCTCAAAAAGAAGAAATCGATATCAGAAATTATTCAATTATTTATGACGCTATCAATGATTTGAAAGATGCAATGGAAGGCATGCTTTCGCCAGAAATGAAAGAAGAAATTACCGGAACGGCAGAGATAAGAGAGCTATTCAAAGTGTCTAAAATAGGAACTATTGCCGGATGTATGGTTACGGATGGTAAAATTTTTAGAAACTCAAAAATCCGAATCATTCGTGAAGGCGTTGTTATTTTCACAGGCGAATTATCTACACTAAAGCGTTTTAAAGACGATGTGAAAGATGTGTCAAAAGGTTATGATTGCGGAATGCAAATCAAAAATTACAACGATATTGAACAACTTGACATTATTGAAGCGTTCCAAGAAGTGGAAGTGAAAAAAAAGATGAAGTAAAACGAATGAAAATCCCGAACAATCGAGATTTTTTTATTTAGATTTGTTTTGGAGTTATACTGTTTTATAGAAGATAAGGATGAATAAAGAGACAAGAATAGAACAGAACAAAATATATTTTTCTAATGAGAAATGAGTAAAATGTATTTATTCAATATAAAATTCTGTTCTTCATAATAATATTTTAATTCTTCTCATGGAACCCCGATGAATATTGAATATAATAGAAATGTTATTGCTTATGATAACAAAGGAATGAGTTATAGCAAATAGAAAATATATTTCCAATTGATAGTTGCCCTTACAACATGATTAAAATAGACGAGAATGAATTGTTGCACTTGTATAATTGGTATGGTTTTGTGGTAAAATTAAATCCTATAAATGGAAATATTGTTGATAGTATTTTTACTAAATGAGTCAATTCCCTAAAATTATAAATAATAAAAAAAACCAAATTATTAAGGGATTTTCTATTTATTCGGCTTTATCAAAAAAGCATTCGGATATTTTTTCTTTAAATCGTTGAGGTTTTTTTCGGCTTCTATCCGAGTTTTGAAATTCCCTACCCAAACTTTATACAATGGTGTGCTGAAAACAATTGTGGCATCCATGTTTTTGTTTTCCCTTTTAAAATCTAACAATGTTTTTTTAGAAGCTTCAGTATCGCCATTAAAAATCTGAATTTTATAACGGTCATTTATGGTGATAGAACTGTTTATTTTTCTTTTCTCGTTCAAAAGTTGTTCAAACTTCGGGTCTTGTGTAACGGTAACTTTCCCAACTTGACAGTGACTTTTTTGTGATAATAATAAAAGAACAGTGAGCGATAAATACAACGTTACTTTAGATAAATTTGACATAATGAT
Source organism: Flavobacterium sp. (assembly GCF_025352015.1). Lineage (GTDB taxonomy): Bacteria > Bacteroidota > Bacteroidia > Flavobacteriales > Flavobacteriaceae > Flavobacterium. The sequence continues at coordinate 6,540 of NZ_JANXUG010000045.1, forward strand.
TTGATTTTTATACAAATGTAAAACTTAATAAATTAAACAAAACAGAAAACATTATTTAGAATTAATATAAATTGAGATTTAAGCTATATTTAGGGTTTTGAGAATAGTTCTTAAGTCGTATTTTTGTGCAGGTTTTTAAGAATGCATTGGTTTTTACTGGAAATTTGCCAAATAAAACCATGCCAAAAGTAGTAGATAATCACTATATTTTATGAAAAAAGTGGGTAACCATAATTCGATTTCAAGGAAAATACTCTTCAGTTTAGCATTAATGCTAACATTATCCTTCACTTCATTTTCACAAACACCACCACCAGCTCCAGCAAAAATGGCAGCTACACCAGTTGTAGCCGCAGCGGTTGCCACTCCTGGAGGTGATGCTGTAGCCGGAAAGGCATTGTTTAATGGCAATTGTGCTGCTTGTCACAATTTAGACAAGAAAATGACAGGGCCAGCATTAAGAGGCGTGACAGGACGTCACACTAAAGATTGGTTTTATTCTTGGATTGCCAACAGTTCTGCGTTGATAAAATCAGGTGATCCAGATGCCGTTAAACTATGGGCAGAATATAAGCCGTCAGTAATGACAGCCTTTCCTCAATTGTCTAAACAAGATGTTGATAATATTTTGGCTTACACCAATGAGCCAAAACCTGAAGCTCCGAAAAGTGCGGCACCGACCGCAGGTCCGCCCGGAACTGTAGCAAGCGTAGGTGGAATTTCAAATAATGTTATCCTCGGTGCTTTAGCTGTTGTAATGTTGATGTTAGTTATTATGTTGTTGTTAGTAAACAATGTTTTAATTAAAGTAGCTAAATCAAATGGTATAGAAATATCCAAAAAAGAACCAACATTACCCATCTGGAAAGCGTTTGCTAAAAATCAATTCTTGGTATTTGTAACTACAGTATTTATGATATTGGCGAGTGGTTATTTAGTGTATGGTTACTTAATGCAAATAGGTATCGATCAAAACTATCAACCTATTCAACCTATTCATTATTCTCACAGAATACATGCCGGTAGTAATGGTATTAATTGTAAATATTGTCACTCTGCAGCTAGAGTTAGTAAAAATGCTGGAATTCCTTCTTTAAATGTCTGCATGAACTGTCACAAAAACATTGCTGAAGTTTCAGATACAACTGCAACCCCAGAATATTCTAAAGCATTCTATGATGGAGAAATTAAAAAGCTTTACACTGCTGTAGGTTGGGATGGATCTAAATATACCGGAAAAAGTAGTCCTGTTAAATGGGTTCGAATTCATAATTTGCCTGATTTTGCTTATTTCAATCACTCACAACACGTAACAGTAGCGGGTATTGAGTGTCAAAAGTGCCACGGGCCAGTTCAAACCTATGAAATTCAGAAACAATTTGCTCCTTTAACTATGGGATGGTGTATAAATTGCCATCGAGTAACCGAAGTTAAAATGCAAGGAAACGCTTATTATGACAAAATTCATGCAGAACTTTCTAAAAGATACGGTGTAGATAAATTGACTGCTGCACAAATGGGTGGTTTAGAATGTGGTAAATGTCATTATTAATTTGCGAGTTTTTTATTTGTAAAACAAATAACTGAATATCTTAAATACTGAAAAAAAAATAAATTAAGAAGCTAATATTTATATACGATGTCATCGAACAAAAAATACTGGAAAAGTGTTGAAGAACTAGACGAAAACAGTTCTATTGTTGAGACGCTTAAAAATAATGAATTTGTAGAAGAAATTCCAATTACTGAATTTTTATCTGATAAGGACTCATTATCTTCCTCTTCAACAACTCGTCGTGATTTCTTGAAATACGTCGGATTTACTACAGCAGCCGCAACTTTAGCTGCTTGTGAAGGGCCAGTACACAAATCAATACCTTATGTTTTGCAACCAGAGCAAATCATTCCGGGTGTTGCTGATTACTATGCAACTTCTATGTTTGACGGATTCGATTTCGCTAATTTATTAGTTAAAACAAGAGAAGGGCGTCCTATAAAAGTAGAAAATAATATTTTAACAGGTGCAAAATTTGCTGCCAATGCAAGAGTTCATGCCTCGGTACTGTCTTTATATGACGGCATGCGTTTGAAAAGAACCAAAGTGGCTCAAAAAGAAGCTACTTGGCAAGAAGCTGATTTAAAAATAAAAGCAAGTTTAGCAGAAGCTAAAGCTAAAGGAGGTCAAATTGTTTTACTAACAAATACCCTTGCAAGTCCATCAACGGAAAAGCTAATCGTGGAATTTATTGCTAAAAACTCCAGTGCAAAACACGTTGTTTATGACGCAGTTTCTGAATCGGCAGCATTAGATGCTTTCGAAACAGTCTACGGAGAAAGAGCCTTGGTAGATTATGATTTTTCTAAATCAAATACTATAGTTTCGCTTGACGCAGATTTTTTAGGGGATTGGCAAGGCGGAAGTTATGATGTAGGATATGCAAAAGGAAGAATCCCTCAAGCAGGAAAAATGTCAAAACATTATCAGTTTGAAGCTAACATGACTTTATCTGGAGCTGCTGCGGATAAGCGTGTCCCAATGACCATTGCTAATCAAAAACAATCTTTAGTTAAAATATACAATGTCATTACAGGTTCTTCGGTATCAACCAAAAAAGTAGATAACGAAGACGAAGTTATGAAAGCAGCTCAACAATTGAAAGCAGCAGGGAGCAAAGGACTTTTGGTTTCTGGCATCCAAGACAAAAATGCGCAGTTACTTGTTTTAGCTATAAATAAAACATTAGCTAGTGAAGCATTTTCAACTATCGGAACACGTCAAATTAGAAAAGGATCTAACGAAAAAGTTACCCAATTAATTGCTGATATGAATGCAGGAAACGTGCACACTTTAATCATGAGTGACGTAAATCCGGTTCACACATTAGCGGAATCCGCAAAATTCATAAAAGGATTAAAAAAAGTAAAATTATCTGCTGCATTTTCTTTGAGAGAAGATGAGACCGCATCTATTGCCAATATTGCTATTCCTGCGCCACACTATTTAGAAATATGGAACGATTTAATGTTGACTAAAGGAACTTATTCTTTGACGCAACCGACCATTCGTCCGTTATTTAGTTCTAAACAGTTTCAAGAGGCATTGTTATCTTGGAATGGTAATAGCGGGGATTATTATGATTATATAAAAAAAACAGCGGCTAGTTATTTGAATGGTGCTACTTGGAACAAAGTGCTTCACGATGGGATTGCCGTTGGAACAGTTGGTAGCGCATCTAGTGGTTCTGCAGATTTTGCTTCAGCGGCTAATGCTTTAGCAGCATCTTCGCCTTCAAATGGTTTTGAATTAGTTTTATATACCAAAACAGGTTTAGGTGATGGTCAACAAGCAAACAATCCATGGTTGCAAGAGTTGCCAGATCCAATTACAAGAGTCTCTTGGGATAATTATGTTACGGTTTCACAAGCTGACGCCAAAACAATGGGTCTTGAAAACAGAATTGTTGCCAATGGTGGACTTAACGGAAGCTATGCAACCTTAACTGTTAATGGCATAAAATTGGAAAAAGTTCCTGTTATCGTTCAGCCTGGACAAGCCAAAGGCACTTTAGGAATGGCTTTAGGTTACGGAAAAAAAACAGGATTAAAAGAAGAAATGCAAGTTGGACTTAATGCCTATGCATTTTATGCCAATTTCAATAATATACAATCAGCTTCTATTAAAAAAGAAAGTGGAGAACATGAGTTTGCTTGTGTTCAATCCCAAAAAACCTTAATGGGAAGAGGGGATATTATTAAAGAAACAACTTTGACAATTTTTAATACTAAAGATGCTAAAGAATGGAATGAAGTTCCAATGGTTTCTTTGGATCATAAAGAAGTAGAGGCAACAAAAGTAGATTTATGGGAATCATTCGATCGTTCAGTTGGACATCATTTTAATCTTTCTATTGATTTAAATGCGTGTACTGGCTGCGGTGCATGCGTTATTGCTTGTCATGCAGAAAATAACGTTCCAGTTGTTGGAAAAGCCGAAATAAGAAGGAGCCGAGATATGCACTGGTTGCGTATTGATAGATATTATTCGTCCGAAGATACTTTTGCTGGTGATAATGAGAAAAAAGAAAACTTCGATGGATTATTTGGAAAAAAAGGTTCGTTAGGAGGATTTGGTGAAATGGAAAATCCTGCGGTTAATCCGCAAGTGTCATTTCAACCCGTAATGTGTCAACATTGTAATCATGCGCCTTGCGAAACAGTTTGCCCCGTGGCAGCAACGTCTCACGGTCGTCAGGGACAAAATATGATGGCGTATAACCGATGTGTTGGTACTCGTTATTGTGCGAACAACTGTCCTTATAAAGTACGTCGTTTTAACTGGTTCTTGTATAATAACAATGACGAGTTTGATTTTCATATGAACAATGATTTAGGACGTATGGTTATTAATCCAGATGTTAATGTGCGTTCTCGTGGGGTTATGGAAAAATGTTCACTGTGTATTCAAAGAACACAAGCAACAATTTTGACAGCAAAACGTGAAGGTAGAGAAGTCAACGTTGATGAATTCCAAACCGCTTGTTCAGCTGCATGTGCTACAGGGGCAATGGTATTTGGTGATATAAATAATAAAGAAAGCCAGATTACAAAATTGGCTGAAGATAAAAGAATGTACCATTTGCTAGAAAGTGTGGGTACCAAACCAAATGTGTTTTATCACGTAAAAGTTAGAAACACATAATCAACGCAGTAATAAAAAAAAGAATAATTGTAAACTATAGAAAAGTAGGTAAAATGGTTTTTACAAATCTAAAATCCGAAATCTAAAATCTGAAATAAAATTATGTCGTCTCATTACGAAGCACCCATTAGAAAACCATTAGTTATAGGTGATAAATCTTATCACGATGTTACTGTAGATGTCGCTGCGCCAGTCGAAGGAAGAGCTAATAAACAGTGGTGGACTGTATTTTCTATCGCATTACTTGCTTTCCTTTGGGGAATTTCATGTATCATTTATACCGTTTCAACAGGAATAGGAACGTGGGGTTTAAATAAAACAGTAGGTTGGGCTTGGGATATAACTAACTTCGTTTGGTGGGTTGGAATTGGACATGCAGGAACACTTATTTCTGCCGTATTGTTATTGTTCCGACAAAGATGGAGAATGGCAATTAACCGTTCTGCAGAAGCAATGACTATTTTCTCGGTAATACAAGCAGGTTTATTTCCAATCATTCACATGGGTCGTCCATGGTTGGCATATTGGGTTTTGCCTATCCCAAATCAATTTGGTTCATTGTGGGTAAACTTTAATTCACCCTTACTTTGGGATGTATTTGCAATTTCAACGTATCTATCTGTATCACTAGTTTTTTGGTGGACAGGGTTACTACCCGATTTTGCAATGTTAAGAGATAGAGCTGTTACTCCTTTTACAAAAAAAATATATACTATTTTGAGTTTTGGTTGGAGCGGAAGAGCAAAAGATTGGCAACGGTTTGAAGAAGTATCTCTAGTTTTAGCTGGACTAGCCACACCGCTTGTGCTTTCTGTGCACACTATTGTATCTTTTGACTTTGCTACATCAGTTGTTCCAGGTTGGCATACCACTATTTTTCCGCCTTACTTTGTTGCTGGCGCAGTGTTCTCTGGATTTGCTATGGTAAACACCTTGCTTATTATAATGAGAAAAGTGTCTAATCTTGAAGATTACATCACCGTTCAGCACATTGAATTGATGAACATTGTAATTATGATTACAGGTTCTATTGTTGGTGTGGCTTATATCACGGAATTGTTTGTAGCATGGTATTCTGGAGTAGAATATGAACAATATGCTTTCTTGAATAGAGCTACTGGACCATATTGGTGGGCATATTGGTCGATGATGACTTGTAACGTTTTCTCACCTCAATTTATGTGGTTCAAAAAATTGAGAACAAGTATTATGTTTTCTTTTATAATTTCAATAGTAGTAAATATAGGAATGTGGTTTGAGCGTTTTGTAATTATTGTAACCTCATTACACAGAGATTATTTGCCATCGTCTTGGACAATGTTTCAGCCTACTTTTGTTGATGTTGGAATATTTACAGGAACGATTGGTTTCTTCTTTGTATTATTCTTATTGTATGCTAGAACCTTCCCTGTAATTGCTCAAGCAGAAGTTAAAACAATTTTGAAATCTTCGGGAGAAAATTTTAAAAGACAAAGGGAGTTAGAAAGTCATAATCATTCAGATAAACATTAATAATTGCTATGAGTAGTAATAAAGTTATACACGCTATATATAATGATGATGATGTATTGATGCATGCAGTTCACAAAACAAGAGCCGCTCATCATCACATTGAAGAAGTCTTTACACCTTTTCCTGTGCACGGTTTAGATAAAGCTATGGGGATTGCACCAACACGGCTAGCCATTTGTTCTTTTATTTATGGATGTATCGGGTTAGCAGTTGCTACAACCATGATGGATTATATTATGATTCAGGATTGGCCACAAGATATTGGAGGAAAACCTAGTATGAGCTACATACAAAACATGCCTGCATTTGTACCAGTCATGTTTGAAATGACTGTATTCTTTGCAGCACACCTTATGGTAATTACTTTTTATATGAGAAGTAAATTATGGCCATTTAAAAAGCCTGAAAATCCAGATGTACGAACTACAGATGATCATTTTTTGATGGAAGTAGCTGTCAAAGATAACGAAGCTGAATTGGTAGAGTTTTTTCAAGCCACAGGAGCAGTAGAAGTTAAAGTAATTGATAAGCATTAACAGATATGAAAAGTTTATATAAAATAGCATTAGTAATAGGCATTGTGTTTTCGCTAGCTTCTTGCAAAGACGATAAGAAACCCAATTACCAATATATGCCCAACATGTATGAGTCTGTAGCGTATGAAACTTATGCAGAATCTAATGCTTTCAATTCGCCAACAGGATTAAAAGGTAAAGAAGGGCAACTGCCACCTAGCGGATCAATTAAAAGAGGGTTTATTCCTTATGAAATTCCTAACTCCACAGAAGGATATAATTTTTCAAAATCAATTGTTAAATCGCCATTAGATTCTACAGCTATTGATATGAAAAAAGCAGAAGAATTATTTGGTATTTATTGTGCTATTTGTCATGGAACAGCTGGTAATGGTAAGGGGAAGCTAGTTACTCAAGAAAAGATATTAGGCGTGCCTAGTTATGCTGACAGACAAATTTCAATAGGAAGTATATATCACGTACAAACCTACGGGTTGAATTCAATGGGTTCTTATGCAAACCAGTTGAATCAAAAAGAACGTTGGATGATTGCTGCTTATGTTCTTGAACTTAAAAGCAAATTATAATTGTAGAACAAACTGATTGTTATAAATATGTATACATTTTCAAGTAAATTAAAAACATTTTCTTTCGTCTTAATGCTCATCGGAGTGTTAGGAATTGGGTATGGTTTTTTGACCTCACCAAAATCAATTCAAGACGTTGAGACACTACTTGCTAACGAAAGTCATGGACACGGTAATGCTCATGAATCAAATGCTGAAAAACATGTAGGTGTTCAAAATGAAGAAATGCAAAAGTTACAGGCAGAGCATAAAGAACATGTACTACACGTTTTTCATCAATTGCAGAATAAACCTTGGGCATCTTTGTATGTTGCGTGTTTGTTTTTTATGTTGATTTCGCTTGGAGCGTTAGCTTTTTATGCAATTCAGCAAGTGGCACAAGCAGGATGGTCTCCTGTATTATTTAGAGTGATGCAAGGTATTACTTCTTATTTATTACCGGGATCAATCATTTTCTTTATACTATTGCTTGCGTCAGGTTTTCATTTAAATCATCTTTTCATTTGGATGAATGAAGGGGTGACTAAAATTGGTCATGAAAATTATGATAAGATGATTGCTGGTAAATCAGGTTATCTAAATTTTCCATTCTGGATTATTAGAGCTATTTTATTTTTAACAGTTTGGAATTTGTACCGTTATTTTTCAAGAAAAAATTGTTTGGCACAAGATGAAGCTAATGACAATAGTTGTTACAAAAAGAACTTTAAAATGTCAGCAGCATTTTTAGTATTCTTTATCGTTTCTGAATCGATCATGTCTTGGGATTGGATTATGTCAGTAGACCCGCATTGGTTTAGCACCTTGTTTGGTTGGTATGTTTTTGCTAGCTTCTTTGTGAGTGGAATAACCGCTATACAGATGGTAACTTTATACTTAAAATCTAAAGGTTATTTAGAAAACGTAAACTCAAGCCACATTCACGATTTATCAAAATTCATGTTTGGTATAAGTGTTTTTTGGACCTACTTATGGTTTTCACAATTTATGTTGATTTGGTATGCTAATATTCCTGAAGAAGTAACCTATTTTATAACCAGAATTAATGAGTACGGAATAACTTTTTGGGGCGCTGTAGCCATGAATTTTGTATTTCCAATTTTATTATTAATTAATACTGATTTTAAACGTATTGCCTGGATTATTGTTATGGCTGGATTGGTTATACTTATTGGGCATTACATTGACTTTTTCAATATGATTATGCCAGCAACAGTTGGAGATAGATGGTTAATTGGTATACCTGAAATTTCAGCATTAGCATTCTTTTTTGGATTATTTATTTATGTTGTATTCAACGCACTAACAAAAGCACCGTTAGTTCCAAAACGAAATCCGTTCATAGAAGAAAGTAAACATTTTCATTATTAATATTTAAATTAAATTACAAATGACAACTCTTTTGGTACTTATAGTTGTAGTTTTATTGGCAGTTGCCTTGTGGCAATTAACTAAAATATTCGACTTAACACAAGTTGGGGTAAAAGTTAATGTCTCACAAGTTGCTGATGATAATGATAATAAAATTAATGGTTACCTAATGTTTGGCTTTCTATGTTTTATTTATTTAACAACTATTTTTTGTGTCGTAAATTATGGTAAGTTTCCCTTAATTGGAGGTTCAGCTTCGGCTCATGGACCTCAAATTGATAATCTTATGGCCATTACGATGGGTTTAATTTTTGTTGTGCAAACCATTACACAGGCTTTATTACATTATTTTGCTTTTAAATATAGAGGAAGACAAGGACAACAAGCACTTTATTTTGCAGACAGTAATAAGTTAGAATTTATATGGAGTATCATCCCCGCTATTGTATTAGCAGTGTTAATACTTTACGGATTATATGCGTGGACAAACATTATGTTTGTTAGTGAAAAAGATGATAAAAACGCCATCGTCATCGAATTGTATGCACAACAGTTCAAATGGACCGCAAGATATTCTGGTAAAGATGATGTATTAGGAAAAGCTAATGTCAGATATATTGAAGGTGTAAATAGTTTAGGAGTTGATTTATCAGATCCAAATGCACAAGATGATTTCATAGCTACAGAACTACACATTCCAAAAGGAACTAGAATTATTTTTAAACTACGTTCACAGGATGTATTGCACTCTATGTACATGCCACACTTTAGAGCACAAATGAACTGCGTTCCAGGAATGGTAACTAATTTTTCATTCATACCTACAGTAACTACTGCCGAAATGAGAGATACTCCCGATATGATTGAGAAAGTAGCGAATATAAATAGTATAAGAGCGCAAAAAAGTATCGATCTAGTAGCAAAGGGAGAAGTTCCATTAGACCCATACATCTTTGATTATTTATTATTGTGTAACAAAATTTGTGGTGCTTCGCATTATAACATGCAAATGAAAATTGTTGTTGACACACCGCAAGAATTCAAAGCTTGGTTAAAAGAAAACGCACCTAAAACAATTATTCAGGCTGTTAAAACTGCTGCTGCAGAAGCAAAAACAACCGACGAAAAAGCAACATCATCAAAAGATTCAATGTCTGCCAAAAGCAACGATACAACACAAGTTGCTAAAGCCGAAATGAAATAATTATAAAAACATTAAAAGTTAGCCTCTATGTCAGCAATAGCTCACGATCACGGACACGACGAACACGAACACCACCATAAAGATACGTTCATTACTAAATACATTTTTAGTATTGACCACAAAATGATTGCCAAACAGTATTTAATTACTGGGATTATTATGGGAGTTATAGGTGTGGGAATGTCTATGCTTTTCAGAATGCAGTTAGCATGGCCTGAAGAATCTTTTAAAATATTTACTTTCTTTTTGGGTGAGAAATTTGCTCCAAACGGAGTAATGACAAACGAAATATATTTATCATTAATCACAATCCACGGAACCATCATGGTATTCTTTGTATTGACAGCGGCATTGAGTGGTACTTTTAGTAATTTGTTAATTCCACTTCAAATTGGAGCGCGAGATATGGCATCGGGTTTGTTAAATATGATTTCCTACTGGTTGTTTTTCCTTTCTAGCGTTATCATGGTTTCTTCTTTATTTGTCGAATCTGGCCCGGCTAATGCAGGATGGACGATTTACCCACCCTTAAGTGCCTTGCCACAAGCCGTTTCGGGTTCAGGAACTGGTATGACTTTATGGTTGGTTTCTATGGCTATATTTATAGCAGCTTCCTTATTAGGATCTTTAAATTATATTGTAACCGTAATCAATTTGAGAACAAAGGGGATGTCAATGACAAGACTACCTCTAACAATTTGGGCTTTCTTTATTACAGCTGTTATCGGTGTGATATCGTTTCCTGTATTACTTTCGGCTGCTTTAATGTTAATAATGGATAGAAGTTTTGGTACTTCCTTCTTTTTGTCGGATATCTATATTGCTGGTGAAGTATTGCATTATCAAGGTGGTTCGCCAGTATTATTTGAGCATTTATTTTGGTTCCTTGGGCATCCCGAAGTTTATATCATTTTGCTACCAGCACTTGGCATCACTTCAGAAGTGATTGCAACCAATTCTCGTAAACCTATTTTTGGTTATAGAGCCATGATTATGTCGATAATTGCTATTGCTTTCTTATCTACAATCGTTTGGGGTCACCACATGTTTATATCGGGAATGAATCCATTTTTGGGGTCAGTATTTACATTTACTACATTATTAATTGCGATTCCTTCGGCAGTAAAAGCCTTTAATTACATCACCACGTTGTGGAAAGGGAACTTGCAGTTGAATCCAGCTATGCTTTTCTCCATTGGTTTAGTTTCTACTTTTATTACTGGCGGATTAACAGGAATTATTCTGGGAGATAGCACGCTAGATATTAATGTCCACGATACTTATTTTGTGGTAGCACACTTCCATTTGGTAATGGGTATATCTGCACTTTACGGAATGTTCGCAGGGATTTACCATTGGTTTCCCAAAATGTTTGGTAGAATGTTGAATAAAAATTTAGGTTATATTCACTTTTGGGTAACTGCTGTAAGTGCTTATGGCGTTTTCTTTCCTATGCACTTTATAGGAATGGCAGGATTGCCTAGAAGATATTACACCAATACCAACTTTCCCTTGTTTGACGATTTGCAAAACGTAAATGTTATTATAACCATGTTTGCATTAATAGGCGGTGCTTTCCAATTGGTTTTCTTGTACAATTTCTTCAGTAGTATTTTCTACGGAAAAAGAACCGTTCAAAATCCTTGGAAATCAAACACATTGGAATGGACAGCTCCGATTGAACACATGCACGGAAACTGGCCAGGAGAAATTCCGCATGTGTACAGATGGCCTTACGATTACAGTAAGCCAGGCCATGATGAAGACTTCGTTCCTCAAAATGTTCCAATGAAACCTGGTGAAGAACAGTTACATCACTAATCTTTTTACAACTATAAAAAATGCCTTTCCTGTCGAAAGGCATTTTTATTTACATACAAACTTTATCTTATATTTGTGCTATGAACGAAAATCTCAATCCAACCAACGATAATTTTAATCCCGAAGAACTTGACCTCGAAAAAAAGTTAAGACCTTTAACCTTTGATGATTTTACGGGTCAGGAGCAAGTGTTAGATAATCTAAAAGTATTTGTAGAAGCTGCCAATCAAAGAGATGAAGCACTAGACCATACGCTTTTTCATGGGCCACCAGGATTGGGAAAAACCACATTAGCCAATATTTTGGCAAATGAATTGGGAGTAGGAATCAAGATTACATCGGGTCCAGTATTGGATAAACCAGGAGATTTAGCTGGTTTACTAACAAATCTTGAAGTACGTGATGTGTTGTTCATAGATGAAATTCATCGCTTAAGCCCTGTTGTTGAAGAGTATTTATATTCAGCCATGGAGGATTTTAAAATTGATATTATGATTGAATCTGGACCGAATGCGCGAACCGTTCAAATCAATTTAAATCCATTTACTCTTGTTGGCGCTACCACGCGTTCGGGATTATTAACAGCGCCAATGCGTGCCCGTTTCGGGATTCAGAGTCGTTTACAATATTATAACACCGAACTTTTAACTACAATCGTCCAAAGAAGTGCCAGCATTTTGAAAATGCCAATCACTATGGAAGCAGCTATAGAAATTGCAGGAAGAAGCAGAGGAACTCCTCGTATCGCAAACGCACTTTTGCGCCGTGTCCGTGACTTTGCCCAAATAAAAGGCAACGGAAAAATAGATATCGAAATTGCAAAATATGCCTTGAAAGCGTTGCATGTTGATGCACACGGTTTGGACGAAATGGATAACAAAATATTGATTACCATTATAGATAAATTCAAAGGTGGCCCGGTTGGATTATCAACATTGGCAACAGCCGTTTCCGAAAGTGGAGAAACTATAGAAGAAGTGTACGAACCCTTCTTAATCCAGGAAGGCTTTATTCATAGAACACCCAGGGGTAGAGAAGTTACCGAGAAAGCGTACAAACATTTAGGGAAGATTAACACCAATATACAAGGAGGACTTTTTTAGTTTGCATTATGTCAGGAAATAAGAAATATACTTATCCAAAACAACTTTCGATAATTCGATTTCTATTCAATGCTGAAAGTATCCGTAAAAATCCAATTCCGTTTCACAAAAAGTACTTTGACCAGTTTGGTGATACTTTTTCTCTACAGATTGGCAAAACTAAACACGTCATTCTGTCAAGAGACAACAAGGTTGCTGAATATATATTGCAGAAGAACCAAAAGAATTTCCAAAAATCAGAACTGCAAACCAAATTCATTTCCAAATATCTTGGTAAAGGATTGTTAACAGCCAATGGCGATTTTTGGTTTAAGCAACGAAGGTTAATCCAACCTGCATTTCACAAGCAGAAGATGAATCAATTGGTTAATAATATGCAGCAAACAATCGTTTCCGAATTAAAGGATTTGTCCGAAAATAAATCGCTAGCATTATTTCCAGTCATGAATCAGCTTGCATTTAATGTGGTCGCAAAATCGTTGTTCCATATATCAGCAAACGAGGAAAAACTGAATAGATTGAAGCTAATTATACTTCAGGTTCAGGAATTTTTAATAAAGGAAATCCGATTGCCCTATAAAGCACTATGGTTTAAGATTAGCGGACAAATAAAAAAACATCAGCAATTAGCATTGGAAAGTGATTCGATTATCAAGGAAATTGTGGAAGATCGTATTAATTCCGGAACCAAACAAAATGATTTGCTCGACATGCTTCTCGAAACCCGCTATGAAGATTCAGGCGAAGGAATGTCAACACAGCAATTGATAGATGAAATTAAAATCCTGTTTATTGCCGGGCATGAAACATCCGCAAATGCAATGACTTTTACGCTGCAACTTTTAGGAAATTATCCCGAAATCCAGCAGAAAGTCTTTAAGGAATTAACCGAAATTGAATCACAAACTGATGATGTTATTGAGCAGCTTCAGAAAATGACTTATACCAATGCTGTCATTAACGAATCTATGCGATTGTATCCGCCGGCTTGGATTACCGATCGTGAAAATATAGAAGACGATGAATTTTTAGGATATCATATAAAAGACAAAACACTGATTGGCGTTTCTTTTTACGAATTACACCGAAATCCAAAGTATTGGAATAATCCAGAAGAATTCAACCCGGAACGGTTTCTTGATGAGCAGAAAAAAGAATCATACAAGTATTTTTATCCCTTTAGCGCCGGACCTCGAATGTGCATCGGACTTGGTTTTGCGATGTATGAAATGAGCCTGACGCTTTCCCATATTGTAAAAAAATACAATGTCACTTCTGCAAATAAGGATATTCAGATCAATCCGTTGATTACCTTGAAACCTGTTGGTGCTTTCGTAACTTTCTCAAAAAGATGATTGCAGACTCTAGAAAAAACGACTA
>NZ_JANXUG010000048.1 GCF_025352015.1 Flavobacterium sp.
TAATGGTAGAGCTGAAGCCTTCCAAGCTTATGACGAGGGTTCGATTCCCTTCACCCGCTCCAATTTGACTGACTGCTGTTTAATTTAGCGGTCGGAATTCGAAGCAAGTAATAAAGTAAGCAAGGTTGGCAGAGTTTGTAAAATCGCATCGTAAGATCGATTCGTAAAATTGATTCGCTGCATAGAATCGCCGTACTGACTTGCAGGTGCATAGTTGAAAAACTGAGGTGCTGAGTCATACAACAATAACAGGCTCTTGTAGCTCAGTGGTAGAGCACTCCCTTGGTAAGGGAGAGGCCACGTGTTCAATCCACGTCAAGAGCACCAAAGAATAATCAGCGCATGTGGTTGGGATGGTTATAGGTTTCGTAGGTAATTTTATATCTGTTTTGTATCTGTTTGGTATCTTGTTTGTTTTATTTAATCAAAGTTTGACGATCAGGCGTGTGCCTAGACGTTTACATAAAAATCGTTAGGAGTCAAAAATGGCAAAAAGTAAGTTTGAACGGACCAAGCCACACGTCAACGTAGGAACAATTGGCCACGTTGATCATGGTAAGACAACCTTAACAGCAGCAATCACTAAAGTATTATCTGATGCAGGTTACTGTCAAGCGAAATCATTTGATCAAATCGATAACGCTCCAGAAGAAAAAGAGAGAGGTATCACAATTAATACTTCACACGTAGAGTATGAAACGGCTAACCGTCACTATGCACACGTTGACTGTCCAGGTCACGCTGATTACGTGAAAAACATGGTTACAGGAGCCGCTCAAATGGATGGTGCTATATTAGTAGTTGCTGCCACTGATGGACCAATGCCACAAACACGTGAGCACATACTTCTAGGTCGTCAGGTAGGAATTCCAAGAATTGTTGTATTCATGAATAAAGTGGATATGGTTGATGATGCAGAATTATTAGAATTAGTTGAAATGGAAATTAGAGATTTATTATCTTTCTATGATTATGATGGAGATAATAGCCCTGTTGTTCAAGGTTCAGCACTTGGTGGGTTGAATAATGATCCAGCTTGGACGCCAAAAATACTTGAATTGATGGCTGCTGTTGATAGCTGGATTGAAGAGCCAGTTCGTGACATTGCTAAACCATTTTTGATGCCAGTTGAAGATGTATTTACAATTACAGGTCGTGGAACTGTTGCTACAGGTCGAATTGAAACAGGTATCTGTAACACAGGTGATCCAGTTGAAATTATTGGTATGGGAGCCGAAAAATTAACTTCTACAGTAACTGGTATCGAAATGTTCCGTCAAATATTGGATAGAGGTGAGGCTGGAGATAATGCAGGTATCTTGTTAAGAGGTGTTGCTAAAGAAGACATCAAAAGAGGAATGGTTATTTGTAAACCAGGTTCCGTAAAACCACATGCAAAATTTAAAGCTGAAGTTTATATCTTGAAAAAAGAAGAAGGTGGTCGTCACACACCATTCCACAATAACTATCGTCCTCAATTTTATGTTCGTACTACTGATGTAACCGGAGTTATTACTTTACCTACAGGAGTAGAAATGGTTATGCCCGGAGATAACTTAACTATTGATGTTGCTTTGTTAAGCGCAATTGCCTTGAACATTGGTTTACGTTTTGCAATCCGTGAAGGTGGTAGAACTGTAGGTGCTGGTCAAGTAACTGAAATTTTAGATTAGTTTTAATCTATTTTAATAAATTATCCAGCAGAGAACCTTTAGGTTGCTCTGCTGGTTTTTAATAATAATCAACGGGCGTAGTTCAAGGGTAGAATAGCGGTCTCCAAAACCGTTGATGGGGGTTCGAATCCCTCCGCCCGTGCAAAAAAAAAAAAAACAATGACAAAAGTTGTTAATTATATATCAGAAGCATTTGAAGAATTAAAAACAAATGTTACTTGGCCAGAATGGGCTGAAGTGCAACGTTTAACTATTATTGTTGCCGTTTTTTCAGTTGTTTTTGCTTTGTTGACATGGGGTGTCGATGAGCTATTTGCAAAATCAATCGCTGGGTTTTTTAATTGGTTGAAATCATAATTTTTTTCAAATGGCAGATAATAATGTGAAGAAATGGTATGTAGTTAGAGCTGTAAGTGGACAAGAAAACAAGGTCAAAGCTTACATCGAAACAGAAATCAATAGATTAGGAATGTCTGATTACGTTTCTCAAGTGCTTGTCCCAACTGAAAAAGTTGTTCAAGTAAGAGACGGAAAAAAAATTGCGAAAGATAAAGTATATTTTCCTGGATATGTAATGATTGAAGCTAATTTAATTGGTGAAATACCACATATTATCAAATCTATTACTAGTGTAATTGGATTTTTGGGAGAGGTAAAAGGGGGAGACCCTGTTCCGTTAAGAATGTCAGAAGTTAATAGAATGCTTGGAAAAGTTGACGAATTAGCTGTTAATGTTGATAACCAAAATATACCATACATAATTGGTGAAACCATAAAAGTTGTAGATGGTCCTTTTAATGGTTTCAATGGAACTATTGAGAAAATAAATGAAGATAAACGTAAGCTAGAAGTAATGGTTAAGATTTTCGGTAGAAAAACACCATTAGAGTTAGCTTTTATGCAAGTTGAAAAAGTATAATTCGTTACACTATTATAAATCGCAAACGTCTGCTTCCACAGACCGCTGCAAATTTTTTTTAAAACAATGGCTAAAGAGATTAGTAAAGTAGTTAAACTACAAGTTAAGGGAGGTGCTGCGAACCCGTCGCCACCGGTTGGACCTGCTCTGGGGGCTGCTGGTGTTAATATCATGGAATTCTGTAAGCAGTTCAATGCTAGAACCCAAGATCAACCTGGCAAAGTGTTACCGGTACAAATTACCGTGTACAAAGACAAATCGTTTGATTTTGTTGTAAAAACTCCACCTGCCGCAATTCAATTATTGGATGCTGCTAAATTGAAATCTGGTTCTGGCGAGCCTAACAGAAAAAAAGTTGCTAAAGTAACTTGGGATCAAATTAAAGGAATCGCCGAAGACAAGATGGTTGATTTAAATGCTTTCACAATTGAATCTGCAATGAGCATGATTGCTGGAACAGCTAGATCTATGGGTATAACTGTAACTGGGGATTCTCCTCTAAAATAAGGTAAGAAATGGCAAAATTGACAAAAAAACAAAAAGAGGCTGCTTCAAAAATTGAGAAAAACAAACTATATTCTTTAAAAGACGCCTCGTCTTTACTGAAAGTTGTTGCTTCTGCAAAATTTGACGAATCTGTAGATATTGCTGTTCGTTTAGGAGTTGATCCAAGAAAAGCAAATCAAATGGTAAGAGGTGTTGTCACACTTCCTCATGGAACTGGAAAAGATACTAAAGTACTAGCTTTAGTGACTCCGGATAAAGAAGCAGAAGCGAAAGCTGCTGGTGCTGACTATGTAGGATTGGATGATTACCTTCAAAAAATTAAAGATGGTTGGACAGATGTTGATGTAATTATCACGATGCCAGCAATAATGGGTAAATTGGGGCCTTTAGGACGTATATTAGGACCAAGAGGTTTAATGCCAAACCCTAAAACAGGAACAGTTACTATGGAAATTGGTAAAGCTGTTGCTGAAGTAAAAGCAGGTAAAATCGACTTTAAAGTTGACAAAACCGGTATCGTTCACGCAGGAATTGGAAGAATCTCTTTTGAATCTGACAAACTTGTAGATAACGCCCACGAAATCATTCAAACATTACTTAAATTAAAACCAACTGCAGCTAAAGGTACTTATATCAAGTCAATTCACTTGTCAAGTACTATGAGCCCAGCAATTGCTTTAGATCCTAAAGCGGTATAATTTATTTAGTTAAACAAATTTTATTATGACAAGAGAAGAAAAATCAATCGCAATAGAAGATTTAACTGCAAAGTTGGCGGATAGCAATATAATTTATATTGCTGATACTTCGGGGTTAAATGCTGAAACTACTTCCAACTTAAGGAGAGCTTGTTACAAAGCTGGAATCAAATTAGAGGTGGTGAAGAATACTTTGCTTGGAAAAGCAATGGAAGCTTCAGCTAATGAATATGGTGATTTAGCATCTGTTTTAAAAGGGAATTCTTCCATTTTTATTGCAGATATCGCTAACGCACCAGCAAAAATAATTAAGGATTTCAGAAAAAAATCAGATAAACCAGCTTTCAAAGGTGCTTACATCAATGGAGAAATTTACATTGGAGATAATCTTTTAGACAGTTTGGCTTCATTGAAATCAAAAGAAGAAGTTATTGGAGAAATCATCGGATTACTTCAATCGCCTGCTAAACGTGTTATTGCAGCATTATTAAACAATGCAGAGCAAAAAGGGGATACGGCAGAATAAATTTAGAGCAGATTTAAAAAATAATTATTAAAGAACATTTTAAACGATAGAAAAAATGGCAGATTTGAAACAATTCGCAGAACAATTAGTTAACATGACTGTAAAAGAAGTTAACGATTTAGCTACAATATTAAAAGATGAGTATGGTATTGAACCAGCAGCTGCAGCTGTAGTAGTTGCTGCCGGTGGTGGAGGTGCAGAAGCTGTTGAAGAACAAACTGAATTTACAGTAGTGCTTAAAGAAGCAGGTGCTTCTAAACTAGCGGTTGTAAAAGCGGTTAAAGAATTAACTGGTCTTGGTTTGAAAGAAGCTAAAGATCTTGTTGACGGTGCTCCATCTAACATAAAAGAAGGAGTTACAAAAGCAGAGGCTGAAGGTTTGAAAAAATCTTTAGAGGAAGCTGGAGCTGTTGTTGAATTAAAATAACAATACACCGGTTTTAGAACTAGGTTTAGGCCTTGGACAACCGTCCAAGGGTCTAAACCATTTTTCGTATAATAAAATTATATTTAGTTTTATTGTAAAATAGTTTAAAATACGGAAAAGTTTTTAATCAATACGAAGAAAAAAATGAACTAAATTTTCCTGGTTTATTTTTAAAGATGTATTAGTTATAAAAAGGAAAAGTATAAATTAAACAGTGTTTTACACACAAACAATTACTTTTTTAAATCAAAATTTTCTCCATTGATGATAACAAATCAGACTGAAAGATTGAATTTTGCCTCCACTAAAAATATTCCTCAATATCCGGATTTTCTGGATGTACAGGTAAAATCTTTTCAAGATTTCTTCCAATTGGAAACGAAATCAGACGAGAGAGGCAACGAAGGATTATACAACACCTTCATGGAAAACTTTCCAATTACTGATACAAGAAACCAATTTGTATTGGAATTCCTAGATTATTTTGTTGACCCACCCCGTTACACCATTCAAGAGTGTATCGAAAGAGGTTTAACATACAGCGTGCCATTAAAAGCGCGTCTAAAACTTTATTGTACTGATCCGGAACATGAGGATTTTGAAACAATTGTACAGGATGTTTATCTTGGAACAATTCCTTACATGACTCCAAGCGGAACCTTTGTAATCAATGGAGCTGAGCGTGTTGTAGTTTCTCAATTACACCGTTCACCCGGAGTTTTCTTTGGTCAATCTTTCCACGCAAATGGAACGAAGTTATATTCTGCAAGGGTAATTCCGTTCAAAGGTTCATGGATAGAATTCGCTACCGATATCAATAGCGTAATGTACGCATATATCGACAGAAAGAAAAAATTACCTGTAACCACTTTATTCCGTGCCATCGGGTTCGAAAGAGACAAGGACATCCTTGAGATTTTCGACCTTGCTGAAGAAATTAAAGTATCTAAAACAGGACTTAAAAAATATATCGGTAGAAAATTAGCTGCACGTGTATTGAATACATGGCATGAGGATTTCGTAGATGAAGACACTGGTGAAGTAGTTTCTATCGAACGTAACGAAATTATCCTTGATAGAGATACTGTTATCGATAAAGATAATGTTGAAGAAATCATTGATTCAAACGTTAAATCTATTTTGTTGCATAAGGAAGATGCTAATCAAGGCGATTATGCAATCATCCACAATACGTTACAAAAAGATCCAACAAACTCTGAAAAAGAAGCCGTTGAGCATATCTACAGACAATTGCGTAATGCAGAACCGCCTGATGAAGAAACTGCCCGTGGTATTATAGATAAATTGTTCTTCTCTGACCAACGTTACAATTTAGGTGAAGTAGGTCGTTACAGAATGAACAAAAAACTTGGTTTGGATATCCCAATGGAAAAGCAGGTGCTTACCAAAGAAGATATCATCACCATTGTAAAATACTTAATCGAATTAATCAATGCGAAAGCTGATATTGATGATATTGATCACTTATCAAACCGACGTGTTAGAACAGTTGGTGAACAATTGTCACAACAATTCGGTGTTGGTTTAGCACGTATGGCTCGTACTATTCGTGAGAGAATGAACGTTAGGGATAACGAGGTGTTTACACCAATCGATTTGATTAATGCTAAAACATTATCATCGGTTATCAACTCTTTCTTTGGCACGAACCAGTTATCTCAATTCATGGATCAAACGAATCCATTGGCTGAGATTACGCACAAAAGAAGATTATCAGCACTAGGACCAGGTGGACTTTCAAGAGAGAGAGCAGGTTTTGAGGTACGTGACGTTCACTACACGCATTACGGAAGACTTTGCCCAATTGAAACTCCAGAAGGACCAAATATTGGTTTGATTTCATCACTTGGTGTTTATGCTAAAGTAAACGGAATGGGATTCATCGAAACGCCTTATCGTAAAGTTACTAATGGTGTTGTCGATTTAACGTCAACTCCTGTATATTTGAGTGCAGAAGAAGAAGAAGGAAAAATGATTGCGCAAGCAAACATTGAAATGGATGCAAAAGGTAAAATTACTGCTGATAAAGTTATTGCCCGTGAAGAAGGCGATTTCCCAGTTGTTGATCCAAACCAAGTTCATTATACAGACGTTGCGCCTAATCAAATTGCATCGATTTCGGCTTCATTGATTCCTTTCTTGGAACATGATGATGCGAATAGAGCCTTGATGGGATCAAACATGATGCGTCAGGCTGTACCATTGTTGCGTCCTGAAGCACCGATTGTTGGAACCGGTCTTGAGCGTCAGGTTGCATCCGATTCAAGAGTATTGATTAATGCTGAAGGAAACGGAACTGTTGAGTACGTTGACGCCAACATGATTACTATTAAGTATGACAGAACGGAAGCGGAAAGAATGGTAAGTTTTGACCCGGATGAAAAATCATATAACCTTATTAAATTCAGAAAGACAAATCAAAGTACGTCTATCAACTTGAAACCAATAGTAAGAAAAGGTGACCGAGTAAAATTAGGTCAAGTACTTTGCGAAGGATATGCAACGCAAAACGGAGAGTTAGCTCTAGGAAGAAATCTAAAAGTAGCGTTTATGCCTTGGAAAGGGTATAACTTTGAGGATGCGATTGTGATTTCTGAAAAAGTAGTTCGTGATGATATTTTCACTTCTATCCATGTTGATGATTATTCGTTGGAAGTTAGAGATACTAAATTAGGTAACGAAGAGTTGACTAATGATATTCCGAACGTTTCAGAAGAAGCAACAAAAGATTTGGATGAAAATGGAATGATTAGAATTGGTGCCGAAGTAAAACCAGGCGATATCTTAATCGGAAAAATTACTCCAAAAGGGGAATCAGATCCAACTCCAGAAGAAAAACTTTTAAGAGCAATCTTCGGGGATAAAGCGGGTGATGTTAAAGATGCTTCATTAAAAGCTTCTCCATCGTTACACGGTGTAGTTTTGGATAAAAAATTATTCGCTAGAGCGGTAAAAGATAAAAAGAAACGTACCAAAGACAAAGATGATTTAACATCTTTGGAAATGGAATTCGAAACCAAATTTGTAGAATTAAAAGACAAATTGGTTGAAAAATTGTTCACTATTGTAAACGGAAAAACATCTCAAGGTGTAATGAATGATTTGGGTGAAGAAGTATTGCCAAAAGGTAAAAAATACACCCAAAAAATGTTATACGCTGTTGAAGATTTCGCTCACTTAACCAAAGGACAATGGGTTGCTGATGATGAGTCAAATAATTTAGTAAATGACTTAATTCACAACTATAAAATCAAATTAAATGATTTACAAGGTGCTTTAAGAAGAGAGAAATTCACCATCACTGTGGGAGATGAATTACCAGCCGGTATTTTGAAACTTGCTAAAGTTTACATTGCTAAAAAGCGTAAACTAAAAGTAGGTGATAAAATGGCGGGACGACACGGAAACAAAGGGATTGTAGCTCGTATCGTTCGTCATGAAGACATGCCATTTCTTGAAGACGGAACACCAGTTGATATCGTATTGAATCCACTTGGTGTACCATCACGTATGAACATTGGTCAGATTTATGAAACTGTTTTGGGTTGGGCAGGACAAAAATTAGGAAGAACCTACGCCACACCAATTTTTGACGGAGCAACATTAGATCAAATCAATGAAATAACTGATGAAGCTGGAATTCCACAATTCGGTCACACCTATTTGTATGACGGAGGTACTGGAGAACGTTTCCATCAAGCCGCAACTGTTGGAGTAATCTATATGTTAAAACTTGGACACATGGTTGATGATAAGATGCACGCACGTTCTATCGGGCCATACTCTCTTATTACGCAGCAACCATTGGGTGGTAAAGCTCAATTTGGAGGTCAACGTTTTGGAGAAATGGAGGTTTGGGCACTTGAGGCTTATGGAGCCTCAAGTACACTTAGAGAAATTTTGACTGTAAAATCAGATGATGTTATTGGTAGAGCTAAAACTTACGAAGCAATCGTTAAAGGAGAATCTATGCCAGAACCAGGATTGCCAGAATCATTCAATGTATTAATGCATGAATTAAAAGGCCTTGGATTAGATATCAGATTAGAAGAATAAAAAAAATAGTTGATGGTTGATGGTTGGTAGTTGAGGGAGACAATCCTAACACTAACAACCAACAACTGACAACCAACAACTTTAAAAGTTTACGACTATGATGAATAATAGAAATAATAACAGAGATATTAAAAACACAATCAAAAGATTTAATAGAATTTCAATTGGTTTAGCTTCTCCAGAATCTATCTTGGCAGAGTCAAGAGGAGAAGTTTTAAAACCTGAAACTATCAACTACAGAACGCACAAGCCAGAGCGTGATGGACTTTTCTGTGAACGAATCTTCGGTCCAGTAAAAGATTTTGAATGTGCCTGTGGAAAATACAAAAGAATCCGATATAAAGGAATCGTTTGCGACCGTTGTGGTGTCGAAGTAACAGAGAAAAAAGTACGCCGCGATAGAGTAGGACACATCAACTTGGTGGTGCCAATCGCACATATTTGGTATTTTCGTTCGTTGCCAAATAAAATCGGATACATTCTTGGCTTGCCTTCAAAAAAACTAGATATGATTATTTACTACGAACGATACGTAGTAATTCAGGCAGGTATTGCCACAAATTCCGAAGGTGAATCTTTGCAAAGATTAGATTTTTTAACAGAAGAAGAGTACTTAAATATTCTTGATGCTCTGCCACAAGACAATCAATATTTGGATGACTTTGATCCTAATAAATTTGTTGCCAAAATGGGAGCTGAATGTATTATGGATTTATTAGCAAGAACCGATTTGAATGCATTGTCATACGAATTGCGTCATGCTGCTAACAATGAAACCTCAAAACAAAGAAAAACAGAAGCTTTAAAAAGATTACAGGTTGTGGAGTCCTTCCGAGATTCAAACAAAAACCGTGAAAATCGTCCTGAATGGATGATTATGAAAGTAGTTCCTGTTATCCCGCCAGAATTGCGTCCGTTAGTGCCTCTTGATGGTGGTCGTTTTGCAACTTCCGATTTGAATGATCTGTACCGAAGAGTAATCATCCGTAACAATCGTTTGAAAAGATTGATGGAGATTAAAGCTCCGGAAGTAATCTTAAGAAATGAAAAACGTATGTTACAAGAATCAGTAGATTCACTATTTGATAACACGCGTAAAGCATCGGCAGTTAAAACAGAATCAAACAGACCATTGAAATCTTTATCAGATTCCTTAAAAGGTAAGCAAGGTCGTTTCCGTCAAAACTTATTAGGAAAACGTGTGGATTATTCTGCTCGTTCGGTAATTGTTGTTGGACCAGAAATGAAATTGTTCGAATGTGGTTTGCCAAAAGATATGGCTGCTGAACTATACAAACCATTCGTTATTCGTAAGTTAATCGAAAGAGGAATTGTTAAAACAGTTAAGTCTGCCAAGAAAATAATCGACAAAAAAGAGCCAGTAGTTTGGGATATCCTTGAAAATGTAATCAAAGGACATCCTGTAATGCTAAACCGTGCTCCTACTTTGCACAGACTTGGAATCCAAGCGTTCCAACCTAAACTTATTGAAGGAAAAGCAATTCAGTTGCACCCATTAGTATGTACGGCGTTCAACGCGGATTTTGATGGTGACCAGATGGCGGTTCACTTGCCACTTGGACCAGAGGCAATCCTTGAGTGCCAGTTACTGATGCTTGCTTCGCACAATATTTTGAACCCTGCGAATGGCGCGCCTATTACGGTTCCATCGCAAGACATGGTTTTGGGTCTTTACTATATGACTAAAGAAAGATTATCAACTCCTGAACATAAAATTTTGGGAGAAGGTTTAACATTTTATTCTGCTGAAGAGTGTAACATAGCTCTAAACGAAGGTAGAGTCGAATTGAATGCACGTGTAAAAGTACGTGCAAAGGATTTTAATGAAAATGGAGAATTGGTATACAAAATCATTCAAACAACAGCAGGCAGAGTACTTTTTAACGAAGTAGTACCACAAGCAGCGGGTTATATCAATGAAGTATTGACTAAAAAATCTTTACGTGATATTATCGGAAAAATCCTTGCAGTAACAGATGTTCCTACAACTGCGGCTTTTCTTGATGAAATGAAAGATATGGGATACAAATTTGCTTTTAAAGGAGGTTTGTCATTCTCGTTAGGAGATATTAGAATTCCTGAACAAAAAACACAATTGATTGCAGATGCTCGAATTCAGGTTGAAGGTATTTCTGTGAATTATAACATGGGATTAATTACTAACAACGAACGGTATAACCAAGTTATTGATATTTGGACATCTGCCAATGCTCAATTAACAGAATTAGCCATGAAAAACATTAGAGAAGACCAACAAGGTTTCAACTCGGTGTACATGATGCTTGACTCTGGAGCAAGGGGTTCAAAAGAGCAAATTCGTCAGTTAACGGGAATGCGTGGTTTGATGGCAAAACCAAAAAAATCAACAGCTGGCGGTGGAGAAATTATTGAAAATCCAATTCTTTCTTACTTTAAAGAAGGACTATCTATTTTAGAATACTTCATCTCGACGCACGGTGCACGTAAAGGATTAGCAGATACCGCTTTGAAAACGGCTGATGCCGGTTACTTAACTCGAAGATTGCATGACGTTTCTCAAGACGTAATTGTAAACTCTGTAGATTGCGGAACTTTAAGAGGAATTGATGTTTCTGCCTTAAAGAAAAACGAAGAAATCGTTGAAACTTTAGGAGAAAGAATATTAGGACGTGTTGCATTGCAAGATGTGATTAATCCATTAAATAATGAAGTTTTAATTCATTCTGGTGAGCAAATTACCGAAGCCATAGTAAAAACTATCGAAGAATCTCCTCTTGAAAGAGTTGACGTTCGTTCTCCTTTAACATGTGAAGCTAAAAAAGGTATTTGTGCAAAATGTTACGGAAGAAATTTAGCTACTGGAAAAATGACCCAAAAAGGAGAAGCCGTTGGTGTTATCGCTGCGCAATCTATTGGAGAACCAGGAACACAGCTTACATTACGTACTTTCCACGTTGGTGGAGTTGCGGGTGGCGTTTCAGAAGAATCAACTATTGTAGCAAGATTTGGAGGGAAACTTGAAATCGAAGATTTAAAAACGGTTGTTGGAGAAGATGCAGATGGAAACAAAGTAGACATTGTAGTTTCTCGTTCAACAGAATTAAAATTAGTAGATGTTAAAACAGGTATCTTATTGAGCACACACAACATACCTTATGGTTCTGTAATTAGTGTAAAAGATCGAGATATTGTATCTAAAGGAGCTATTATTTGTAAATGGGATCCTTACAACGGTGTAATTGTTTCTGAATTTACTGGAAAAATTGCTTATGAGGATTTAGAACAAGGACAATCTTTCCAAGTTGAAATTGACGAGCAAACTGGTTTTCAGGAAAAAGTAATTTCGGAAGGAAGAAATAAAAAATTAATTCCAACCTTATTGGTTTACGGTAAAGACGGAGAATTAATCCGTTCATATAATTTACCAGTTGGAGCGCACCTTATGGTTGAAGATGGCGAGAAAATTAAAGCAGGTAAAATCCTTGTAAAAATTCCACGTCGTTCTTCAAAAGCCGGTGATATTACTGGAGGTTTACCAAGAATTACCGAGTTGTTAGAAGCTCGTAATCCTTCAAATCCAGCAGTAGTTTCAGAAATTGACGGTGTAGTTTCTTTTGGAAAAATCAAAAGAGGTAACCGTGAAATTATAATCGAATCCAAATTTGGTGAAATTAAGAAATACCTAGTAAAATTATCAAGTCAAATCTTGGTTCAAGAGAATGACTTCGTAAAAGCAGGAGTACCTTTATCAGACGGAGCTATTACACCTGAGGATATTTTAAGAATTCAAGGACCATCGGCTGTTCAACAGTATTTGGTAAACGAAATTCAAGAGGTTTACCGTTTACAAGGCGTGAAAATCAACGACAAACACTTTGAAGTTGTTATCCGTCAAATGATGCGTAAAGTAAGAGTAGAAGATCCGGGCGATACTTTATTCCTTGAAGAGCAATTAATTCATACTGCTGATTTCTTGGTAGAAAATGATAAATTGTATGGAATGAAAGTCGTTGAAGAAGCTGGAGATTCGGAAGTATTGAAACCTGGACAAATTGTTTCTCCTCGTGAATTGCGTGACGAAAACTCGCTGTTGAAACGAAATGATAAAAATATGGTTGTAGCACGCGATGTTATAACAGCTACTGCTACTCCAGTATTACAAGGTATTACTAGAGCATCTTTACAAACTAAATCATTCATCTCTGCCGCGTCGTTCCAAGAAACAACAAAAGTGTTAAACGAAGCAGCAGTTGCTGGTAAAGTAGATACATTAGAAGGTCTGAAAGAAAATGTTATTGTTGGACATAGAATCCCAGCAGGAACAGGTATGCGCGATTACGATCATACTATTGTAGGCTCAAAAGAAGACTATAACGAGATTATGGCAAGTAAAGAAGAATATATCTATTAATTATGAGCGATATTAATCAACAACAAGGACAAATCAATATTGAACTGGATGAGAAAACTGCCGAAGGAATTTATTCTAATTTGGCTATTATCAATCATTCTGCTTCAGAGTTTGTTATTGATTTTGTAACTATTATGCCAGGTGTGCCCAAGGCAAAAGTCAAATCAAGAATAGTTTTAACGCCTCAACATGCCAAACGTTTTTTGAAAGCATTGGGCGAAAACATTCACCGATTTGAACAAGTTAATGGTGAAATTAAAGACACAGAACAACCACAAATCCCGTTGAATTTTGGTCCAGCCGGTCAAGCTTAATTAATTTTAAATCTTAAAAACCTCTTCAGTAATGAAGAGGTTTTTTTATTTGAATAAGTTTCAGGATTCACTTGCAATGTGCCCTTTTGATAATCTATAAATTGTAAAAGCTTTATTTCACTAGCTGTTGCAAAGCTGCAACCGTTGTAGCATGATAACTCACTTTTGCTTTGTTATAGATTTGTTTAGCCCAAGTTTTGCCTTCCGAAGTTTTGACCATTTCTTTGTAGAGTGCTAGGAGAGAACCTGTTCGGCTGCAAGATGTTAAAAAGGTTTCAATGGCTGGATACGCGAATTTATATTGATGCATTATTGCGATTATAAACCATTGTCGGCGTATAACAAAATTTCCGCCATTGGTAAAGTTAAATTCCTTGTCGATGGCTGTCATCTCATCATTTGTAATATCCTTTGGCAGGTAATCAATGAAATGTTGTTTCTCGTTGGTTGATTTTATTTTTTGACTCAACCCTTTAACGCCTGTTTTTCTCCATGTTTTTTGTATGCTGTCAATGGTGTTGAAATCTTCAGAAACAGGAGTGATGACATTTGATGGAACATCTGGTTTATAAATCCATTCGTCCAGTTTAATTTTCTCGGCTAATGCCATGTCGCCTTTGATGAGGTTTTTATTGAAATAATCGACAAAATCTTCTGTTGTTACCGATTGAAAAGCGTGGTCATTGTAATAATTGGTTAGGAATTCATCAAATTTTTTACGGCCAACAGCAGCTTCAATGGTTTGTAGCAAAGCATACCCTTTTTCATACGGAATGTCACTTAATCCATCATCGGGATTTCTTTTTGAAGTGTTTACTTTTAGTCTAGAATCTGGACTGTTTTTTCCTATTTCATCCAGATTGATTTTCCACGCTTTTCTACTTAAAATGTCCTGCATTTTGGCTTCTTTTACACCAAAAACCTCTTCGCCAATACGATGTTCTACATAAGTCGTAAAACCTTCATTAAGCCAAATGTCATCCCACGTTGCATTGGTAACTAAATTCCCGCTCCAGCTATGTCCTAATTCGTGTGCCAATAGACTTGTTAACGAACGGTCGCCTGCCAAAACGGTTGGGGTAAGAAAGGTTAAGTTTGGATTTTCCATGCCGCCATACGGGAAACTTGGTGGTAAGACTATGACATCGTAACGTCCCCAGCGGTAAGGACCAAATAGTTTTTCTGCGGTATTGACCATTTTTCCAAGTTCTGCAAATTCCCATTTTGCTTTATCAATTATCGAATGTTCAGCATAAACTCCGGTTCTTTTATCAATAGCTTTGAATTCGATATCGCCTACAGCAATTGCCATAAGGTAAGACGGAATCGCTTTGTCTTGCTTGAAGGTATAAACGCCGGTATCGTTTTTTTGTTGCGGGTTAACCCCGCTCATCACCGCCATCAAATCTTTTGGAACTGTAACTTTGGCGTTATAAGTAAATCGTACGCTGGGCGAATCCTGACACGGAATCCAAGTGCGCGACCAAATGCTTTCGCCTTGCGAAAATAAGAATGGTTTCTTTTTATCGGCGGTTTGCTGTGGTTTTAGCCATTGCAGCGCTACGCTTTTTTTTGTGGTATTATAATAGATGTTGACTTTGGTAGTGGTTGGTTCGATGGTAATATGTAGTGCTTTACCATGAAATTCAACTTCCTTTCCTAATTCGAATTTGGTTTCTTTTTCATCTTTGCCCAGAGTTACTTTGGTAATTTTTAACGTGTTTTCATCAAAGATGATTTCGTTTCCTTTAGAAGTATTTTCGATAGTCCAAGATGCTTTTCCAGTTATAGTTTCGGTATCGAAATCAACTTTTATAGTTAAGTCCAAATGTTTAATAATTGCTTTAGAAGGTTGCGCAAACGAATGTTCATCTTTAACAAAATTACTTTTATTTTTTACTAAAACATCTTTCTTTTGGCAACTTATTGATAATAAGAGTATGGCAATGATTATGATATTTTTCATTTTTGAATTTAGTTTATCTTAAATATAAATTAAAAAATCCCGTTCTGAATAGCCAAAACGGGATTATGTATTTGTTATTTGCATTTAAGCCAACATCGTTACCGGATTTTCCAAGAACTGTCGCAAGGTTTGCAAGAACTGCGCTCCTGTTGCGCCATCAACGGTTCTATGATCACAAGCTAATGTTAGCATCATCGTATTTCCAATCACAATTTGACTATTTCTAACTACTGGTTTTTCCTCAATAGCACCAACAGATAGTATAGCCGAATTTGGCTGATTGATAATAGAAGTAAAGGATTGAATGCCAAACATTCCAAGGTTAGAAACCGTGAAGGTACTTCCTTCCATTTCGGACGGTTGTAGTTTTTTAGATTTTGCTTTTCCCGCTAAATCTTTTACGTTACCACCAATTTGAGTTAAACTCATTTGATCTGTAAATTTCAAAACAGGCACTACTAATCCGTCTTCTACTGCAACGGCTACACCAATATTTACATGGTGATTGATGATTATTGCATCTTCTTTCCATTGCGTGTTTACTTTTGGATGTCTTTTCAATGCCATAGCACAAGCCTTGATTACCATATCGTTGAAAGACACTTTGGTATACGGAATGTTGTTGATGGCAACACGAGATTTCATCGCTTCATCCATAGCAATTTCTATGGTTAAGTAGAAATGTGGTGCGGTGAAGATGGATTCAGAAAGACGTATCGCAATGGTTTTACGCATTTGTGAATTTTTAACCACTTCGGTATCTATTTCTCCCACTTGAACAGATGGTCTAATAGTAGTTGTCGGTTGTTGGTTGTCGGTTGCTTGTTGTTGCACCTCGACTGCGCTTGGTATGACGGTTGATGGCGTAAAATTTTCAACATCATTTTTTGTGATGCGTCCATTTTCTCCTGAACCTTTTATTTGAGACAGATTAATTCCTTTGTCTTTAGCAATTTGTTTTGCTAATGGCGAAGCAAATATTTTTGAGTTGTCTGTTGATGGTTGTTGGTTAACAGTTGACGCTAGTGGTGAATCGCTTGTGCTTGTTAAAGGAGCTGGAGCTGGTGTTCCGTCTTTTTTATAATTTTCGGCGATGCCTGTAATATCTGTTCCAGCTGGACCAATAATAGCTAAAACACTATCTACTGGTGCAGATTGTCCTTCTTGAATTCCGATAAATAAAAGAGTGCCAGCATTAAAAGATTCAAATTCCATAGTAGCTTTATCAGTTTCGATTTCGGCTAGAATGTCACCTTCTTTTACTGTATCTCCCACTTTTTTTAACCAAGCAGTTACAGTTCCTTCGGTCATTGTATCGCTAAGACGCGGCATGGTTACTACTATGACTCCTTTTGGCATTTCGACTGCGCTTGGTGTGACAGTTGATGGTTGATGGTTATGGGTTGTTGGTTGTGATTCTGATTTAACTTCTGTTAGAGGTTTAGTTTTTACTTCAGCAACTGGAGTGTTACCAGCTGAAATCATTCCTGAAATATCTTCGCCCTCTTTTCCAATAATGGCTAAAAGTGAATCAACGGGAGCTGATTCGCCTTCTTGAATTCCTATGTGTAATAGAACGCCAGCATTGAAAGATTCAAATTCCATAGTGGCTTTATCGGTTTCGATTTCGGCCAAAATATCACCTTCTTTCACTACGTCACCTACTTTTTTTAACCAAGTAGCCACGGTTCCATCTGTCATCGTGTCGCTCAAACGAGGCATTGTGATTTTTATTGCCATAATTATAGTCTGTGAGGGATAAAAGGATAATTTTTTTGTTCGTATACTACGTCATATAATTGTTGTGCTTCAGGGAACGCAGACTCCTCGGCAAACGTTACACATTCTTCTACTAAATCTTTTACTCTTTCGTCAATGGCATCGATTTCTGCATCTGTGGCATATTTTTTTTCTTTGATAACCTCTAATACTTGTGTAATAGGGTCAATTTTTCGGTATTCTTCTACTTCGTCTTTCGAACGGTATAATTGTGCATCCGACATAGAATGACCTCTATATCTGTAGGTTTTCATTTCTAAAAATGTTGGTCCGTCACCACGACGTGCTCTTTCCATGGCTTCGTGCATCGCTTCGGCAACTTTTACAGGATTCATTCCATCTACTGGTCCGCATGGCATTTCGTAGCCTAAACCTAATTTCCAAATATCAGTATGGTTGGCAGTTCTTTCTACCGAAGTTCCCATTGCATACCCATTGTTTTCACAAATAAATACTACAGGTAATTTCCATAACATTGCCATATTAAAAGCTTCATGAAGGGAACCTTGACGCGCGGCACCATCACCAAAATAGGTCAACGTTACGCCGCCAGTTTCAAAATATTTATCGGCGAAAGCCATACCGGCACCAACAGGAATTTGCGCTCCCACGATACCATGACCGCCATAAAAACCGTGTTCTTTAGAAAATATGTGCATTGATCCACCCATACCTTTAGAAGTTCCTGTAACTTTTCCTAAAAGTTCTGCCATAACTTTTCGTGGGTCAACACCCATTCCTATTGGCTGAACGTGATTGCGATAGGCTGTAATCATTTTGTCTTTTCCGCCAAGATTCATAGCGTGCAAAGCACCCGCTAATACTGCTTCTTGACCGTTATATAAGTGAAGAAATCCTCTAACTTTTTGTTGAATGTAAAGTGCAGCCAGTTTGTCTTCAAATTTTCTCCAAAGTAGCATGTCTTCGTACCACTTTAAATAAACTTCTTTTGTTACTTGTTTCATTGTTACTTTTGGTGAAGCGTTAATAGATGTAAATAGTATTCAACGCAAAATAGCTCATTCACACTCAAATTTGCGAAAGGCAAAAGTAAAACATTCCGAGTGAGAAGTAAAATTTAAAAGGGTAATTTTTACCTTGCTATAAGAAGTTTTTATCGAAACTTAATGGCAATAAATTTTTGACAGAATCTGATTTATAAACTTCGCCACTTTCGCCCATAAAATAAATTTCTATAGGAGTGTTTTGTTTGAATTCGTATTCAGAAATTGATTGTCTGCAACCTCCGCACGGCGGAATTGGAGTTGTTGTTTTATTACTATCAGAAGCGGCCGAAATTGCCATTTTTAAAATTTTGGCATCAGGAAAAAGAGAACCCGATTGAAAAATAGCAACTCTCTCTGCACATAGCCCCGATGGATAAGCTGCATTTTCTTGATTGGAACCAAGAACAATTTTGCCATTGTCTAATAATAACGCTGCACCAACTCTAAATTTAGAATAAGGCGCATAAGCATTCTTTCTAATTTGAATGGCTTGTTGCATTAAAGTACTAACTTCTTTCGGAAGGTCTTCTAGAGATTGATAAGCGGTAAAAGAGGTCTTGATTTCTATTTTTTTCATTGCGTTTTGAGGAAAAAAAATCCAAATCTCATTTATTTGAAATTTGGATATTATTTTAATATTTACTAACTGCTAATAATTATCATATTTATCACCAAAGTTGAACGATAATGAGAAACGAAGCGTGTTTTCTAAAGGGTTTTTTATAGGAGATGCCGAGAATAAATAAGACACATCTACTTTGACTACATTGTATTTGAATCCGGCTCCAAGCGAGAAAAATTTACGTGCACCTTTAATAGGGCTTTCGTGGAAATACCCTAAACGAAAGGCAAAGGAATCTTGGTATGTATATTCAGTACCAATAGAATACGTGAATTCTTTTAGTTCTTCGCTAAATCCTCCTGGCGCATCATTAAAAGATTGAAAAATTCCTGACACCCAGCTGATTTTATTGTATTTACTTCTGTTAGCAGTGTTTTCATTATCGGCAGCGGTTACATTAGCACTATTTATTGCGGCGGCGGCTTGCGTTTCTGAAGGATCAATTGTACCGTTACCATTTGAATCTACAGGTGAAACCGAAACGGGGTCAACTCTATAAAAAGGTGTTGGTACAAGGAGTTTCGCAAGTTCAACATTCAAAGATACTTTATTGAAATCATCCAAAATAAAATCATATCCAGCACCAATTCTCATATTAGCAGGAAGGAAATTGGCACTGTTGTCTTGAGAAGTTCCTGCATCATAATTGATTTTAGGACCCATGTTTTGAAAATTGAAACCAAGACGTAAGCGTCCATTAAAACTAGAAAAGGCTGCTTCTTCGCCTTGATAAAAACCAGCAATATCAACGGCAAAAGAACTTGCAGGTTTTGCATCGCCACCATCACCCGTTGGTATTCTTAAAGCCGAACGAATATACCTCCCGGCAACAGCCATGGCAAAATGCTCGCTTAATTTTAATGAATAAGAACCATCAACGGCAAGCTCATTAGGTTTGACAATTTGAGCGGGATCATCGGCATTTTGTCTTAATTCTATTTCGCCCAACCCAAAATAACGCAAACTTCCTCCAAAAGCACTTCTTTCACTTATTCGGTTGTAATAGGTGACTTGACCCAATGAAATATCGTTAACAAGGCTTGTTAAATAAGGAGTGTAACTGGCAGTAAAACCTTGTTTATCTTGTGCGAAAGCATATTTTGCAGGATTCCATTGTTGCGAAAAAGCATCTGTAGAGGTTGCAACTCCTTGATCTGCCATTCCCGCTGCACGCGCATCTGCTGCGACCAAAAGAAAAGGAACTCCAGTGGTGATTACTCGACTATCTTGAGTACTTACCTTTGTTTGCTGCGCGTTTGAATAGTGTACGGTAAGTATTATAAATAACAGTGCAATTTTTCTCATTTTATTTTTAATAAAAGTTAACAAATATAGTATTTTCCTAAAGGATTACAAGTTTTTCTATTTTTTCTGCTTTTTTGTTCGATAAAGTTGACTTTACCGTCAGTTTGTAGACATAAACACCTTTCCCAATGCGGTCACCAAAATCATCTTTTCCGTCCCAAGTAATTTCTCTTGAAAGAAAACCATCATTGGTTACGGTTTGGTTTTTTGTCCAAACAATTTTTCCAGTAATGGTCATTACTTGCACCTGAACTTCTAATGGTTCAAAAGGTTTGTTATGAGAAAACCAAAATTCAGTGTAACTCACAAACGGATTTGGATAGTTTAAGACATGATTAAGCGTTATACTGTCGTCACCAACAACAACAAATTGTATTTCGGCATTTACAGGATTGTTGTAAACATCCCATGCTTTAAAAATTAAAGTGTGCAAACCAACTGCTAAATTTCGGAAAGGGAAATACACGCGACCTTTCGTAAAATCATTTAGTTCGGTTTCAAAATAATCATTCATTATAAAAGGTTTTGTTTCATCTCCGTCAAGAATACCCACTATATCGTGACCAATTCCGCTAGCCGTGTTGATGCCGTGTTCATCTTGCAGTTTTGCCAAAAGAAAAGGAGATGCATTGGTAATACCACCATTTACAAATGTTTCGTCGTTCATATATAACTTAACTGTTGGTCCAATATTATCCACAACGGCATTTGTGTTTATACCTCCAATTTTTATATCGGTATTGTAACCAGTTTTGTCTAATAAAATTTGATTTCTTTTGGTATAAAAACTAATTCTACCTTTATCAACTGGGATTCGAATATCTCGTGGCACATAAAAACCAAATTCAAAATTTCCACCAACTACTGATGCATTTCCCCTAAAAATAGTTTCCCCTAAAATTTTAAATGGCATTTGAGGAGCTGTATCAAAAGCGTCGTCAATAATAGCATCATAACCATCATTTCTCAAAGTTTGGGTTTGAATAATTTTATCAAAAATATTGACGGCTAATTCACCATTGTAACTTGGCAGAAAATTATTGTTTTCGTCCAATATTTGTCCTGTTAATTTAACGTACGCCAACGATTTAAAATCATCAATAAGACCAGTGATAGGCATTCCGTTTACTTTGGTTAAAACCACTTTTGGCTTTGGAATTGCAAGAAACAAAGCCGGATCACCAAGATAAAAAACGACGTTTGTTGCGGTATTTGACCCTGCGTTTTTTGCAAGTCTTAAGGCTTCTGCCATCGAGGTGTAATTGTCGCTTCCGTACGCAAACAGATTTTGCGCTAGTTTATCGTTAAAAATTTGTGCTGAACCTTGACCAATCGAACGAATTGTGGTTATCATAGATATGGCACCACCTTTTGGATTCCAATAGGTGTATTCGCCAGCCGTTGGACGGTATGGATTATCGAATCTCGAAAAATCGCATGTAATGGTGATGAATAAAGGATATTTATATTGGTTGCTTAAATTCTGTCCATCTAATTTTTCCCAAATTCGTTCTTCTGCCAAACCATCTTCTCCACCATGTCCCAGATAATTAAAAACCAATGCACCCTTTTCAAAAGCCGCAAAAATTTCTTCCCGTGCTTTTGGGTATCTTTTTCCTCCGGCAGAAGTTTCTTGCTGATAAGAATCGAGTAGAATTTTTTTGATGTTGAAGAACGGTTTTTCGGTTGCAATTTTATCAGCTAACCTGTTTTGAAAATACTGCAACTGATTGTCAGCTGTACGATCTGGTGCTATAGAGGGATCATCAGCGATAGCTACATAATTATTTCTCCAACTTCCATACGATTTGAGGTCGTTGTATTCAATTACTTTATTTACCATTTCGGCGGCTTGTTGCGTAGAACTGACAATCATTCTGCCAACAGCAATATCAATGCCTCCTAAATCAAAAGAAGAGTTAGTATACGTGTCTAATCTACCCTGATCCGGATCCATCATCGCATAAAAATCATCTGACGCAAAGGAAGATTCCCCTTCAGTATAACTATTTATGGCTTGGTATATCGGTACTGTATTCGTATTATTGGCCACACGGTCTTTAAAATCATAGGAAGCATCTCCAAAAAGATTCAAATATTTAACTTTTTTATCTGGCGAGGAAGCATTGAAGTAAACATATTTTACAAAATTTCTAATGGCGGCTATATCTTGTTTTCCCGATGCAAATTCTTGATAAATAGTTTCTAGATTAACAACTTTTACATTCAAATTAGAATAATTTCTGTGAAAAGCAGCTAATTTTTCAGCTTCAGAATTTAAAAATTTTGGAGTAATAATTAAATAGTCAACGTCTTGAAACTGTCCTTGTGCGTTTGTAAAAATGGTGCCTTTGAGATTTTGATTATCGACTTTAGTTCGCGATTCTCGGGAAGGAGCATAATAATCGGTATTGTCAACGGCGATATAATTTCGGACTTGACCTAAATTTGATTTGAATGAAAATATATTTTGGGTATTGTCAACTTTCGAAACATTATATATATCGGTAATATCCCAAACTTGATTTATTGTGGCGGCATTAGATAGTTGATATTCTACAACGCCCATCAAGGAACTCGCTTGGTCATATTGAAATGCGAACTGCTTACTATAACCTTGAAGATTTCGTTTGGCTTTGATATTGATATAATCTAAATAACCTTTTGCGCTGGGAACTCCACCGTTATCATAAGTAACTTTTATCACAACATCTTCACCAGAGGTAGTAACAGCAATATTGTTTAGCGAACCTTCACTGGCAACTACACCACCATCATTTGATAACGCGGAAAGTCCAATATTTCCTATAAGTTGACTTCCCGATTCAAATTTAAAATTTGTTGGACTAAAGGAAACCGATGCGGCATGAACACTAACTTTGATACTCGAAGCGGAAACAATATTGGGAAACTTAAAACTAAATTCTTGCACATTGTCAATATTGAATTGTTCTCCAAACCATATCCTTCCTAATTTGCCAATATTGACTGCTTCAATTTCATGAAACTGATAATCGTCAAAAGTGCTTAAAATAGTTGTAGCACTTGCGGTAGGTTGCAGTATGTCTCTAATTCGCTTGCCATCATCTCCTTGCGCCGTTACATAATAATACGATTTATCAGCATAAATGTTCAGGTTGCTTCTATAATCTTCACTCCATTTATCCATGCCTTCAGCATAAAAAAGAATATAATCTTGATCATCAAAAACACCATCATTCTCCCCAATAAATTGGATTGCGTTTTCAGCTAAATCTATGGGATAACTGACAGAGTTTAAAAGCGGTAAAATTCGTCCACCGTTGCCATAAATTTTTATTTTTCTTGGATCAACATTGGTATCAAGACCTAAACTTTGAAGAAAATTTTTAGAGATTTTATAAACTCCAGATTTTTGTACATAAAACCGATACCAATTTCCAGAATCTAATACTGAATTTTCAATGGCTGTAACATTATTGACTACAGGTTGCTTACGCAAGGAACTTTGTCCTGTAGCGTAACTGAAAGATACAAGTTTTTTAAAAGAATCCCCTTCTTTAACAAGAGGAGTAATTGTAATCTTGCCGTAATAATCATTTCGAGCCAAACTGTTTTTGAAAGTATATTTAAAAGTGGTTGGAATGTTTTTTATGGCAATATCACCCAGTTGATTTTCTTGAATAGGTTCAAAAACAAGGTTGGTAAGTTGAAATCCATCTTCGTTACTCTTGCCGTCAAGTTTTATGGTTAAAGAATAATTGATGGTTTTGGAATAGATATCAAAAAAATAATTTTCGGCATTAAACTGCGGCACTGTATAAGAAAAAGTGCCATATGACAACTTTTTTTTACCAGTCCAATTCAAAGAAATATTCCCCTGCTCTTGCGCATTAGACAGGAAACTGATTGAAAAAAGAAAAAAAATAGTAATAATCCATTTCATAATAAACAGTAAACGTAAAAACATTTAAAAAAGTATTCAAAGATTTTTTTTTAAACAAAATATAATAAAATAAGAAATTTTGCGTTTAATTATAGTAAATTCAGAAAAAGCTAAAATAGTATTAATTTAAAAAAGTTTTTGCAATTTAATCGTAAATACTTATATTGCACCACGAAATTTATACCTACTATGAATATGAAAATAAATAAAATTACTGCTGTAAAGTTATTATTATCTTTAATAATAATTGTCGGTTTTGCTAGTTGTAGTAAAAAATCGAGCACAAAAGGAGGAGGTTCAAGAGCCACTGGCTGGAAAATCAACGACAAAAAAGGAGGTTTTCAATATGCCAATAAATTCAAAAAGCAAGCAACTGGTCCCGGATTAGTAATGGTAGAAGGAGGAACTTTTACTATGGGTAAAGTTCAGGACGATGTAATGCATGATTGGAATAATACACCAAATCAACAACACGTGATGTCTTTTTATATGGACGAAACCGAAGTTACCAATTTGATGTACATGGAATACTTAAATTGGCTGAAAACAGTCTTCCCTCCTGATCAAGATAATTACAAAAACATTTATGAAGGTGCTTCCCCAGATACATTAGTTTGGAGAAACAGATTGGGGTATAATGAAACCATGACCGAAAACTATTTAAGACATCCAGCTTATGCTGAATATCCTGTTGTTGGCGTTAATTGGATTCAAGCTACCGAATTTGCAAAATGGCGAACCGACCGTGTAAATGAAAATATCCTCGAACAACAACGCTACTTAAAAAAAGATGGCAAAGTTACAGACATGACTGCGGATAAAGTTTTTAATACAGCGGCATATCTTGCCTCTCCTTCGACCGCAAAAGGTGGTGATGATAAACTAGTTTTGAAAAAAGGTAAGGGTAGAGGAACTGCACCTAAAGCTGCCAAAGGAGCAACGCCAGGAGCAAATAATACAGCAGGTAATAGTGCTAAAAATGTGTATGCTCAAAGAACTTCGGGTTTAATATTGCCAGATTATAGATTACCAACAGAAGCTGAATGGGAATATGCAGCCGCCGCAGATGTCGGTCAAAGAGAATACAATGCATACAAAGGACAAAAAAAATATCCTTGGTCTGGAAGTTATACGCGTTCTGGAAAACGACAAGTAAGAGGAGATCAATTGGCTAACTTCAAACAAGGCAAAGGAGATTATGGCGGAATTGCTGGATGGTCAGATGACGGTGCTGATATCACCAATAAAGTGAAATCCTATCCTCCAAATGACTTTGGATTATATGATATGGCTGGAAATGTTGCCGAATGGGTTGCCGATGTTTACAGACCTATAGTGGATGATGAAGCTAATGATTTCAATTACTACAGAGGGAATGTTTATACCAAAGACAAAATTGGCGATGATGGTAAGGTGGAATTAGTCACAGCTGAAACTCAAAAATTTGATACATTATCTAATGGTAAAATTATCTCTAGAAATTTTCCTGGTCAAATAGCTAAAGTACCAGTTGATGAAAAAGAAACCTATTTGAGACAAAATTTTGATAAATCTGATAACAGAAATTATCGCGATGGAGACAAGCAGTCAACAAGATATTTCAAATTTGGAGGTTCAGAAGAAGGAGATGAAAAAGGAAAATTGAAAGATGATCAAAGAATGTATGATTCTCCAAAACACAATGTATCAACTGATAGTTTAGGAAATATGGTTAGAAAATATGACCATTCAAACAAACGTACTACTTTAGTAAATGACGATGTGAGAGTTTATAAAGGTGGATCTTGGAGAGATAGAGCCTATTGGCTAGACCCAGCGCAAAGAAGATACTTTCCTCAAGATATGGCGACAGATTACATAGGATTTAGATGTGCTATGTCTAGAGTTGGTCCAAAAGCCGATAAAAAGAAAAGAGCCAGAAACTAAATATACTATTTTAAAATAACAAAAAAGCCCTATTTTTAAGGGCTTTTTTATTTTAACTTTTTTCAAAATGTCCATAGAAGAAATTCATAATTTATTTTTAACATGTAGTGAGATTTCAATTGATACTCGAAAAATTGAAACTAATTCTTTTTTTGTTGCCCTAAAAGGTGCGCGTTTTGATGCTAATACTTTTACCAAAGAAGCACTAGAAAAAGGAGCAAGTTACGTCCTAATTGATAATGAAGATTATTTTATTAATGAAAGGACTGTACTTGTAGTCGATTGTTTAACTGCACTGCAAGAGCTTGCTAAATTTCACAGACAATTTTTAAAATTACCTATTATTGCTTTAACGGGCAGTAATGGCAAAACTACTACCAAGGAGTTAATCAATGTCGTATTGTCTAAAAAATACAATACAAAAGCTACACATGGTAATTTGAATAATCATATTGGAGTTCCATTAACCTTATTGTCGTTCAACAATGAAACTGAAATCGGCATAGTAGAAATGGGCGCCAATCATCAAAATGAAATCGAGTTTTTGTGTGATTTAGCACAACCAGATTATGGATATATTACCAATTTTGGGAAAGCACATCTTGAGGGTTTTGGCGGAGTGGAAGGTGTGATAAAAGGTAAAAGTGAAATGTATAGTTATCTGAAGTCAAACAATAAATTGGTTTTTGTTAATCTGGACGATGAAATACAAAACACTAAAACGATTGATTTTAACAGAATCTCTTTCAGTCAAAAAGATAAAAGCGCTAGCGTTTTTATAGAAAGTGTTACCGCCAATCCGTTTGTGAAAATTAAGACATTTAATACTGATTTCAATTCCCATTTAATTGGATTGTATAATGCGAACAATATCAATGCGGCAACTACAATTGGAAATTATTTTGGTGTAACTATAAACGATTGTAAAGAAGCTATCGAAAGTTATGTGCCCGAAAATAATCGTTCACAATTATTGACTATAGGTTCCAACGAAATCATATTAGACGCCTATAATGCAAATCCTAGTAGCATGATGGTTGCGTTGGAAAACTTCATACAAATAGACAAAATCAATAAAGTTGTGATTATTGGTGATATGTATGAACTAGGAGAAAGCAGTTCCGCAGAACACAAAGCTATCGTAAATTTTTTGGATATAAACAGTTCGTTTGAATGTCATTTTATAGGAAAGGATTTTTTTAGTAATAGTATTCAAAATAAAAAATTCCATTTTTACAGGACATTTGAAGACTTTGCCCAATTTTTAAAAAACACAAAACTAGATTACAAAATCATTCTCATAAAAGGATCCAGAGGAATGGCGTTAGAAAGAACGTTAGAATATATATAAAAAAACTCCACTATTTCTAGTGAAGTTTTGTGGGCGATGAGGGATTCGAACCCCCGACCCTCTCGGTGTAAACGAGATGCTCTGAACCAACTGAGCTAATCGCCCTTAATGCGATTGCAAATATAGCCTACTTTTTTGATAATGCAAATATATTTGTAGAAAATTATAAAATTTCTGCAACTACAAAAGTGCTTCCGCCTATGTAGATACAATCGTTTAATGAGGCGTTTTCTTTAGCGGTTTGATAAGCATTTGATACTGAAAGAAATGTTTTGCCATAAAGATGAAATTCAGTCGCTTTGTCTTTTAAAATTTGTGTTTCCAATCCTCTTGAACTATTGGGTTTACAAAAATAATAAATGGCTTCTTTTGGAAATAATGGTAGAATTTCTTCTAAATTTTTATCATTTACAAGTCCTAAAACTATGTGTAGTTTATCAAATTTTTCTTTTTTTAATTGGTTTAAAACAATTTTCAATCCGTGCGCATTATGAGCAGTATCACAAATTATCTTTGGGTTTTCTCCTAACTGTTGCCATCTTCCTTGTAATCCTGTATTTTTAATCACGTTCAAAAAACCATTTTTAATGGCTTGCTCTGAAACTGAAAACAGTTTTTTTTCTTGTATTATTTTAATTGTTTGCAAAACAGTTTTCTTATTCTGAATTTGATAATCGCCATGCAAAGCAGAAGGATATATCTCTTGAATTACATCGGAAGCAAAAAAGATTTCTGATTGCGTTTCATTGGCTTTAGCTATAAAAACGGGTTTGGTTTCCCCAATGTACTCCCCAATCACTACTGGAATAGTAGGTTTTATAATCCCCGCTTTTTCAAAAGCAATAGCTTCTAAAGTATTGCCCAAAAACTGCGTATGATCTAATCCAATATTCGTAATTACTGAAATTAAAGGAGTAATAATGTTGGTAGAATCTAATCTTCCGCCCATGCCAACTTCTATAATAGCAATATCCGTTTTTTGTTTTACAAAATAGTCAAAAGCCATTCCTACACTCATTTCAAAAAAACTCAAGTCGTTTGCTTCAAAAAATGCTTTGTTTTTATTAATAAAGTCGCACACGAACTCTTCAGAAATAGGTACTCCATTGATGGCGATGCGCTCCCGGT
Source organism: Flavobacterium sp. (assembly GCF_025352015.1). Classification (GTDB taxonomy): domain Bacteria; phylum Bacteroidota; class Bacteroidia; order Flavobacteriales; family Flavobacteriaceae; genus Flavobacterium. The sequence goes on from NZ_JANXUG010000048.1 coordinate 28,562, forward strand.
AATCCAGCAAATGGGGTGAAGTATATAAACCAACTTTATAACCTGCTTCATGAAAAACCGAAGCAAGTAAATGCGAAGTAGAACCTTTTCCGTTAGTTCCTGCTACGTGAATACATTTTAAATGCTGTTCAGGATTTCCTAAATGTTTGGCTAATAAAACAGTATTATAAATATCTTTTCTATAGGCTGTTGCGCCCTGTGTTTGGTACATTGGCAACTTATCAAACATCCAGTTTATGGTTTCTTTGTAGTTCATAATTTTCGGAAAATTTAATGTGTGGATATACTTTTGTACACTTTTTTTCGTTTATATTGTCATGCGTATTATTGAAGTACAAAATTGAAATTATTTTCAGTATTAATAGTAAAAAATTTTATAAATATGAGCAGTTTATTTTTACAGTTACAAGCCGATACTTTAGCAAAAGCACTTCCTGCTGTAGACAAAGCCAATGCTGCTTTGACCAACGAAGTTTCTGTTTTAGAATTCATCCTTAAAGGCGGTTTTTTTTTAATACCCATTGCTATTTTATTATTTTATACCTTATATCTTATTTTTGAACGTTATTTATATATTAGTAAAGCGGCTAAAATAGATTCTCATTTGATGAAAGACATCCGAACTCATTTAAACAATGCTAACATAGAAATGGCAGTTGCTAACGCCGAGAGAAGTGGCGCAGCGCAAGGAGAAATCATCAAAGAAGGCGTGCTTACTATTGGTAGACACATCAACGAAATTGAATCTAATATGGAACGCGCTGCCAATATCGAGATTGGTTACATGGAAAAAAAGCTAGGACAACTAGGTTTGATTGCTGGTATAGCACCAACTTTAGGATTTATAGGTACGATTTCGGGAGTTATTAAAATTTTTTATAGTATTTCAGTTACCGAAGATATTAGTATCGGAAACATTTCTGGAGGTTTATATGAAAAAATGATTAGTAGTGGTGCTGGTTTGATAGTGGGAATTGTAGCCTACAGTGGCTATCATTTATTCAACGGAAGAATCGATGCTTTTTCATTGGCTATCCAAAAACAAGTATTAGAATTTATCAATATAATTCAACGTCCAAATGGCCATAAAACGAAATAAACGATTTCATGCAGAAGTCGCTACCTCGTCTTTGAGCGACATTATGTTTTTTTTGCTGTTGTTTTTCTTGATTATTTCAACTTTGGCAAATCCAAACGTGATACGAATGACTTTACCAAAATCTAAAACGAATGAAAAAACCAATAAGCAACTCATCACGCTTTCAGTAACAGAAGAAAAACGGTTTTTTGTTGACAAAGAAGAAGTTGGTTTGGATCAATTGGAATCTAAATTATTATCCAAAATGAATCCTGCAAAAGACTTAACGGTCATCATCAGAATTCCGGCAACGCTTCAAGTTCAGGACTTGGTTAATGTATTGCAAATAGGAGTGAAGAACAAACTCAAGTTCGTCATTGCTACTAGTCCGAAGTAAAAATAAAATTAATAGAAAGCACATGAAATTAAAATTGATATTGCTGACAGTCCTAATAACGGCATCAACATTTGCGCAAGACACCGAATTCAAGTTTTCAAAAGAAGGTTTGACCGATTTTATTGTAACTACTTACGATAGCCCCGCAAAAGATTTGTATAAAAGAGCACTCGACTGGGTAAAGGACAATAAGGGAAACAAAGTAGTATCGTCTGTTGAAAACGAAAAAATAACATTCCAAGGTGTAAAAGAAAACTTTTTGTGCAGCAAAGCAGGAGGAACCACGGTATGTTCTAACGCAACGTATACTGCTGACATCACTTTTAAAGACGGTAAATATAAATTTGCCGTTACCGATATAGTCTTAAAAGATATAAACGGAAAGATCTCTAAACCAAATTTAGATAATTTTTTAGAGTATTACGATAAAGACGGCAATGTGAAAAAGTATTTGAGTGACGCTCCGGCCTCTTACGAAGGATTATTCAACGGATTGAACAAAAGTTTAGTACTGTATATGGATAAAAAGAAGAAAGCCGAAAACTGGTAAAGCGCTTTTTCTTATATTTCAAAACCCACCAAATTTAATTTTGTAAAAATTTATGGACACTATCGCAAAACGGCTCATATCTTTGTTTCTAATTCAAATAGAATAAAAATACCTTTGATAAATAACTAATAATAAACAAGACAAAGTTGCCAAATTGTGACACGGCTAGATACGTTTTCAAGACGATATTGACTA
>NZ_JANXUG010000053.1 GCF_025352015.1 Flavobacterium sp.
AAATGGGCTCTAAATTGTTTGGTTTGGTTTTGTTCTACATAATCAACAGTAAACCAGTAATCGTCTGATGGCATTTGATGTCCGTTGTACGTGCCATCCCATCCTTGTCCTGTGGAACTTATTTGTTTTAATAGTTTACCATAGCGGTCAAATATATAAATTTTTGCGTTAGCTTGTCCTACTAATCCAACAATATTCCATGTGTCATTTATACCATCACCATTCGGGGTGAAGTAATGGGGGTAATCTATAATTTGAACTTCATTGATGATCAATTCTTCACAATTATAACCCGAAGGGTCTTTGGTATCCCAAACGTGGATTACGTGTGTCCCGAAAGAAACATTCTCAAAAATGTTACTCACCTGTTGTGGTCCATCGTCTAAACTGTATTCATACGTGCCGTATCCTTGTACAAGTACTGTTATGATTTGTGAGGCACTAAAGGCATTGGTTACCGTATAACCTGTTGTGCCTGATGGTATAACGGCTTGTCCTGATTGCTGTACTGGAAAAGCAAGAGATAAGGTACTGCATCCTAAAAATGGCGGATTAATACTCGTAACTTGAACCGTGTAATTTCGGGGTATATTTGGTGTGGCTGATGCGGTGCTTACGGTATACGTGGCTCCTGTTGCTCCTGGTATAGGGGTAACCGATGCATCCTCAAACCACTCAAAGGTATAATTCGCTGGATTACTAATCCCACTATTTAAAGTTAAGAATCGAACCGGAATTCCGGTGTTAAAATCTACACATATCGTGTTTTCGCCATTCGCTGTTTTAATAAGGGGGTTGGGTTTGGGCTCTACCGTGATGTTGATTTGAGTGATGGCATTACATAATGGCGTGATACTGTTGCTGCTGTTTTCTACTTTTACCCATATCGTATCGGTGTTTGCTTGGGTTTGATATGCTTGTGCTTGTGCTAGGGTTAGGGCATTTGTTCCTGCTATAGCATCAACTTGAGTTCTGTAATAACTCACCAAGAATACTGCGGGGCTTTGTCCGTTTAATATCGCCGTAGCGTAACTTGTCAAATCTATCACTGCTTGTCCGTCAAATGGATTGCTATCTCCAGGTTGTCCATCACATTCATGATACACTTGTGGTCCTGTGGCTAGTGCTTGCTGTTGAACCGATAATGTTAATACTCCTGTGGCATTGACACATCCTGTAGCATTATTTACGACTCTGATGTAAATGTTTTGTGAGGTGGGTGTCACATTGCTATAACTAGAGGGTAGTGGCGTTTGTCCTGTATTGGTTGCGGGATTGGCACCTGCTGCGTCAAAATAATAACTTATCGTAAAATCAGACGGTGATTGCGTAGGTCCCAATATTTTTATGGCCAAGGCTGGAATTGTTAAATCAAATACGGCTAGTCCATCGGTATTGTTATCGCATACTTTGTAGCTTGCTGGTTGTACCACTGTTGGCAACGGATTCACTTTCAATGCTTGTTCTACTACTACATAGCAGTTGTTGCCTTGATAGTCTATACCGCTGTTTTCTACGCGTATCCAAACATTTGCTCCTACTAATGCCGTAGCGGGTGAAATTATTTCATTTTGATTGGCTTGTGCATCGGACGGTGTCGCAAAATAATGCAAGGTCAGCGTTACATCGCCGTTTTTAATGAATGCTGCATTGGTCGTTAAATCAAATACTTCGAGCATATCGCCTGGGTTGTTGTCATCACATTTTGGCGTTAATGCTGGTGGCTGGTTGATATTGCTTGGTATAGGAAGTACTCTAATGTCTAATGTGGTGGTGCTTTTACATCCTGCTGCACTCGTTACTACTACGCCTAGGGTTTGTACTGCTGGTGGAATATTGGTATACGCCAAGGCATTAACTGGTGAAATAGCATTGGTACCGTTTTGAGCGTTTACTAAACTTGGATAATACGTTACGGTATAACCTGGTAGGTTTTGTGTAATCTCCGCATTTTTTACCGTTAGATTAAAACTGTGGAACTGATTATTGGGACTCGTATCATCATCACACAAATTTAGTGGTGCTGGAGTAGTGAGCAACAGCGGAATGTTGATTACTATTTTGAACGAGCCAATAGCAAAACAATTCGTTAGCTTGTTTTGTACTCGTACCCATATTGTTTGTCCGTTGCTTGCAGTATAGTTGGTATCGGGAATGATGGGTGCCGTGCCGCCTTGTGCCAATAATTGCGTCGTATAATACGTCACGGTATAATTTATTGCCGCTTGTGGTTGTTGTGCCAAAACAGCTGGGGTGCGCTGGGTTAAATCTACTGCTGTAATTGCATCTTGTGGATTGTTATCCTGATCACAGGTGGTAACATCTAACAAAGTCAATGGTGTTATCGGACTTGGATTTACATTCAATTGTATTGGAAGTACACTAAAGCAGCCAGTTATAGTATCTTGGGCTCGCACATAGATGGTTTGTACAAACGGAATGATGTTGGTATACTGTGCAGGATTAGCAATGCTAGTGTTGTTGCTTATCGCATCTTGTAGGGTTTCATGAAAACTTAACGTGTAGGTGGTGATTCCGTTTAATAATCCTGGCAGTAAACTCGTTAGATCAAAGCGGGTAAAACCATCCTGATTGCCATCGCAAAGGGTATACGGTTGTGTGGGCGGTATTAAACTTGGTAACGGCTCTACTCTGATGTCCATCGTAGAAATCACATAACAGCCTGTGCTGGTATTGGTGATGCGAATCCCCAAGGTTTGAACATACTGGATTTGGTTTTGATAAAGTAGGTTCGGGTAAAGTGCGTTGGTGATTTCTCCTGTACCGTTCTGCGCATCGCCTAAACTATTGTAAAAACGAACACTCACACCTGTTCGTCCTGATAAAATTTCATTTGCTTTAAGACTTAAATCAAAGGTCTCAAATCCTATATTACTTTGGTTGTCATCACACACCGAGTATTCTGGATAATTGGGCTGGGTGGCATTGGGCAAACCATTTACCACTAGTTTCAGCGTAACGATGTCATAACAGCCTGTGGCAATGTTTTCTACACGAACATAAAGCGTCTCGGAATATATTGTACTGTTTTGATATGCCGCTGCAGTAGCAATAGCAGTCGCGGGTAATCCGACCTGTGCATTGGGCAAAGTCGTGTAAAATCGAACTACTACTGTGGAAGGGTCAATATTGCCCAGTATCTCCGGGATTTTTGTCGTCAAATTAAAAGTCTCGTAACCTTGTGATCCTGTGTAATCACATAAAGAATAATCACTTGGTGCTGTCGCAACAGGTGTGGGGTTTACTATGAGCTGGAGGGTGAC
>NZ_JANXUG010000057.1 GCF_025352015.1 Flavobacterium sp.
ATTTAATTCCGATATTTGTGCTAAAATGGTATCTTTCATAAAACAAAGATAATAAATATATTCTTTAGACTAAAGCCATTTATTTTTAAAAACTTCCCAAGCAATTGCATAAAAAAATTGGATTGCAACGCTAGCATTGAAACCCAATTCTATATTACGGCAACACTTGGAAATAAGAAAACTTTCAGCGGTATGGTGGGTAACGTGATTTTTAAAAACCTTAACGGAAAACAGATTGCCCAAAGCCGTCCGTCGGATGTAAAGCAAACAACTGCTTGTCATCTTCTATTTTGGGTTTAGTAATGTGTCAAGTAATTTTAGGCGGGGTCAGTTCAGCAAGTACTAAACTATTTGTTTTTTATTAATAAAGTAAATTAAACTTTTTCAATTAAATCAGTTGAAGAAAGGAAACGTTTACAATTGCTCATTAAATTGGTCAATTATTTATTACATGATAAGTTAGACATTCATGACGAAAATCCTAACACATTAAACTGGTTCAACAATACGGTACAACAAGCTAAAAAAGGAATTAAAGAATGGGAAGCTCGTTACTATTTATGAAGCGCCTTAAAACAACAATTTTTTCTTATAGATATATAATAAATTAAAATTTAATGATTTAAAGCCAAAAAATAGAGGCTGGGTAGCTGTGAAGACCCATTATATTGGAAATTTTTGATGTTAAATAGATTTTGAAAATTAAATAGGAAAATCTTATTTATAATAATTACTACAAAATTTTATACCCAATTTTAACTTTAGGTTAATTTTCATTATTCTAAAAGCAATTGTCATTTAATATGTTATATGTTTGACAAAATTAACTGATTTGTAAAAGATTAAATGTATTATACTAATGTATGAAAAAAAAATATTTTTATTTTTCACTACTCTTACTAACCTTCTCGTCTTTTAGCCAACGAATTTCAGTAAATACTACGCAGACCCCTACTCAATTAATCAACTCACTTTTCAATAGTGGTGTTTGCGCAAATATATCAGGAGTAACTATTACGCCTGGACTTCAAGGAACTGGGATTAATAGTCCCTATGGGTCTTACATAAATAATGGAACAGGAAATGTTTTTTCTCAAGGGATGATTATTTCTACAGGTTTCGCTAAAAGAGCAGGGGATACTGTTATTACTACTACTTTGAGCGATAATTTAGGTTCAGGAGGTGATGCAGATTTAGCTAATGCTTTTTCCATAAGTGCTCCAGCCGCTTTAGCTGATGTTGCATATGTTGAGTTTGATTTTGTACCAATAAAAAACACTATAAGTTTTAGATACTTTTTAGCTTCTGAAGAATATCAATACGATAAAAACTATCCTTGTCAATTTAGTGATGCTTTTGCTTTTTTATTAAAAGATAATGCTGTTGGAGTTTATACTAATATTGCATTAGTTCCAGGTACAGCAACACCAGTTGGGATAAGTACCGTTCATCCTGATTTAACTGGAGTTACAGGTGGTGGTGGATGTGCTGCTGTAAATCCAAATTATTTTAACGGATATAATCAAAATCCGCCTAATATAGATGGAACCAATTTTAATGGAAGTACTAAAGCTCTTGTTGCTTCTTCATCTGTCATTCCAGGGCATTCGTATCATATCAAATTAGTAATTGCTGATTATGGAAGTACATCAACCAATAGACTTTTTGATTCAGCTGTTTTTATTGAAGCTGGTTCTTTTGATTTGTCAGGCTATTTTACAGATCAAAATGCGGTGACTTTAACTGGTTCTGATGTATCTTGTTCTAGTAATCCTTTAGTGCTTAATCCTGTTTCACAAATATTACATCCAACCTATCAATGGTTTAAAGATGGAGTGGCTATACCAGCACCTCAAGGCACAGGTTCCAATTATCCTATTCCTGTTGGTGGAACTGGTAACTATAGTTTAGTTGTTACAGACTCTCAATCTGGTTGTGTCGATACTATCCCTGTTTTATTTGTTCAAGTAATTGATGCTCCTACAGTTTTACCTCAATCTTTTTGTACAGGTGCTACCGTTGCCAATTTAGTTGCCAATGGTACCAACATAAAATGGTATACTTCTCTAACGGGTGGTGTTGCAATAAGTTCTTCAACATTATTATCTACTGGTACTTATTATGCCTCTCAAACGGTAGGCTCTTGTGAAACTACCAGAACACCTACAAGTATTAATATAGGAAGTATCAATCCAACATTTAATACCGTAAACCCTATTTGTTCGGGAACTTCTTTAGCAGCATTACCAACGTTATCTACAAATGGGGTTACAGGAAGTTGGTTACCTGCCTTGAATAATAGTGCAACTACAATTTATACTTTTACTCCAGATGCAGGTCAATGTGCTTCAACATATCAATTGACCATTACTGTTAATCCTTTGCCTATCGTTACTGCAACTAATGTAAGTGGATGTAATGGAAATGCTATTACACTTGTCGGTAGCCCTCTAGGAGGTATATTTAGCACAGGTTCTTCCACTTATACAGGAGCTAGTACAACTTATACTTATAGTTATACGAATGTGAATGGATGTTCAGCAACAAGTTCAGTTGCAACTATTACAGTTAACCCATTACCAACAGTTACATCATCTAATGTGACAGGATGTGCCGGGAGCGCAATTACTCTTGTAGGTTCCCCAACCGGAGGTACTTTTAGCACTGGTTCACCAACTTATATTGGAGCAAGTAACACTTATACTTATACCTACACTGATGGAAATGGTTGTTCTGCAACAAGTTCTTTAGCATCTATTTCTGTATACCCAATTGTAATTCCATCGTTTACCGCTATAGCACCAATTTGTCATGGAACGTCGTCAGTTCCTGTTTTGCCATTAACTTCTTTAGAAGGAATTCAAGGAACTTGGTCACCTTCTGTAATTGATCCTACAGTTTCTAAATCTTATATTTTTAATCCAACATTCGGACAATGTATTTCTACTTATTCACTTACTATAACTGTGGTAAATAGTTTTGATTTTGTAATAAAATCGGGATGTGTTGGCACCAATTTTATTTTAGAAGTAATTACAAATGATGTATTTAACAGTACTAATGCAAATTTTAATTGGTCAATAAATAATACACCAATAGGTTCAAATAGCACAACTTTTAATGTTAACGATTATATAAATTCATTACAAACGACACAGCAATTTCCTTTAATATTCTCTTTAAATATTACTGATGGATCTGGATGTCAAAAAAATAGTTCTGTAACTGTAACTGATTTATTTTGTAATATTCAGAAAGGAATTACACCCAATGGGGATAATTTAAATGATTTTTTTGATTTACAGAATTTGAATGTTAAAAAAATAAATATCTTTAATAGATATGGGATGAAAGTATATTCAAAAGGAGGATATCGAAACGAATGGTATGGACAGTCGGATTCTAATCAAGAATTGCCAGATGGAACTTATTATTATGTTATTGAATTTAACAGTGATTCGTCAACCAAAACGGGATGGATTTATATAAACAGAGAACATTAAAATTTTATTTTTATTAAAAAAATGTCTACAAATTATAATTTTAAAAACAATCAAAAAAAGGTACCTTTTTTAC
>NZ_JANXUG010000017.1 GCF_025352015.1 Flavobacterium sp.
AGAATTAAAATTTGTAAAAATGAGTTTGAAACTTCTCCATCAAAAGGATTTTGTGCTTCGCAAAACAACTGGTTTTATGGCTATAAACTACATGGTGTTTGCTCTTTAAATGGGGTTTTTCATTCGTTAGACATTACAAAAACTGAAGTTCATGATATTCATTTTTTGAAAAATATAAAACAACAAATGTATGATTGTGTGTTACTCGGTGATAGAGGTTACATATCTCAAAGCATTCAATTAGACTTGTTTCAAACGGTAAACATCAAATTAGAAACTCCCAAAAGGAAAAACCAAAAAGATTATAAACCACAACCTTTTATCTTTAGAAAATCAAGAAAAAGAATTGAAACATTATTTTCACAACTATGCGACTAATTCAAAATTAGAAACAATTACGCTAAAACTTTTGAAGGTTTTAAAACAATACCCGAGAGTTTGCTCGAACTGGCGAAGCAATTTTGGCAAAAATAACAGCATTAACACTGGTTCAATATATCAATAAATTTATCTTTGATAGACCAATAAATAATATCAAAAATCAAATCATTTAATTACACCCAACGGGTTAATATTTATATTTGTTTTAAAAATAAATGACATGTTGGAAATTTATAAAAAAATTAATGCAAGGGTAATGAGTACGGTAGAAATTAACACAAAATTATCTTTACTACCAGTGAATTTGAAAACTGCAATTTCTTCTTACAAATTAAACGAAAAAAAACAACAAAGAATAACGGGTTTAGAATTATTGAAAACTGCTTTGATTAACAATAAAATGGATGCTGATTTAATAAATACAATACAATACAATCCTTTTGGGAAACCTTTTGTAAATGTTGATATAGATTTTAGTATTTCATATTCAGACAACAATACTATTTTAGGATTTATTAAAAATGGTTCTGTTGGTATTGATATAGAACACATTAAACGTATTGATTATAAGCTATATAAAGATTATTTCACAAAAAACGAATGGGAGTTTATGAATGAAAATTCTTTTACCGAAGCAATTTTTTTTAAACTTTGGACTCGTAAAGAAGCTGCTGTAAAAGCAATTGGTAAAGGAGCTTTTTTCGATTTAAAAAACGTAGAAGTTATAAACGAATTTATTACAATTGAGAATAAGAATTTAAAATTATCCACAGAATTTTTTGAAAATCAGTATTGCTTTTCCAGCGCAAGCACTAGTTTATAGTAAAAAAAAAACACCTTAAATTTCTTAAAGTGTTTAATATGTTCTATTTTTTCATAAAGATTATTTCTTCTGATTTTTCATTTCTTTTTCAATCATATCGTAGAATTCGTCAATTTTTGGTAAAACCACAATACGAGTTCTTCTATTTTTAGCTCTATTTTCAGCGGTATTATTATCTACTAATGGTATAAATTCGCTTCTACCTGCAGCAATCAATTGAGCTGGTTTTACGCCTAATTCATTAGTTAAAACTCTGATAATAGCTGTAGAACGTTTCACACTTAAATCCCAATTATCAAGTAAAATAGCATTTCCTGTAAACGGAACATTATCGGTATGACCTTCAACCATACATTCGAATGTTGGTCTGCTGTTAACCACTTTTGCTACTTTACCCAATACTTCTTTGGCCCTGTCGCTTACGGAATAACTTCCACTTTTGAACAATAATTTATCGGCAATCGAAATGAAAACCACTCCTTTTTCAACATTAATTTCAATATCGGGATCAGAAATTCCAACGGAACTTTTTAAACTAGTGACCAATGCTAGTGTCACACTGTCTTTTTTAGTTAAAGCATCTTGAAGACGTGTTATTTTTAAATCTTTCTCTTTCAAACTTTCTAAAGATTTTTCCAAGTTTTGAGCACCTTTAGTCGTTAAAACGGTCAAATCTTTTGAGTTGCTTATCAAATCAGAGTTGTTTTGTTTTAAATATTCAGCTTGTTTAGAAAGTGCCTCTTTTTCGGATAGACACAAATTCAATTTAACAGTAGTTGAATTCAATAAGTCTTGACATTCTTTGTTTTGAGCTTCTAAAGCGGCAATCTTTTTCTTTGAACCACAAGAAGTCAATGTTAGGGCTAGTAGTGAAACGGCAAAAATTACTTTTTTCATAATTGTTTTTAATTAAAATTTTAACAAAAATAAGCATAAATTTAGAAAACAGTAGTGCCGTAAAAAGATAAACTCTTGTTAAATTTATTTTTCAAAAATAATTTTTTTTTTTACGAAGTAGTTGTAAACAATACTTTTGGTGTGATAGTAATTACTGTGATGAGGAGCTTTTCGCTTCTTTAATGTTTTGTTTATCAGACTGTAAAATGCAAAATGTGCTTTTAATATTGCCGTACAATGGCTGAATTTTCCTTTCAAAATAAATTGCACACCTGCTAATCCATCTAAAATTAGACGCATTAAAATGATGGAAACTAATTTATTTTCGGGTAAATTTTTAGCAAGCATCAACAACGAATTTCTAAAATTTAAAAAGGTTTTCTTCGGATTGCTTTCATTCAAGGTCGCTGCGCCAACATGATACACGAGTGATTTTGAAGTGTATTTACATTTATAACCGCTATTAAAGGCACGCCAACATAAATAAATTTCTTCCTGATGTGCAAAAAAATCATTGTCAAAGCCGTCAAGTTTTCTATAAATTTCTTTTCGAATGAAGAAACATGCACCACTTGCCCAAAATATCTCAATGCTATCGTCATACTTACCATTATCTTTTTCAAGGGTTTGAAAAATACGACCTCTGCAAAACGGATAACCAAATTGGTCTATAAATCCTCCAGCGGCTCCGGCATATTCAAAGTAATCTTTGCGTTTATAATCTAGTATCTTTGGTTGTAAAATTCCTGTAGTTGGTTCATTATCAAAGGTAGTTAGAATAGGAACAAGCCAATTTTGTGTTACTTCAACATCAGAATTGATTAAAGCATAATATTCTTCTTTTACTAGTTGTAAGCCACTGTTGTATCCTTTGGCAAAGCCAAAATTTTCATCATTTTGTATTATTTTTACGGATGGAAATCGGGTTTTAAGTAGTGCAATAGAAGTATCTGTAGATGCGTTGTCAATAACATAAATAGTCGCTTCATTAGAATATCTGATAACTGAAGGCAAAAACTGCTCTAACAATTTTGCTCCATTCCAGTTTAGTATGACTACGGCTATTTTTTTCAAGTCAAATTTGGTTATTTATGGAATTGGTTATTTGAAAAATTAGGTAAATCAGTAAGAAAAATATAGGCTTCATTCTCCAAATCCATTTGACAAAAGTAGTGATTTAGTCCATTGGTTACCATTAAGTAACATGCTTTAAGCGTCAAATTGTAACGCGCAATTTGGTTAAAGGTTTCTTGCGTGATTTTTACTTCGGGCGCTTTGCATTCTATTAGTAAAAACAATGCTCCATCAGGACGAAAAATCACAACATCATACCGTTTGTATAAATCATTAACCTTGATTAATTTCTCCACATTGATATAAGATTTCGGATATTTCTTGTCTTGCAAAAGAAATTGAATTGTGTGTTGCCGAACCCATTCTTCTGGAGTTAGAAGAATAAATTTTTTCCTAATTTCATCAAAAATAGCCACTTTATTTTCACTATTTTTGAACCGAAAGTTATAGGAAGGAAAGTTGAGGTTTTGCATATGGCAAATATAAACCATCAACCATCAACCACAAACCCTAAACCTTAAAAATGGACGAAGTAGTAAAAATCATCAACGACATCAAAGCAGGCAACATCAAACCTATCTATTTTTTGATGGGAGAAGAGCCCTATTATATTGATAGAATAACTGAATATTTAGAACAAAATCTATTGACTGAAGAGGAAAAAGGATTTAATCAAATGGTGCTCTACGGTAGAGATACTACTATTGATGATATTGTAGCCAATGCAAAACGTTATCCAATGATGGCCGAACGTCAAGTAGTCATTGTGAAAGAAGCACAACATTTGGTGAAAGAAATTGACAGGCTTGAATCTTATGCTCAAAACCCACAACCTTCTACCGTTTTAGTCTTTGCCTACAAATACAAAACCATTGATAAACGCAAGACGATAGCCAAAACTATACTCAAACACGGTTTGGTTTACGAAAGCAAAAAAATGTATGAAAACCAAGTAGGGCAATGGATTGTTAGGGTTTTGCAAGGAAGAGGATTTACTATTGAACCTAAAGCCAATGCAATGTTAGTTGCTTTTTTAGGTAATGATTTAAGCCGAATTGCTAATGAGTTGACCAAACTAGAAATCATTTTGCCAAAAGGAAGCACCATCACGCCTCATCATATAGAGGAAAACATCGGTTTCAGTAAAGACTTTAATGTGTTTGAATTTAGAAATGCCATTGGGGACAAAAACCAATTTAAAGCGTATCAAATAGCCGATTACTTTGCTCAAAATCCAAAGGAAACCCCCTTGGTGGTCATAAATGCTCAAGTGTTTTCTTTTTTTTTAGGTTTGTTGCAATACCATGGACTTAAGGATAAATCCCCAAATAATGTTGCCAAAATACTCAAAGTAAATCCTTTTTTTGTGAAAGATTACATAGGCGCAGCACATAATTATCCTATGCGAAAAGTGAGCGGTATTATTGAAACATTACGTAAAGTAGATGTCAAAAGCAAAGGTGTCGGTGCAAATGCTCTGCCCACGAGTGATTTGCTGAAAGATATGCTTATAAGCATTTTTAATTAAAGTAATATTTCTTGTGCGGTAATTAGTTTCATCAATTACAATTACTATATTTAGCAGTCAAATTTTAATCTAATGAAAAAATTACTTTTATTCGGTTCGTTACTAATGACCGCAATTTTTTTTGGGCAAGAAACCTATATTCAGTGCGGCAAAATTGTTGATACTAGAAACGGAAAAGTATTGGGTAATAAAACCATTATCATTTCGGGAAAAACTATCAAAAGTGTTGAAGATGGATTTGTGAACCCAACAGATTCCAATACAAAAATTGTCGATTTAAAAACAAAAACAGTAATGCCTGGCTGGATTGATATGCACGTTCATTTAGAAGAACAAACCAGTCCCACAGCCTATCTTGAAGAGTTTACGCTCAATGATGCCGATATTGCTTACAATGCCGAAGGATTTGCCAGAGCTACTTTGATGGCAGGTTTTACAACTGTAAGAGATTTAGGTGGAAGTGGCGTCAACGTTTCGTTGAGAAATGCTATTAATGCCGGAAAAGTTATTGGTCCAAGAATATTTACCGCCGAAAAAGCAATTGCTTCAACGGGTGGTCATGCAGATCCAACAAATGGGTATCGTAAAGATTTAATGGGAAATCCAGGACCAAAAGAAGGCGTCGTGAATAGTGTGGAAGATGCACGTCAAGCGGTGCGCCAACGGTATAAAAATGGTGCCGATTGGATAAAAATTACAGCCACAGGCGGCGTATTAAGTGTTGCCAAAAGCAGTTCTAATCCCCAGTTTACCCAAGAAGAAATAGAAGCAATTGTATCTACCGCTAAAGATTATGGTATGAAAGTAGCGGCTCATGCCCACGGAGATGAAGGCATGCAAAGAGCAGTCAAAGCTGGCGTAAAAACCATTGAACACGGCACAGAAATGAGTGAAGCTACGATGGATTTGATGATAAAAAATAATTGCTATTTGGTGCCCACCATCATTGCAGGAAAAACAGTTGAAGAAAATGCCAAAAAAACCAATTATTATCCCGCTATAATAGTTCCTAAAGCACTTTCTATAGGACCAAGAATTCAAGCTACATTTGCAAAAGCTTATAAAAGAGGAGTTCCCATTGCTTTTGGTACAGATGCTGGTGTATTTCAACATGGAAAAAACGCCAAAGAATTTATTTATATGACCGAAGTGGGAATGCCAGTTATAAAAGCCATTCAAGCCGCAACAATTACAAATGCCATGTTATTGGATATGGACAAGCAGATAGGCGTTTTAGAATCGAGTTATCTTGCGGATATTGTTGCTACCGATGCCGATCCGACACAAGATATTTCTACAGTGCTTGGCGTGTCGTTTGTCATGAAAGAAGGAATAGTTTACAAACCATGAACTGCAAACTATTAACCACAAACTATCAACATTTTTACATAAATTTGCTTTCCAAAAAATTAAATACCACAAAGCATGGGAATGAATAAAAACACCGTCCTAGGATGGGCAACCTTAATTATGATAATCATGGGACTATCGCTCATTGCACTGGGTGCATTTAGATATAATGAAACTGCAGGCTGGGGTTTTGCCGCAACAGGTATAGGCTTCTTGGCAAATGCATGGGTGTATAGTTCGCTAAAAGGTCGTTTATAAATTTAATATCTAATATTTAAAATCTAATATCAACATGTCAGACGATAAGAAAGTAATTTTCTCGATGCAACGATTGAGCAAATCCTATCAAGGAAGCGATAAACCAGTATTAAAAAACATTTATTTGAGTTTCTTTTACGGTGCAAAAATTGGAATCCTTGGATTAAACGGTTCCGGAAAATCTTCACTTTTGAAGATTATTGCTGGGGTAGATAAAAACTATCAGGGCGATGTGGTTTTTCAACCTGGTTACACGGTTGGATATTTAGAACAAGATCCACAATTAGACGAAACTAAAACCGTGCTAGAAATAGTTAAAGAAGGTGTTGCCGAAACGGTTGCTATTCTCGATGAGTTCAACAAAATCAACGATATGTTTGGTTTACCTGAAGTGTATGAAGATGCTGATAAGATGGACAAACTAATGGAGCGACAAGCTTTATTGCAAGATAAAATTGATGCATCGGGGGCATGGGAATTAGATACCAAACTTGAAATTGCGATGGATGCTTTGCGTACGCCAGAAGGTGACACACCCATCAAACATTTATCAGGAGGAGAAAGGCGTCGGGTGGCTTTATGCCGTTTGTTATTGCAACAACCTGATGTATTGCTTTTGGATGAGCCAACCAATCACTTGGATGCGGAAAGTGTACTGTGGTTAGAACAACATTTAGCACAGTATTCCGGAACTGTAATTGCTGTAACACACGATCGATATTTCCTGGATAACGTAGCGGGATGGATTTTAGAATTAGATAGAGGTGAAGGCATTCCGTGGAAAGGAAATTATTCTTCTTGGCTTGACCAAAAAACAAAACGTATGGAACAAGAAGAAAAAGTAGCTTCCAAACGCAGAAAAACGTTAGAACGTGAATTGGACTGGGTTCGTCAAGGTGCAAAAGGCAGGCAAACCAAACAAAAAGCACGTTTGCAAAACTATGATAAACTCTTGAACGAAGATCAAAAAGAACTCGACGAAAAATTAGAAATCTACATTCCGAATGGTCCAAGATTGGGAACCAATGTGATTGAAGCTAAAAATGTAGCCAAAGCTTTTGGTGACAAATTATTATACGACAATCTAAATTTTACTTTGCCACAAGCAGGAATTGTTGGGATTATTGGACCCAATGGTGCTGGTAAATCCACCATTTTTAGAATGATCATGGGAGAAGAAAAAACAGATTTAGGTGAATTTAGTGTGGGCGAATCGGTGAAAATTGCCTACGTTGACCAAGCACACTCGAACATCAATCCTAATAAATCTATCTGGGAAAATTTCTGCGACGGACAGGAATTGATTATGATGGGTGGACGACAAGTAAATTCTAGAGCCTATTTATCCCGATTTAATTTTGGCGGAAGCGATCAAAACAAAAAAGTGGCAGCACTTTCGGGTGGCGAACGCAACCGTTTGCATTTAGCAATGACCTTAAAAGAAGAAGGAAACGTATTGCTATTGGATGAACCTACGAATGATTTAGACATCAACACGCTACGTGCTTTGGAAGAAGGATTAGAAAACTTTGCCGGTTGTGCCGTAGTAATTAGCCACGACAGATGGTTTTTGGACAGAATATGCACGCACATTTTGGCGTTTGAAGGAAACTCCGAAGTATATTATTTTGAAGGTGGTTTTTCTGAATATGAAGAGAACAAAAAGAAACGTTTGGGCGTAGATGCAACACCAAAACGTATTAAATACCGTAAATTGATTAGAAACTAATTTAATCAATTAGAAAATCTCGTTAAACGAGATTTTTTAGCAAAAATTTATAGTTGAATGTTGAAATAGTTTTATGATTAGAGCCAAATCCTTGCCTACATTTTTGTTATTATTTTTTTGGGTTTTCAATGTTTTGGCTCAAGATTTTAAAGCGGAACAATTAAAAATAGAAAAATTGCTTAATCAAGCAAGTACAGATTATAATCAGGCAAAATACGATAAAGCATTAGAATCTTCAAAACTTGCCTTAATTAACTCATTTGCAATTAATGATGACTCCTATATAGCGCAGTCTTACAATACTATTGGCGTTATTTACAACGAATGTTCGGACTCAAAAAAAGCGATTGAGTTTTATGAAAAAGCGCTTTTGTATGCCAAAAAAACGAATAAGGATAAACTTTTTAATTGGATTTACGGCAATTTAGGAAGCGTGTATTACTTCAACCAAATTGATGTTAAAAAAGGAATTGGTTATTACAAAAAAGCATTGTATTATGCGACAAAAATCAAGGATACTGCTCAAATAAATTATACTAAAATTAATATTGCCAGTGCTTATTTTTCTGTTAATAAATTTGATGAAGGCAACAGTTATATTAAGGACATAAAAGAAGAAATTTTGAACAAGGGTTCAAACGATTCAAAGATGTCGATGAATTTGCTTCTAGGCATTTACGCAACTTATAACAATCAAAAAGATGCCGCAGAACGCTATTATTCGGTTGCCGAAAAGATTGCTCAAGATAATAAGTTTGATTCGTTTTTAATCAATATTTATGAAAACCGTATTCATCATCACAAGTATTATGAAGAACCTCAAAAAGCATTATTGTATAAAACAAAGTTAGATTCGTTAAGCAAGGTGGTGTATTCGCAAGATAAGCTTAATAATATTCAAAAAGAAGCCGTGCAAATTGAATTAGACGAATATAAAATTCAGTTGGAACGCATAGAAAAAGTAAATGAAAGCCATACAAAAAGTCTCAAAGAATCAAAGCTAATTGTGATACTATTTATAGTAATTCTGATTGTTTTATTGCTATTACTCTTCACATTGTATAAAAATATAAAACTTCGGGAACAAGCCAATATCGATTTAAAAAAAGCTAACGAAGATTTATTACAGGCAAAAGAAATGGCAGAGGAAGCTTCGCAACTCAAATCGCAATTTGTATCAACTATTACTCACGAATTGAGAACACCGTTGTATGGTGTTATTGGTATTACCAATATTATTTTAGACGAACATAAAGAATTAGGAAACAGTCCGCACTTAAAATCATTAAAATTTTCGGCAAAATATTTATTATCGCTTGTAAACGATATTCTTCAAATTAATAAAATTGAGGAAAAACGGATTGTGTTAGAGAATTTGATTTTTAATTTAACGGATGAAATCACGTTAATTAAAAACTCCGTTGAATTTATTGCCGATAAAAATAATGATAAATTAACCCTGGAAATAGACACGGCTATTCCCGAATTTTTAATTGGTGATAAATTGCGCTTGTCACAAATTATTATGAATTTGGTGAGCAATGCCCTGAAATTTACTAAAAACGGAGAAGTGGCTATTACTGCCGATTTGAAAAAAGTAGAAGACAAAATATATTTTATTGAATTCAAAATAAAAGACACCGGAATCGGGATTGCCAAAGAACATCAAGACAAAGTCTTTGATAAATTTGTTCAAATAGAACGCAAGGAGGAAGATTATCAAGGGACAGGACTGGGATTATCTATAGTATCTAGTTTGGTGAAGTTATTTAATAGCGAAATTCATTTGGAAAGCGAGGAAAACGTTGGCACTACTTTTTCGTTTACTATCGCATTTGAATTTGATGAAATGAAATCATTAGAAATTATCAATAATATAGATGTTGATTTGTCATCCTCACATTTATATAATATTTTGGTGGTTGAAGACAATAAGATTAATCAGGTGGTGACCAAAAAGATTATACAAAGCAGCAACATGACTTGCACGATTGTAGATGATGGTTATGCGGCACTAGTCGCTATAGAGCGAGAATCGTTTGACTTAATTCTTATGGATATAAATATGCCACTGATAAACGGTTTTGAAACGACTCGAAAAATTAGAGAAAAAGGCATCACGATTCCTATAATTGCTTTGACTGCTTTTGATAAAGAAGAAGTAACCGAAGAGGCAATTTCAGCAGGAATGAACGATATAATAGTCAAACCTTTTGAACCATCCAAGTTGTTTCAAGTAATTCACAACCAGGTGAAAAATAAAGAAAACGCCAGTTAATACCAGCGCTTTTTATTTTTCTTTGAAGCTTCCGATTTTCTAGAATTGTTTTCTTTTCCCTCGGGTTTCTTTTTGTTTCGTAAATCTGGTTTGGCATCAGGATTTGGTTCACCTTCTTTCCAAAGAAACGGATGATCCTTCATGATTTTCACATTTACTTTAATCAATTTTTGAATGTCTTTCCAATACGGTTCTTCATCTTGACTGCAAAAAGATATCGAGATTCCGTCATTACCAGCACGACCTGTACGACCAATACGGTGCACGTAGGTCTCGGGAATATTAGGCAAATCAAAATTGATTACATAAGGCAAACTTTCAATATCAATGCCGCGCGCAGCAATATCTGTGGCTACCAAAACCGAAATTTCTTTACTTTTAAAATTGTCTAAAACACGTTGACGCGCTGTTTGCGACTTATCCCCATGAATGGCTTCGGCATTTACGCCATGCTTTTTTAATGCTTTTACCACATTATCAGCGCCATGCTTGGTCCTAACAAACACCAACACATTATTCAGATTTTCATTCCGAATCAAATGGTACAGCAACCCGCGCTTATCTTCTTTTCCAACAAAATAAATTTGCTGCTCAATAATTTCCGCCGTAGAAGATACAGGCGTCACCGAAACATATTCGGGTTTATTCAAAAAAGTATCCGCCAATTCTCGTATTGCCATTGGCATGGTTGCCGAAAACAACAAAGTCTGTCTGTTGGTGGGCACCAATTTCACAATCTTCCGAACATCATTGATAAAACCCATATCGAGCATCAAATCGGACTCGTCCAGGACTAAATAATGCAAGCTGTCAAAGTCGATAAAACCTTGTTTGTGCAAATCCAGTAATCGTCCTGGCGTGGCAATCAAGATGTCAATTCCTTTTTTTAATTGATCTACTTGTGCTACTTGCGAAACGCCGCCAAAAATTGTAAGTTGCCTAATATTGGTATATTTTCCGTAGGTATCAAAACTTGCACCAATTTGAACCGCTAATTCTCGGGTTGGCGTCACCACTAAACAACGAATTTCTTTAGTTTTTTTGGACGATCCAATCATTCGATGCAAATTGTGAATTATAGGAATAGCAAAGGCTGCCGTTTTTCCGGTACCAGTTTGGGCGCAACCTACTAAATCTTTTCCTGCTAATATAAATGGGATAGCCTTTTCCTGAATAGGTGTGGGGCTGGTGTATCCTTCTTCAAAGACGGCTCTTTGAATACTTTTGGATAATGATAAATCTTCGAATAACATAAAATATACTTGCTGTTAAGTGTAAGTTGGCGCAAAGATAGGTTTATAATTGTGAATTATGAATTAGATTTTGCAATCATTCACCATTCACCATTATATCAATTCTCGTCTAGACTTGATAAAATCGGTTACCAAATATCCAATTAGTTTTCCAATAAGATGATTATTTTTTTCTTCCCCTAAATCGGGTGCACCTTCGCAAATATGGAGATAGGTAGCATTTTTAGTTTTACCAAAAAAGTAAACAAACTGACGCAATTCCTCTACCGAAAATCCGCTCATAGTCATAGCACTACTGGCAATATTGGGTATCGAATCTAAATCTATTTCAATGCCGTACGTATCATTTTTGATGAATTCCAATGCAGTAATCAGCTCTTGATCAAAGTTTTTTTGTTGCCGCACCTTGATTTCGTCATACGTATTAAAAGTAACTCGATCTTCTATTTTCTTTAAATTATCCAATACATTCTTGGAGGTGTAATTTTCGTGTAAACCAAAGATGAAATATTTTTTTAAAAAACCTTCTTCGTAAGCATACGAAAATCCGTTGCCGCTATGCCTTCCTTCTAATATTCTAAAATCGGAATGCGCATCAAAGTTAATGGCATTGATAGGTTTGCCTAGACCAAGTGCGGTTCCTTTTATATTTCCGTAAGCATTGTTATGACCACCACCTATAATGATTGGGATTTTGCGGCATTTGATGATATTACTAACCACGTGAACGACTTCTTTATCAATTTTTTCAACTAGGGTGCTTAATTTTTTTCGGTCCTCGGTAGTGTTAAAATCCAAATCTTTGGCCTGGTTCATTTCTTCGGCAATATCTAGTTTACCTAAAACCAAAATTTGACTGCCTTTACAAAATCGGTTATGTTGAATATTGGCAATGCTTTTTATGGCACTTTCCCAAGCAGAATCAGCACCGGGACGTCCAAAATTAGCTCGAATACCAACATCTTCTGGAATTCCGAACAAGACATATTTCGCCTCACAGTTTTTCATATAGGCAAAACAATTTTCACCTTTAGGAACGGTAAGCATTTTTTCGCCAAACTTAATTTCGCCGCTTCTATGGTTGGTAACTTTTGCTAAATCGGTTACAAAAAAAGGAATTAATTTATACATTTTAGAAAAATATTTCACCAAAAATATAATAAAATTGCTTATTCAACGTTACTTACTTAAATAGTATTACATTTGAATATTAAAAAATTTAACATATGGAAAATCAAAACAGTCATTCAAAATTAAAAGCTGTTATAGGAATATTAGCGGTTTTATTGGTAATTAGTTTAGTGTATATTTTTAAATTGACTTCGGATGCCAAAACATTGCAAACTACAGTTACCACTGTAAAATCTGAAAAAGATTCTGTTCTAAAAGATTTAGCGGATTTAAAAACAACTTATGATGCAGCTATTGCTGAAAACACTTCTATGTCTGATGAACTCATCACAGAAAGAGATAAAGTTGTAAAATTGATGACCGAATTAAAGTCAGCCAAAGGCGATAATGCCTCGTTGATGAAATACAAATCACAGTACAAAGCATTAGAACAAAAAATGCAAAATATGATGCAGGAAGTGGCGGTTTTGAAAACACAAAATCAAGAACTTACCACGCATTTAGATAGTACCAAGGTAGTATTGGACGATTCCAAAAAGTACAATCAGGTTTTGGTAGGTCAAAACGAAGAGTTATCTAAAACGGTTGAAAAAGGTTCTAAATTGACTATCACTAATTTGAAAACAGCTTCGTATAAAGTGCGAAGTTCAGGTAAACAAATTGCTACCGATAAAGCCAGCAGAACAGATATGTTGAAAATAAATTTCACTATTGCAGAAAATAAAATAGCAAAATCGGGTGATAAAACTTACTACGTTCAGGTTATTGATTCTAAAAATAATGTTCTTGGAGACAAAGCAACCATTTCTTTTGGCGAAAATACTTTAACCTATAGTTTTACGACTAATGTAAAATATGAAAATAAAACGGTAGAAGTTTCGGAACAATTACCAGGTAAAAATTTTGAAAAGGGAACTTATTTTGTCAATGTTTTTGACAAAGGTGAGTTGGTTTCAAAAAGTAGTTTTTCATTAAGATAGGCCATAATTTTTTATTTTTAATAGTAGTTTGGAAAATCCTTTTGTTGAAAAACAAGAGGATTTTTTTATGCTACAACTTTCCCGTTTAGGATAATTTGATCAATCCTATTTGAACCAAAGGCATAAGGTAACTCGTAGTAAGAGTTCATTGGTTTTGTGATGATAAGATTGGCTTTTTTGCCAATGGTTATACTGCCGTGTGACGATGAGATTCCCATAGCGTAAGCGCCGTTTATAGTGGCAGCATTGATGGCTTCTTCGGGAGTCATTTTCATTTTTATACAAGCGGTTGCTACCACAAAATTCATATTTCCCGAAGGTGAAGTACCCGGATTAAAATCGGAAGCCAAAGCAATAGGCAGTCCAGCGGCAATCATTTTTCGTGCAGGAGTATACGGAATGCTAATAAAATAGGAGCAACTTGGCAAAGCTACGGGCATGGTTTCCGCATTTTTTAAGATTTCAATATCTTCATCGGTTACTATTTCTAGATGATCTACAGAAAGTGCGTTGTGTTTTACACAAGCAGCAATACCATGAATAGCTGTAAACTGATTAACATGAACTTTGGCACGTAAACCAAATAGTTTTCCGGCTTCCATGATTCGTTCTGTTTCGGCTACTGAAAAATAACCTGTTTCACAAAACGCATCAATATAATCAGCTAGCTTTTCTTCGGCAATTTTTGGCAAAATCTCATTAATCAATAAATCAATATATCCAGTGTGGTTTTCTTTATATTCTGTCGGAAAAGCATGAGCGCCAAGAAATGTGGCTTTGATAGTTATTGGATAATTGGCAGCGAGCTTTTTTATGACGCGCAGCATTTTAAGTTCACCATCTGTAGTTAATCCATATCCCGATTTGATTTCTACAGCTCCGGTTCCTAATTTTATAATCTCCTCTAGTCTTTTTTTTGATTGTTCATAAATCTCCTCTTCGGATGTTTCGTTTAGTTTTTTAGTCGAGTTTAAAATTCCTCCACCGCGTAGGGCAATTTCTTCATAGCTTAAACCATTAATCCTGTCTACAAATTCTTGTTCTCTGTTGCCAGCATAAACAAGATGGGTGTGGCTGTCGCACCAAGAGGGTAAAATCATTTTTCCATGTGCATCAATAGTAGTGTCAGCGTTTATTTTGGGACAATTTTCCATGGAACCGAAAGCTGCAATCGTATCATTTTCTATCAACAAAAAAGCATTTTTAATCGTTGGTAAAATTGCCATGTCACTTCCAGAAACTTTTTCAATCAAAGTTTCTCTAACTTGCAGTAGTTCTTTTATGTTGATGATTAACGTTTGCATCATGATTTTTTGTAAAAATAGTTCTAAAAATAGAAATAGTATTAATTTTATGGAAATTTAGAATCCGTGAGAAAAATAAATTACAAAAAAGGAAAAAAAGTACAGCCAACGTTATTGGAATACACGGGCGTTCACAAGTTTACCCTTACCGAAATACAGTTGTTTGTATATGATACCAATGATTTGGCCGAGTTTCATGAAATTGAAGTGAGCCAAATGAACAAGCACCTTGATTTTAGTAAATCAAATTGGCTCAATGTTCACGGTTTAAATGAGATTGATGCCATAAAACAAATTGGAGATTGTTTAAGTGTTGATAATTTTATGCTTTCCGATATTTTAAACACCACGAAACGAACAAAACTAGAAGAATACCACGATACTTTGTTTTTTAATATTAAATCACTTTTGCCCGAAGCAGATTCTAATAATATTAATGTAGAACAAATTAGTTTTTTATTGAAAAGCGGAATTTTAGTATCCTTTCAGGAAAAGAGAAGTGATTTTTTTACGCACATTCGGGAACGAATACGAACACATTCGGGAATTGTTCGTGATAAAAAAGCAGATTATTTATTGTATTTGTTGCTTGATGCTGTGATGGAAAACTTTTATATAACCATCGAAAGTGAAGAAGATAGAGTAGAGGAATTAATCAATTTATCAAAAACCAGTACGAGGCCCGAAATTTTAGAACAAATAGAAAAACATCGTGACAATTATAATTTTTTAAAGCGTTCTATAATTCCGTTGCGAGACTCTTTGTATTCTATAAAAAGTATTAAATATGACAATGTTTTTAATGCAATAGAACCCAATAATTATAGTTTTTTTGAACGTTTACATCAAAAAAGCTTGGAGCTTTTAGAACAAATAGAATACGATTTGACTACGCTAGACAGTGCTTCTAATTTTTATTTTTCGACCCAAAATCACAAGATGAATGAGGTAATAAAAACCTTGACAGTGGTTTCGGTTTTTTTTATGCCGCTAACTTTTATTGTGGGTGTTTACGGAATGAATTTCGATAACATGCCCGAATTACATTGGCAGTATGGTTATTTTATCATCGTAGGACTAATGATTTTGTTATTTCTTGGTATGGTTTATTATTTCAAGAAGAAAAAATGGTACTAAATACTATTACTTAACTTTTATTTCTTAAAAAAAGCCCCCAAAAAATGTCTAACTTTTTGGGGGCATTGCAATTTACTTGAAACATTTTTAGAATATAGAGCAAACAATTTATTTTTCCATTTTGAAGTAATAATCCGCAGAGTGTTTTCCGCTACCATAAATGGTGTAAAAAATACTTACTGCTAAAGTTATTGATGCAATACAAAAATTTACAAAATTCATATCGCCAATAAAATTAATCAAAACAGCTCCAAGCAAAATGGGCAATTGAGCAATTAATGCCCAACGTGTTAGCAATCCAAAAACAATCATAATTCCGCCCATAATATGCGCTGCGGCGATGTAATGAAAGGTTAACATTCCTCCCATAAAATTACTCACGGGCGCTATAGCATCTTCAAAATATCTACTGTTACTAACAAAATAACCGCCTTTAAAAATAAAAAATAAACCTAATACAACTCGTATTGCATCAAACCAAAATGTAGAATGAGCATTTGCCCACTTGTTCAAACCTTTTACTGAAGTATCCATAATAAAGAAGTTTAAAAATTCATTACTAAATTACTAATTATTAGTGATATAAAGAGGTTTTTAGAAAGATTTATTATTCTTTTATAACATCGATATAAAAGGAATTGGTGTTGACCACTATTTCCTCTAAAGCATTTATTTTTATTTTTGATTGCTTCCAACTTGTTGTTGGAAACAGTCTACTAGTTTTGTTCTTAACGGTTACATCAATAGGCATCGTGAAATTTGGTTCGTACGAAAACCATTTGTACTCCAGTTTGTTTTTATTTTTTCTAATGATTAAATTGGGAGTAGAATTTTTTTTGAGATATTGATTAAATATTGAAGTCAAATTTATGCCGCTTTCTTTATTGAAGAAGTTTACAACGGTTTCGGTATCGATGATTTTGTACTTGTAACTAGTTGCATATTTTAATAACATTTGCCACCATTTTTCATCATTGTTTACAACGTGTCTTAAAGTATTGATCATCAAGGCGCCTTTGTAATACATATCGTTTGAACCTTCTTTGTTTACACCATAAGGGCCAATAATAGGTTTGTCATTATTTACATTTTGCTTCATTCCGTTGAGGTAGGTTTGGGCTTTTTCATAACCATATTGGCATTCAACAAAAACGGTTTCGCTATACATGGCAAATGCTTCGTGAATCCACATATCAGCAATGTCTTTTGAGGTGATGCTGTTGCCAAACCATTCGTGAGCACTTTCGTGAACGATAATGTAGTCAAACAAAAGTCCTATTCCTGTACCTGATAAGTCGGTACCTAAATAGCCTTTTACATAATGATTTCCGTATGCCACGGAACTTTGATGCTCCATGCCTAGATAGGGAGTTTCTACTAACTTGTATCCGTCATTAAAAAAGGGATACGTTCCAAATTTACTTTGAAAGCAATCCATCATAGGTTTTACTTCTTCAAAATGAACTTTGGCTTTAGCCTCGTTGTCACGCAGTACATAGTAATCTAAATCCAAGCCTTTGTAGTTGTCGTGAACGTGTGTATAATTGGCTATGTTGACCGTAATATCGTAGGTGTTTATAGGATTGTTAACTTCCCAATCCCAGCGGGTGTATCCATTTTTCAAATCTTGTGAACCCATAAATCTACCGTTGGAGACCTCCATCAAACCATTTGGAACGGCTACTTTTAGGGTAGTGCCAAAATTGGGTTCATCGCTTTGGGAGTCTTTGCATGGATACCACAAACTGGCACCTGTGCCTTGACAAGCCACGCCAACCCATGGTTTCCCTTGATTGTCTTTCGTAAAAACAAACCCGCCGTCCCAAGGTGCGTTTTTGGCAACTATGGGTTTGCCCGAATAATAAAAGCGTATCGTTTTTGATTTTCCTCCTATGTTTTGTAATACTTGTGGAAAGTTAATAAATACGGCATTGAACTCTCTATTGAATGCGAGTTTATTAGTATTGTAAATTATAGAATCGACTTTCATATTTTCGAATAAATCTACCTGAATCACTTCGTTTTTACTTTCCATGTCGAAAGTGATGTCGTTGTAGCCAACAATAGATTTATCCTCAATATTGATTTTGATATTCAAATCGTAGTGCAACACGTCATAGCAGGTTCTTTCCAGACGTAAACCACCTTGAAGGGAATCTTTTCGGGTGTAGGTTTGTTGTGCCAACAGCGTTTGAAAGGTTATTAAAAGTAGTAGTGGAATTGTTTTTTTCATAGCATAAAAGTAGTGAAAAAGTTTTTAGTTGTGCCCCTCGACTTCGCTCAAGTTGACAGAAAGGAGGTAAGAGCTATGAGTTATGAATTGTAAGTAAAAAGCTTGTTTATTAGCACCTCTTTTTTTAAAAACTACACTTTATTCTGAAAGTAAACCTCGCTTAACTAGGTTAAATGAGGTTGTCTTTTAGGTTTAATTTGAAATTTTGGTTTTTTGAAGTTGTTTAGCAACCGCTACCGCTGTTTTGCAACGTTTTATTTTGATTCTAATTCACTTCCTTCAATTACTATTCTTTTCTGAATCAAATTTGAAATTAGCTATTTTGATTTCTCGATTACCAATAAAAACTTTCAAAATTTACCATTAAATTCATTACTTAAGTAGTTTCTAATTTGTCCATAACACATTGGAGTTCCTAATTGAAATTTTCGTTTTTCAACTTCTGATAAAATTTCATATTCTTTTGCGTCAATTCTTCTGTATGTTGGTAAAATTACTTTGATTGTTGACGCTTATAATTTTTTGACTTTTAAATTTTTAATTTCTATTGTCACCCAAGGCACTGAATATTCAAAAAGTATATTTATTTTTTCTTTCTCTGGAATTTTAAATTGGTAATTTCCATCAAAATCCGAATTTGTGTAAATTGAATTAGAGATTTCTATTTTGACATCAGGTAAATGCTGTGATTTAGTCACTAACATTTCCACTTAATTTTACTTGAGCAAAAAGAAGGGTTTGAAATAGAACTGTGATTATTGTTATATAACGTGTCATAAAATGTTGCATGATGACTGCTCGACTTCCTCGTCGTTGCGAAATTTGGACCTTTTTATTTTTTTTTTAAGATAAAATTTTTTTCAACGAATGTTTCGTCAAAGACAAATATTTTTTCAGTATTACTGTCATAGCCGATTTGAGAACAAAATGAATATTTATTGTTTGGAGGATAAACTTCAAAATTATTTATAGCTTTTGCAATTGTTGACTTTCCTGAACCATTACTTCCAAAAAAGAAGTTAACTTTTGACAAGTTACTCAATTCAACTATTTCATTATAACTACTAACTTTTGAAATTTTTAAATTGTTTATCATTTATTTTTCTTATCGTGTTATTTTCTGCGGTTTTTTGGTAGTATGTCGCCCAACGTTTCCACGCTTGTAGCAGTTGGGGTTAAATATTCGCTTTCCTTTCGGTTAAATACTGAACTTTGCAAGTACAAGACAAACTTTAGATTAAACCTAAACCCCCAATTGCTACAAACGTGTGTTGGAGGATGCCATAACTTTTTACATTCCAGTTTTCACGTTTCATTTAGTTTTTTAGTTTTTGTTAAGTGCCTATTTTACTGGTGCGGTTGTCTTATCTATTTTGGCAGGAGCTTATTCTATTTTGGCGGTTGTCTTGTTTAGTTTGGCAGTTGTCATATCTATTTTGGCATAAGACTTATTTACTTTGACGGTTGTCTTATCTATTTTGGAGATTGCTTTGTTTATTTTGACATAAGGCTTATGCAGTTTGGCATAAGCCTTATCTATTTTGGCAATTGTTTATACTTTTTTGAATTTAATTTTAGCGATTGCTTTATATTGAACTGAATTACTATCAAGGATTGTAAACAAATAATCTTTTGCCTTGTTAAATGTATCTACTAAATTATCTACTGAAAGATACATAGAATTATTACGAATGCTACGAGCATTGTTTAAAGGAACAAAAGTGTTAGCAACGCCTTGCGTTGCTTGCAACATTTGGGCTTTTTCTGCTTGCAAAGTAGCAATTTGATATTCTGTTTCGTTTGGGTTATAGTTTGGTGTGTTTTGAAGTTGTGAAATTAGCAAATCGTAATTATTAGTTCGTTGGTCGTAACTCATTTGAGAGGTTGAATGTTGTGTTTGCTCCTCTATTGTGTTGGTTGTTGGTGCGTTATTGACTTTGCGAATGCCTTTTAATTTACGAGCGATAGTCATAAAACCTTCTAATTGTGCTGGTGTTACTCCTTCGGTGGCTTTGTATGCTTTGCGAAGTTTTGTAATTTTTTTGCTAACTGGTGCAAAAACATTTTCTCGATTATCAACTGCAATAGAGTAAGGAGCAACTAATGTATTTACACTTTCTTGATGTGAAAATGAATTAGTGTAGATGTTTTGTAAGTTTGACAATAGTAATTTTGGATTACTTGGATTGTATATTGCAACTAATTGAACAATATATGTGTTCAATAAATTTGCGTTTGCTATGTTTTTAGCGTGTCCTTTTTCGGAAGTTGAAGCCATAATTTTTTAGTTTAATTGATTAGTTTGTAAATATATAAAAATAAATAATTATTCTATAAACGTAAAAAGCCATATTTAATTATACAATATATTGCGTGAAATCCATCCTTCCAATTAATTTTTTTTCCTTCATCATATGTTCTACCATAATAAGAAATTCCTACTTCGTATATTCTTATTTTTTTAATTTTTGAAACTTTAGCGGTAACTTCTGGCTCAAAACCGAATCTTTTTTCTTGCAATGAAATTGATTGTAATATTTTAGCGTCAAACATTTTATAGCAGGTTTCCATATCTGTTAAATTTAAATTGGTAAACATATTTGATAAAAAGGTTAAAAAACGATTTCCTATTGTGTGCCAAAAAAACAATACTCTATGGGGATTTCCTCCCATAAATCTTGAACCATAAACAACATCAGCATGACCATCTAGAATGGGTTGCAAAAGAATATTGTATTCGTTTGGGTCATACTCTAAATCGGCATCTTGAATAATTATGTAATCTCCAGTTGCATTTTTTATACCAGTTTGTAATGATGCTCCTTTTCCTTTATTTTGGGGATGTTGTAATAATTCAATTGATAAGTCTATATGAGTTGAGATGTAATTTTTGATGACTTCTAAAGTATTATCAGTAGAACAATCGTCAACTATAATTATTTCTTTAACTATGTTTTGAGATAAAATAACATGTTCAATTTTATTAAGAATTAAATGAACTGTTCTTGCTTCATTAAAAACTGGTATTATAATGGATAGCTTTTTCATTTATATTTTTTTGATAATAAATTTATTTATTTTTTCATTATATAATTTTGCAAATAAAATAATAACAAACGGAAAGAAAACGATATGAAAACGATCACCTTGTGAGCAAGAAACACCCGATATCGTAATTGTATATAGAATGTAAAAACTTATTAGACTGTAAAGGAATTCATGCTTATATGATTTGAAAAGATAATAGAAAGCCAATATAAATCCAATTATTGTAAAAAACCTATTTTGATACTTCGATATTATAGATAACCATTTTTTTAAAGTATTATAGTAATTTTTATTTTTTAAATTTTTTGATGTCTCAATAGAACCATTTGGAGTTTTTGCGTTTTCAGACAAATCTGAAATATACGCTTTTATTAAGTTAAATTTATTATTATTTATTTGACTTAATAAGTCTTTAGTAGCTATATTTCGTTGTTCTGGATAAGAAAATTTTGTTAAAAATATCGCTCTTTTATTCGTGTTTTGATTTAATGTGTCATTTGTTTTATAATAAAATGCTTTGCTTCCGAGATAATTATAATATGTAACACTATCAATATAACTTAAAGTATAATTACCATAATCATTTTTCATTTTTACATACTGAAATGCAATTAATGATAGACTTAAATAGATAAAAAGAATGCTTTTATTTCTATGATTTTTTAATAATGTTTTACCAAAATAGATGAAAATTATGATAGCAAAAAATTTCACACTAGGTTTTATTAGCATTGCAAAAAGTAAAATACTAATAGCCAAAGACAAGAAATGAAAGGATTTTTCTGTATAATATTTATCAAGAAAATAAAAAATGGTAATCATTAAAAACGTAAAAATACTTTCTGTTAATAATTGAAAATTAATGAAAACAAAACTTAAAATAGAATAAAACAACAATGACCATAATAGAGCTTTATTAATTGGTAATTGTTTTTTTAAAAAATTTAACAGCAATAACGCACTGCCTAACCAAGCTATAATATTAATTATCAAACTAAATTCATAAATAGTAGCATCTGTAGCTTCAAAAAGATATGGTACTCCAGTGATAATAGCCATTCCAATAGGTCTAAAATAATGCGTTTTAAAATTATGGTACAAATAACTTGCGGATTCTCTATAATTATCGCAATCGTTACAAATATTATTTTGATGATTAATTTGCATTAATTCATTAAGAAATGATATCCAAACTATGCCTATTAAGATTAAAATAATTTGGTATTTATATTTAAAAAGTAATTTTATCATATCTATTTTTTTTGTAAAAGTAAGTATTTTAATAAAAAAAGCGGTTGTTTTACAACCGCTTATATTTACTCCTTTATAAATTTAAGTGTTTCGGTTAGTTCTTTAGAATTTAGTTTAACAATAAACAAACCACTTGGTAGGTGAGGAATACTTAACTCCAAATCTTTACCTTCTGTTTTAGTTTGATAAATCAATTTCCCAAGCATATCAAATATAGTAATGTCAATTTCTGAAATAGATTTATTTAATGAAATCGTAAAAGTTCCTTTGTTTGGATTTGGGTATAGCTTAACTAAATTATTAACCATTTCATACTTCCTTTCATTTTGATTTTTATTTGAAAAACGAGGATAGGCTGGACAAACTGTAATTTCACTATCAATTTTTAAATCAATAAAACCATTGAAATTAGGTTTAAAATCTGAACTTGTAATAACATCAATACTATTTTTAGCAACAAAATTAGAGGTATTTCCATCTCTAAAAACTTGATTTGAAATTGTTAACTTATTATTTATGTGTTGCAAATCAAAATCAAATCTCCAAAAATCTTGACCATCAATTAAAGCGTTACCATTAGGGTTCATTAACTCTGAAACAAACTCTACTGAATCTCCAGATTCTAATTTTCCAGAACCAATCCGACCAATAAAATAACTATTTGATGGATTTGATTCAATATTTTTAGAAGTCAATTGTAAAATATCTTCAACTTCATTTGGATTTAAGCAAGGATTTAAAGATTGCATTAACGCTACTGTTCCTGTAACATATGGAGCCGCTCCTGACGTTCCATCACCATAATTATATGGCAAACCATTTTCTAGACAACCTAATAAATATGAACCATATAATGGATATCTCCATGCTGGCGCACAAATATCGACTTTTGAATTAGTTGTCAATCCTTCATAAAAAGAAGAAAAAACACTATTACTATATATACCAGTTGGGCTAATCAAATCTTCATTATACCACGATACATCACCATTAGTTTCATGGGTTATTTGGTCAGTAAAGTTTGCGTTTTTATGATTTACCCCTGAAACGGAAATTACATTATCATAAGAAGCTGGGTAGCCATACCATAAATAGTTTGGTGCAGGTGCAGAATAAGAATTATTATTGCCAGCACCAGCTACAAGCACTACTCCCATATCATGTATTTGGTTGATAATATCTTGTTGAGATTGAACATAGCCAGTTAAATATGTCCTATCATCCTGATACATATAAGCCCAACTCATATTAATTACTTTTATACCAGCATTTGCTAAATCTAGTATACCATTATATGACAAAGTATATGGAGTACTTACTACCTTACAGTCTGAACAGATACCAGAAATACCATGTGCATTATTTCCTTGAGCAGCAGCAATTGCTCCAACACTTACCCCATGCCATGCTTCACTACCGCAAACAAAATTAGAGTTAAAAGAATTTACATTTAAATATGTTACCTTATTACCAAAGTCTAAATCTGTATTAACAACTTTTCCATCAGATATTCCAATTGTTACATTTCCAATTTGATTTTGAGGAAAATAGTCCCAAGCTTTTGGTACGTTGATGTAGTCAAAACTTTTTAAACTTAAATTTGCTCCTAAATTTACATTAGGGCTAGTAGTTCCATAATCATTTGGATAATATAACAGTTCAATAATTTGGACTGTTAAATCTTCAGTTCTTAAATATTTAGTTGGAAATTTGGCTAATAGTTCATTCATTAAACTACTGCTATTAGATTCAAATGTAAACATATTTAAAGATTTTAAAACCCTAGAACTTGGATATGTTTGGTAAAAATTTGATATTGTATACTTTGAAAAAAAATCTTTTTCGTCGTTATTGGTTCCAATATATACTGCTATATTATTTTCAATTTTAAAA
>NZ_JANXUG010000021.1 GCF_025352015.1 Flavobacterium sp.
AGCGTCAACTACAACATTATCAACAGGAAATTATTATGTGTCACAAACTGTAAACTCCTGCGAAAGCGCAAGAACAACTGTTGGAGTTACTATAAATACAACTGCTGCACCAACAGCATCATCACAAACATTTAATAATTCAGCTAGTGTTGCTAATTTAGTGGCAATAGGAACTTCTTTACAATGGTACAGCAATGCATCAACTCTAGTACCTTTAGCATTAACCACGGCTTTAGTGAGTGGTACATATTATGTATCACAAACAATTAATTCATGTGAGAGTGCTAGAACATTAGTTTCCGTGACTGTTAGTATAACTCCTACGGCACCGTTATCTAATTCACAAAATTTTTGTAATTCGGCAGTAGTTGCCAATCTAGGCGCGACCGGAACCTCTTTGCAATGGTATAACGTTGCAACTGGGGGAACACCTTTAAGTTTAAGCACACCTCTAACCACTGGAAATTATTATGTAACCCAAACTGTTAATTCGGTGGAGAGTCCAAGAACATCAGTTGCTGTAACCATAAATACAACTGTTGTACCAACAGCAGCTCCACAAACTTTTTGCAGCGGGGCAACTGTTGCTAATTTAGTTGCAGCTGGAAATGCATTACAATGGTACACAGTAACAACGGGTGAAACACCTTTGTCATCAACTACGGCTTTGATAAGTGGTAATTATTATGTCACACAAACATTAAATTCTTGTGAAAGTTCTAGAATTTTAGTTACGGTAATAGTTAATTCAACTGTTGCTCCTACTGCTACCGCGCAGCAATTCTGTAGTTCTGCTACGGTTGCTAATTTGGTTGCTACAGGATCATCTTTACAATGGTTTACAGTCTCAAATGGTGGGACGGCTTTAGCACCATCGACAGCAGTACTGAACGCAAATTATTATGTTTCACAAACCGTAAATTCTTGTGAGAGCCCCAGAACATTAGTTACAGTAACAGTAAATTTGGTGCCAGCTGCGCCATCAGCCTTGCCACAAAGTTTTTGCAATTCAGGCACTATCTCAAATTTGGTAGCAACGGGAAATGCTTTACAATGGTATTCAGTTGCGACAGGAGGTGGCTCACTCTCATCAATTGCATCGTTAACGACGGGGAATTATTATGTATCACAAACGATGAATTCTTGCGAGAGTCCAAGAACAATGTTTGCTGTAACAATAAATACAACACCTTTACCAACAGCATCATCACAAATATTTAATAATGCAGCGACAGTGGCAAATTTAATTGCTAGCGGAACATCATTGCAATGGTATAACGTTGCCATTGGAGGAACTGCGTTGACATCCGCTACAGCTTTGTCTTCGGGGAATTACTATGTTTCCCAAACAATAAATTCGTGTGAAAGTGCCAGATTATCGGTAACAGTAACCATAAATGTAGCACCAACGGCTACTGCACAATCTATTTGTTTATCGGGCACAGTTGCAGATTTGGTGGCTACAGGAACAGCATTAAAATGGTATAACGTTGCTTCAGGGGGATCAGTTTTACCATTATCTACCGCTCTAGTAGCTGGGAATTATTATGTGTCACAAACTGTAAATACCATCGAAAGCCCACGAACAACCGTGGCAGTAACTTTAGTAGGCGTACCAATTGCTAAATCTATCCGTTCCTCCACAATTTCTGGAAGTACAACCTCACCGATTTGTACTTCTACGACCAAAATTTTAAATGTAAGAACAGGTTATGTAGCAACCAGTATTATTTGGGAAACTGCTGTTGTCGCTTTGAATTCTGGTACAGTCCCAGCATCTTCGGATTATTCGATTATAAGCGGTGCATCAGGACCAAGTTATACTGTAACAAACGCAGTTGCTGGGAAAAATTATTTTAGAGCTAAATTTATAAATGGGAATTGTAACACTTCGGGAGTTTACAGTGCGCCTTTTGTAGTATATTATACGGTATGTGCTGCTAACAGACTATTTTCCGTTTACAGTTATCCAAATCCGTATACTGATAATTTCAGCTTAAACTTAACCACTACTAGTGAGGAAAAAGTTGGAGTTGCCGTATATGACATGACCGGAAAATTAATTGAAGAACGAGAGTTAAATTCGAGCGATATATCAGAATTAAAAATAGGAATTGGTTATCCTTCAGGAATATACAACGTTGTGGTTACCCAAGGTGGAGAAGTAAAAACTACACGGGTTATAAAAAGATAACTTAATTAATATAGAACACTAAAAATGCCGTCTCAATTTGATTGAGGCGGTTTTTTTGTTGCAAACCATTTTCATATTTTCAAATTAACTCACTGCCTAATCATTATATTTGCCAATTATTATTCAAAAAATGGTATCAAAAGAAGTACAATTAGCGATCGAAAAAGGAGAAATGTTACCGCTCATGGAAGAGTTTTACACCATTCAAGGCGAAGGATTTCACACAGGAACAGCGGCGTATTTTATTAGAATTGGTGGTTGCGATGTGGGTTGCCATTGGTGTGATGTAAAAGAAAGTTGGAATGCTGAACTGCATCCGCCAACTGCTACCGAGATTATTGTTACCAATGCAAAAAAATACGCCGATACTGTGGTCGTGACAGGCGGTGAACCGTTAACCTGGGACATGAAATTACTGACACAAAAATTAAAAGAAAATAACTTAAAAGTACACATCGAAACCTCTGGAGCTTATCCTGTTTCTGGAACTTGGGATTGGTTTTGTCTTTCGCCAAAGAAAAATAAATTACCGGTAGCCGATGCTTATGCGATTGCAAATGAACTAAAAGTGATTATCTACAACAAACATGATTTTATTTTTGCCGAAGAACAAGCTGCGAAAGTAAACCCTAATGCTATTCTTTTCCTGCAACCCGAATGGAGTAAAAAAGAAGAAATGACGCCGCTTATTGTAGATTATGTAATGAATAATCCCAAATGGAGAGTGTCGTTACAAACTCACAAATATTTGAATATTCCTTAGACTATGAAGAAGATTTTAATTTTTATAATATTGTGTTTTAGCCAAATAAATTATGGCCAAGGAGGAGAATATAATGATGTTTATCCAGCAGACGTCATCTCACCAGTCTTTAATGGTGGCGGAATGGAAAAGTTTAATGAGTATGTCAATAAAGAATTTGATTATTCCAAAGTAACAAAAGGAGGAAAGCTAGAAGCTGCTTTTACTATTGACGAAGAAGGAAATATAACCAATATAAGGATTGTTCAAATTTTAGATATGGAGTCGGCAACAGAATTCATCAGGGTTTTGAAAAAATGTCCAAAATGGCAACCAGCAAAACAAAACGGCAAACCATTTAGTGTGAAAATTAAATATCCAATGGTTTTTAAGGAAAGGGAACAAAAGCAAACGGAAATTAAGAATGATGAACAAAAACCTATTACTAGCTCAGATTCTGTTTCTGACAAGATATATGAAATGTCGACAGTTGAATCCAAACCTAAATTTGGCGGAGGATTAAGAAAGTTCTACGAGTATATAGGTATGAACTTTAGAGTTCCTGAAATAGAAGGTCTAAGAGGTAAAGTAGTTGTATCCTTTGTTGTTGAAACAGATGGAAGCTTAACAGATATTGAAGTGCTAAAACATATTGGATATGGTACAAAAGAGGAAGCCATCAGAGTTCTGAAAAAGTGTCCAAAATGGAACCCTGCAACTCAACAGGGTATCCCGGTTCGTTGTATCTATAGCTTGCCAATTTCTATACAATCTTCTACAGGATATTAAACAATCTAACATGAAATCACAATTCCTATTAGACCAAAATATCACTTTTTTAAATCACGGCTCCTTTGGCTCTTGTCCTAAACCCATTTTTGAAGAATACCAACGTTTTCAAAGAGAATTGGAATCTGACCCGGTTGAGTTCATTACCAAAAAGCAACCCAAGTATTTAAAAATAGCTAGAGAAAGTTTAGCTAGGTTTGTAGGTTGCCAGGCACAGGATTTGTTCTTCACTTCCAATCCAACGTATGCTATTAATGTTATTATGCGAAGCATAAAGCTAAATCCCGGAGATGAAATTTTGGCTACCAATCACGAGTATGGAGCAATGGACAGGACCTGGAATTTCTATTGCAAAAAATCAGGAGCAAAATACATCCGGCAAAATATCAGCTTACCGGTTGTGTCTAAAGAACAGGTTATTGAAGAATTCTGGAAAGGCTATAATCAAAACACTAAAGTAATTTTCCTAAACCAAATGTCGAGCGCTACCGCATTGATCTTTCCTGTAAAGGAAATTTGTGACCGGGCTAAAGAATTGGGTTTGATTACCATTGTCGACGGCGCGCATGTTCCGGCACATATCGATTTAAATATTTCAGCACTAAATCCGGATTATTACACAGGAACCTTGCACAAATGGATGCTGGCTCCAAAAGGCAGTTCATTCTTATATGTAAAACCCAAATTGCAAAATGATTTAGAGCCTTTGGTAGTAAGTTGGGGTTACGAAAGCGTGGCGCCGGGCGAAAGCCAGTTTTTGGATTATCACGAATTGCAGGGAACCCGCGATGTTTCGGTTTTTTTGTGTACACCAACAGTTGTGAAATTTTTAGAAGAAAACAATTGGAAAGCTGTTTCAAAATCCTGCAGGCAGATTGTTTTGAACAATTACCAACGCTTTTGTGATTTACTGAATACAAAACCACTTGCTCCAATTACTGCTGAATTTTTAGGACAAATGGCGAGCGTTCCAATCAATACAGATAAACCGTCAGAGTTGAAGGATATGTTGTATGACAAGTATAAAATCCAGGTTCCGGTAATGCCTTTGAATGGGAATTATTATATTCGATTTTCAATCAACGGGTATAATTCTCAAGAAGATTTAGATATTTTATACAGTGATTTAGAAGAAATTATTAATACAACAGATTTGATTCAACTCTAGATTTCCTAGCCCAGATAGTAACGGCATCCTTTCACACCTGTCAGGTTTTTAAAAACCTGACAGGTGTGAAAGATATAGTGGATAGCTGGAAACAGCTCCTAAAGACCGAACTGGCGAAGCAAATAGCTCCTTAAATAAATTCAGAATAAATCCTAAAACAGTTTTGCTAAATAATCAAAGTGTTTACCTTCCATAATCAGTTCGCATTGCAAACCGTTGGCATGTGCCGCATTTTGCAACGTATTATTATCCATATAAAGCCAGGGAAACGGTTCTTCGGTTTCGCCTTTGTAGCTAACGGTAAAAGTCAATTCGCCATAATAACCGTCCGCCGGAACTAAATAACTTCCGTCATCATCTGTATCAAACATATAAATGATATCCGAACTGTCTATCAGGATTTGACCATTAGGATTCAAAAGCGATTTTAGTTTTTGGAGGTATTTCGAAGTTGCAGCTAATGTTCCAAAAATCCCTGTGCCGTTCATCAATACTAAAATACAATCAAATTTTTCGGCTGAAAATTCTAAAATATCCTGAACGCATGCAGCTTTCAAACCGCGAAGTTGGCAAGCTTTGATTGCATTGGGTGAAATATCAATAGCGGTAACGTCAAATCCTTTTTCCTGTAGATACAACGCATGACTTCCGGCACCGCAACCTACATCTAGAATTTTTCCTTTGCAAAGCTGCAAGGCTTTTTTTTCGAGCTTGGGCATTTCATTGAAACTTCTGAAAAGATAGCCAACACTCATTGCATCCGCTTCCGAAATGTTGGTTTCCGTAATCAAATCTTCAGATGAATTTTGAGTCTGGAAATCGAGTATCGCTTTGCCGAAAAGATCTT
>NZ_JANXUG010000030.1 GCF_025352015.1 Flavobacterium sp.
AAAAAATCCCGAAATATTCGGGATTTTTCGATCTGTCAAAATCAAACAAAACAACAATCAAACTATTTTTTTTTACTAATGTTTATGGTTTTTTCTTGATAAACATATTGGTATAATATTTTTTTCCTGTTACAGGATCAAAGGTTACTGACACGCCTAGATGCGTATAATTGCCTTCTAAATTAGCTTTGTGAGATGGGCTGTTTAGCCAAGCCAACATTGCACTTTCTGCAGTTTGATAATTATAAGCAATATTTTCGCTTACTCTTTCTGCACCTAAAACCGATTTTAGATTGTCTGAACGTTGCTGAAAATAATCGTGATTCACCACATTATTATCAATCATATAAATATTGTGTTCTTGCGATTTGTACGAAATGTGATTGATGACTGCTAATGAGTTCAACCCAATACTTTGACGATGATTGTTGATAAGGGTAATCAATTTTAATTCGGTGTCGTTGTAGTTGTAAGTTGTTACAACTTTGTCTGTTGATGAAGTTCCTTCAGAAGAATTAGAAGAACAAGAAACCATAGTGAACACGATTGCTAACGGCAACAATGCTCTAAACATTTTTGCTTTCATAGTAGTAGGTTAAGTTTTTTAATAAAGTAGATGTGGGGCAAACACTTTATTTAGATTTAGATTAATATTGACAGAACGTATTGTTTGATTTGGTTAGACAATTTTACATCATTTACCGTTTAAGTAACAAATAAAATCGATGAAATACATAATTTTATATATATAAAATATATTTTTCTTACTTTATTGTAATTCGTCGATATTTATTTTAAGAAGCCCGACTTCCAATTTTAAATAAATTTGTTTGATAAATACACAGCTTTGAAAACAATTATTTCAAATTCAAAAGTATCGGTTATCATACATCATAAAGGTGCTGAACTGATTTCGTTAAAAAATACTGACACGCAACACGAATATATCTGGGAGGGCAATCCCCGATATTGGGCGAAGCACTCACCTATTCTATTCCCCATTGTGGGAACTTTAAAAAACAACTGCTACACTTATAAAAACAAAATTTATTCGTTAGCCCGGCATGGTTTTGCTAGAGATATGGTTTTTGATTTGATTTCTTCCCTTTCAGAAATGTCAAATGCAGAAGCAATTTTCTCTTTACGGAAGAACATTGAAACAGAAAAAATGTATCCCTTTGATTTTGAATTGCAAATCAAATATGCGCTGACTAATTCCCAATTACTCATAGTATATAAAGTAATCAATAATGGGTCAAATGTTATGTATTACTCCATTGGCGGTCATCCTGCTTTAGCTTTGCCGAAAAATTTTGAAAAATATAGTTTGCAATTTCAAACACAAGAAAACTTGATTAGCCATCAACTAGAAAACGATTTGCTATCCAATAAAACAAAAGATATAACACTCTATAATAATCAATTGCCACTCTCCTATTCACTTTTCGAAAATGATGCTTTGATTTTTAAAAAAATAAAATCAAAACAAATTACAATTCTCGAAAACAATGTTCCCATTTTAAATTTCAAATACGACGGTTTTCCTAATTTTGGAATATGGACTAAAAATAATGCCCCGTTTATCTGCCTAGAACCTTGGGCTGGCTATTCAGATTTACTTAATTCTAGAGGAACTCTTGCAGACAAAGAAGGGATTCAAAAGTTAGATCACAATGATTTTATAGAATACCGTTTTAGTATTGAAATTTTATAATTTTACAAAAAAACGACCATGGCAACCCTTACTTTTAATCCTTTTCAGCAATTAAAAACAGCAAGACTCTTATTAAGACGTATAGACGAAAACGATGTGAATGAAGTTTTAGCACTTCGAGGCAATCCCGAAACTATGAAATATATTCCAAGACCTTTGGCAAAAAATAAGCAAGATGCATTAGAACATATTGCCCTAATTAATGAAAAAATTGATACCAATATTGGAATCAATTGGGGAATAACGATTAAAGGAAATCCAAAAATCATTGGGATTATTGGACACTATAAAATCCAACCCGAAAATTTTAGATCCGAGATAGGTTATATGGTATTGTCCGAGCATAGCGCAAAGGGATACACCACCGAGTCGGTACATGCAGTCGTGGAATATGGTTTCAAACAAATGAATTTACACTCCATTGAAGCCGTAATCGATTCACAAAATGTTGCTTCAGAGCGAGTGCTACAAAAAAATGGATTTGTAAAAGAAGCGCATTTATTGGAAAACGAATTTTGGGATGGAAAATTTTGGGACACCGTAATATACTCTATTCTTAAAAGAAATTTCAAGTCCTAATTACTTCATTTTGGGCAACGTTTTAAGATAAAGTTCTTCTACTTGCTTTCTTGCCCACGCTGTTTTTCGCAGGAAAGTCAAACTCGATTTAATGCTAGGATTCGTGCTAAAACATTTAATCGTAATCATTTCAGCAAGCCTATCAAAACCATAGTATGCCACCAGAGTTTCTAATATTTTTTGAAGCGTAATACCGTGAAGCGGGTCTTTTGAAATGCTATTTTGCATAGCGCAAATTTAACCAAAACTAATTCATAAAAAAAACCATATTACTTTTAGAAAGAAAAGTATTTTGTATACAGAAAGCACGTTTGATGATTTATAAGAATTATTTATATATTTAAAACTTATAAATAAGTCTGCCGGTTATCAGACCTATAAGCAAGTTGTACGACATTTTTAGAACGTAATATTAAACTACAACTAAATATGTTGCGCCGAAAATGGAACCGAAAATAAGTTGCTGAATAAAATGTGTAGTCGAAAGAAGAATAAAAGTTACTGTAAATGAGGTATTAATTGTTAACTGATATTGGTGGATTTATTTGGTGGCTTTTAAAAATTTGTTCAACTAAATTGGAAGAAGAACAAACTAAAGAGAAATAATCTCGGAATATTATTGTTTTAATAGTTGCGGCATATTTGATAGCATTTATAACAATTAAAATATTTTAAAAACGTCGTACAACACCCGTTTCTCGCAATTGCGAATTATGTGGAGGAGAGCATTTAGAGGACTTGGCTACTGGCATCGATTGGAATAGTATTTATGAAGAAGTAGCTCGTCAGTTGTTAGCAGGCGAACAGCTTGATAGTGATGCGCTATACAATGCTACTATCGAGCAATTTAGCAAAGCACTCGACCAAGGCTTAAAGCAAGCACCTAGCGAGGATGACAAAGCCAAACTAGCCCAAGCATTGAAAAGTAATTTAGAGCAGTTTGGTTTAGCTAAAACACTCACACAGCTCAATCACTATGCTGATGCGTTGTTAGATGATAATGGAAACATGCGCTCGTATGATACCCTCAAAAAGCTGATAGCTGACCAAGGAGAAGTCTTTAACAATGCCTATGCTAAAACCGAGTGCAATTTAATAAAGCAGTCCACCATCATGGCGGCAAAGTGGGAAACCCTAGATAGTGAGTATTTAGAATTTACAACCGTAGGAGATGACCGAGTGCGACCAGAACACGCCATATTCGACAAATTCACCGCTCCAAAAAGCGACCCAATTTGGAAAAAGCTGTACACACCACTATCATGGAACTGTCGTTGCACTATCATTCCAGGAATTGCAAAAAATGAAAGTAAAGAATACGATAGTAAGTGGGCTAATCAAATGGTAACCCCACAAGTAAAAGGTACTATCTTCGATAACAACGTAGGCATATCGAAAGAAATATTTACAAAAGCACACCCTTATTTTGAGGCAATTGTATCAAAAATAATATCAAACAATACTAATCAGGAAGCGAAAGATAGTTCATCAGGCAGATATGACAACATAACTTTCAAGCCTGTTAAAGGCATTAAAAACGGAGGTAAATTAGAAATATTTACTACCGGAAAACAAAACTCTCAAGAAGCTGTTCAAAATGAAACAGCCTGTAAAATATTAGCCAACAATGGCGGTCATTATAGATTACTTCCGGTAATCGAAGACGGCAATAAAAATCCCGATGCTTTTAACTTAAAAACAGGAAATTATGTTGATATTAAATCGCCTATAACTTTAAACGGGAAAAACATTACTCAATCTGCTCTTAAAGAGGCTAGTAAACAAGAGACTCAAGAAGTTGTCATACATTTAACAAACAAACCATCTAGTTATAGAGAGATGTATTTGGGTGTGAAAACTACTTTAAAAAATAACAGGGCTAAAGACGTGAAAACTTTAACCGTAATTTTTCCAGATAAAAATGTGAAAAATTATGACCTTGTAAAATTACGAAATAAGTTGAATAACAAGAGGGCAAAATGATTACTCAATTTGCCCTCCGAGGGGTAGAATGTCGATTGCTCAACAAACTACCGGTACAAATATAAAAATAATTTACAATTCACAACTCATAATTCACAATTTTTAAAAAT
This sequence comes from Flavobacterium sp., assembly GCF_025352015.1. Taxonomy (GTDB): domain Bacteria; phylum Bacteroidota; class Bacteroidia; order Flavobacteriales; family Flavobacteriaceae; genus Flavobacterium. The sequence goes on from NZ_JANXUG010000030.1 coordinate 4,387, forward strand.
GAGCCCAGAGGAATTTCAACAAAATCTAAAAGCTAAAGCTACACAGGTAAGCACCTACGTGCAAACTCGCTTTGCATCAACAGCGGGAAATGTCGCTTTGCGTTTCATTAATGGCAACTTTAGAGCAGGAGGTTACCAAGGAAAAACCTTTAAAAAATGGAAACCATCTCAAGGAACCACATTGGTAAAAAGCGGAGCTTTACGTGCCGCTAATTATTACACTACTCAACCGGGGCAGGCTACATTAAAAAACAACATGCCTTATGCCAACGTGCACAACGAAGGATTTAAAGGAGATGTTGCTATCAAAGCACATTCACGCAATAGCTACGGAAAAAAAAAAGTGGGAACTGGCAAATTAACTAAATCGGGCAAAGAGCGAAAACAAACCGTAACATTCAAAACAGGTGAAAAAGCCATCCGCTCCCACACTCGTAAAATAAACATGCCTCAACGTCAGTTCATGCCTATTAACGCTGGCGACTCACCAGTATTAAACAACGCAGTAACAAGAGCTGTAACCAATGATATTAAAGCAATTTTAAACCAATAACTATGAACACCTCCCCCAAAGCATTGCTTTTTAAAGAACTGCAGGACCGCATAAAAACAGAAGCTTCTGAAATAGTTTGGATAAATCAGAACCTGGCGCAATATTTAAACGACGAAAAGCGTAAAGCCATGATATTTCCTTGCGTACTTATCGACTTTCCCAACACCGACTATACTGCCCTTCAAGGCGACATACAAATGGGTAATGCCACTATAATGGTCACACTTTTTTTTGATATTTGGAACCAAACCTATCATGTTGCACCTAACCAAACCATTGAGGATGGTTTAAGTTATTTTGATATTGAACAAAAAATATACAGTTGCCTGCAAGGTTGGGCAGCATCTTTTACCCAGCCATTGGTCAGAACCAACAGCAAAAATCAAAACATTAACGACCTAGGCTTACGAGTAATCGAGTTAACCTTTACTACTGCTTATGAAGATTGGACAAATAATGAAGATAATTATGTGGGGTTGGGTTTAAATACTTAAGCAAACAAAGAAAGCTGATTGCTAGGAACCTCTCTAGGTATAGGCAGCCCTTTAATATTCATCCAAGCACGGTAAGATAAAAAGATGTTATACTTCGGAAAAACAACTCTTAAAATTGCGGTATCCGGCACATCCTCGTGTTTGTGCGCATTATAAACATCTATAATGTGCTGTGCTCGCTTATAGTAGTTCTTCTTATTATACGCCATAGTACAAAGCTAAACACATTAATAATACTATGCAACGTAACTTTTTGGCATAAAAAAACCACCCGAAGGTGGTTAAAAAAGCATTTAAATTATTATTCATTCATTGCTATATTAGAGAGGCTTCCATCCTTATCAACTGTACAATTAATCGTTTGAAGCTTCAAAGCTCCAAAGCTATTCTTTGCTCTAAATGATAACTTTACATTAAAAGAACCATCTTTATTCATGCCTAGGTTCCAGGCATTCGCTACTTCTAAACTTGAAGGATCATCTAGGTTTTGTTTCAAATATTCATATACAGGTTTATAGCCACGGGTAGCACTTCCATATTTAGTTTCAAACTGTTCCTTTGGCGAAAGCTCTACTGCTTTATTTTCTGCTGGTGCTTTTGCATCAGTTTGTTTGTTAGTCACAAATCTTGAAAATATGGCCAACCCAATTAGTCCTATGACTATGTAAATTACTTTTTTCATTTTTGTTTTGTTTTTAAAGTTTATAAAAGTAAGAATTAATATTGTTTATCAGTCCAATGTATCAGTTTTCCTGTGAAGTTTTTATTGAAATAAGCAAAGAACTCTTTAACTGTATCAAAGCCATCATTTTGAATGAATTCCATTAAATTGAAATTTGGTTCTGATTTAACAGATACTATCTTAATATTATCATGACCATAATTCACTGTTGCAACTTTGATGTTATCAATAAAAAGAGTGCTTGTTTGAAGAAAAAAAACACGTACAATATTTACCTTTTGAATATGAAGTACGGGTAAAACTGGAGCAAACCGAAACATTTTAGGTTGTCTAACATTTATAAAAAAATCAATTTTACAACCAACTGTCCAGCGGTTATTTTTGTCTTCTCTGATTGTATGTATTTTAGCGTGTTTTTTCAGCAAAGGCATCCATACTAAAACCTTTTGATGCAAAATTAGCATCAAAACCACCTGGCCATAAATCATTAATGATTAATCCTGCATGAATACGCTCTACAAAATAAGTTGGCTTTCCGTTTATTTGTGTGCTAAAGGGTAGTATCATCCGTTTCTAATTTAATTATCTCAACCACTATTGTTTTCCATCGCTCCTGCAAACCAGTTTGAGCCTTCCATTTATCCAAACCAATTGTCCGGGCAATAATTATTTCATCTTCTATACCAACACGATTAACTCGTTTGAGTACCATTTTTTTAACCATTGGTTCTAAAGCTGCAAAAGCTTTTGTTTCGTCTATTTTAAGTGAACTCATAATAAAGTTATTTTTAGGAATATTTAAGTTTTTCCAAACGTTTTCGAGTAACCCAAATTGAATTAATTCG
>NZ_JANXUG010000068.1 GCF_025352015.1 Flavobacterium sp.
CCATCGAAAACCATCAATCTTATAATCTTGAATCCAGGTTTGAATGGTACGAGTAACATACGTTTTAGTCATATTTGCACCAGGTCCAGTTGTAAGAAAGTGATTTAAATCACTACCTACTCCATAAGCATGTTTGGCCTCTTGATTGATATAGGGATTTTCAGTTGTAACTCTAAAACCCGTACTATTTGCCCATCCGTCTCCATCAGAGTCTAACATCCACATTCTTTCGAGGGGCGAACGTCCAAAAACATGATTTAAGGCTATATCTATGATTACGGCGATACCATTTTGGTGACATAAGTCGATAAACTCTTTCAATTTTGCTGGAGAACCGTATCTCTTATCAGGAGCCATGTGATAAACTGGGTTGTATCCCCAACTCATATTACCTTCAAACTCCATGACAGGCATTAACTGTATAGCATTTATTTTCAAGTTTTTAAAGTAGTCAATCCTATCAATCATATCTTGATAAGTTCTATTGGCATCAAAATCGCGGACTAAAACTTCATAAATGGTTAAATCTTTTTTCTTAGGTTTAACAAAATTTGTGGTGGCAGCACTCCAAGTGTAATTCCACCAAGCTGTTGGTCCCGTTTGCAAAACTGTTACTTCGCGTTCTTGTCCCGCAGGATATGCCGGTAAACCTGGGTAAACTCCTAAAGTTGCAATTTCTGGATCATCAAAAGGAGAAAGCACTAATGTTGAAAAAGGGTCGGCAGTTTTTACTAAAGCTGGCGAATTCAATGGACGACTCGTTTGATCACAAACCCAATATTGATAGGTATATACTTGACCGGGTGTTAGACCTGTAAGCTCTAACCAAAACTTTGTTCCGCTTTTTTTCATTGAGTACGCAGCAGTTGGTTGCCAATTGTTAAAGCTCCCTGCTAAATATATGAAATCTTTTAAAGGGGCATTTAGGACAAGAGTAGCTCTCGTAGCGTCTGTTGGGTTATAATTTATACCATCAACCACACCAGCTGGTAGTGCCTGATTAACGGTTGGAGGAGTTATTATTACATTAAATTTTGCGGTAAATGTGGTTATTCCTTGAGTAATTTGTAAACTGTAAACTTGATTAGAAGTTATGTTTGTTTGTGTAAAAGAATAACTAGTGGTCGTTTGGGTATTTATGGAAGTCCCATTTGCAATTAAATTATAAGTTGCAGTTCCATTGGTATTATTCGCCGTAACTGTTAAGTTACTTCCTGCAGTTAAAAAATTATAACTGTTCAAAGCTGGTGCCGTTAAATTGTATTGAAAAGCTCCGACAGGTATAAAGATATCTGGTTGAGTTTGCATCGTAGCATCTGCTGACCTGAAAACCACACAAATCTCCGTTATTGAATTACTTGTGGCTACTCCAAAATAAGTATATAAATCAGGAGCAATTGATAGTGTGTAATTTGAAGAAGTTCCAACTTGTGTCATTTGCGGCTGCAACGGACTATTAAAAACAGGACTGCCTTTGATATTTTGAAACCTTACTCCGTTGACAGTTACACCAATGTAAGCATAAATTATTCCCGTATAGGCAGCCAAACCAGTACCAGTTTTATTAAACGTGAGTACCGCGGATTGATCGGCAAGTACAGGAGAAGGTGCTGTAGTTACTTGAGAAAAACTCAAAAAAGTACTAAATAAAATTAACAAAGAAATACAATATTTTTTTTTCATGACAAAAGATATAAAAATGGACTGAAAGTAATCTCCCAGCCCATTTATTAAATTATATAACACTTTAATTAATCTACTGATATTACTTTTGTTATAGTATTAATTCTGAAAATTCTTGCTGCTGTAGGACCTGTATATTTAAAATTACTGTCGCCATCCATTGCATTGATTAATTCTGAATCAATAGTGTAACCATTAGCAACGTACCAAGGATAATTTCTGTCTCCTAAACCCCAGCTGTCTCCTCCATTATTTCCTAAAAACACTCTGAACGCTTGGTCATTATTAAGAGTTAACGGAACTTCATAAATACCATCGGTAATCAAAGGTAATTCTGTTTCGTTATTTCCAGACCAAGACCATCCACCCGGAGTAGCGGCACCTACTAACCATGTTGAAGTTGGTTCGAAACCGCTTGTAACAGTGCTTTTGGCAACTGTAACAGTTTTTTTATTGCCATCGATTTTAATTCTGTAAGTGCCAGGAGTACCTGTAAATCTGAAATTTTGATCACCATCCGCTGCATTTACTAATGATGTGCTAATTAGATAGCCTTGTGCCACATAATAAGGATAATTTCTACCTGAACTATAATCGCCATTAACTGTAAAAAATCTAAAAGTGTCGTTGATTAAATTGGCTCTTGAAGTTAAAACATTGTTATCGCAAATTAAGCTTAAAGGCGAATTCCAGTTCCAACCTGCAGAAGGAATACCTGCTCCTACAGCGTACTGACCCAAACATCCGTAACAAGTAATCAAATAAGTAATTGTATCTGAATATACGGGTTGCGTTCCAGTTGTTCCAGAAGTTGCTTTGATTCTAATATCAACCGGGCTTTGAACAAAAGGAGTTGCTCCTGCCATTAATGCTGCTAAATTTAGTTGAGAAGATTGAACTGTAGCATTAGTATTTGTTGTAGTCAACAAATCTTGTGCGTTTGAAAAATCAGATCCATTAGGAGCTAATTGCACCGTGTATGTAATTACAGACGGTGTTGTGTAATCCATAGGTGTCCATGTTAAAGATGCCCCAGGGTTGGTGGGAGTAGCTTCGTTTAATATAATTGAATCACCATTTAAAGGAGTTGTAATTTTGTATGTACCAACTGGTTGTGACAACTTAAAATTATCTTCTTTTTGACATGAGGTAATTCCAACAAATGCAATTAATGCAAGTACTATTTTAAATTTATTTTTCATTTTATTTTATTTTTTAATTATTAATAACCTGGGTTTTGAATTAAATTTGGATCTGCTGCAATCGATTGTGCTGGTATAGGAAAAACTTTGAGATTGTTAGAAATTGCAATACCATTTTGCCCGTTTCCTTTCCATGACCAGTTATAGGTTCCACCTGTATAAAGACCAAATCTTATAAGATCTTGTCTTCTATGACCTTCCCAATGCAATTCTCGTGATCTTTCATCAATAATGAATTGCAAATTAACTTGACCTTGACTAAAATCTGGGAAGTCATATCCATTAGCTCTATCACGTAACGCATTTAAATAACCTAATGATACAGCAGTTGCATTAGTGGTCGTGCTTGCATTAGTTGCACCATCTTTTCTCATTTGTGCTTCTGCATACATTAAATAAGCATCCGCTAACCTAAATAAAGGAAAATCAGTATTTACAAAAGTAGAATTAGGACCTGGAATACCTGTAGATGAAATATTAGAATATTTCGCCAAAATATATCCTTGATTTTTATTGGAAATATCAGAAATATCTAGTGATCTTGGACCACCGCCAGAAAAAGTTTTTCTGGTATCATAATCATAATCCACACCGTCAAACTTTTGTACAAATTGTTTTCTTAAACGAAGTGCTCCACCCCATCCTCCTACTCCAAAAAGAGTGGTGCCATTTCCTTCCAGAGAACCTACTTGTCCGTTACACATTACAGTTGTTGGACCATAGTTTTGAGTCACAACTCCATCTGCCTGCAATGTAAATATCATTTCTGGTGAAGTGTTGTTATCCGCTTTAAAATTGTTTAAATAATCTGGATTCAAGGTGTAGCCACTAGAAATAATGTCTGAACATTGTGTCATGCAATCTGCATAACGATTTTGCCCGATATATACCTCTGCATTAAGATATATTTTTGCTAAAACCATTTTTGCAAATGCCTGATCAATTCTTCCATATTCATTAGTTTTTGCTGCTTTTAAATTAGGCAAAACAGCAGTCATCTCGCTTTCAATAAAAGTAAATAATTGAGCCCTGTCATATTGCGGAGCTCGAAAATTTAGTGGGTCACTTTCGGTTACAAACGGAGCTTTTCCAAATAAATCCATCAAATTATAATAAGCATAAGCTCTTAGAGCTCTGGCTTCATTTCGATAGGTTTCAATATTGGCAATGTCTGTTGCATTAGTAATACCTCTTGCAGCTAATTTAGCAGGGGCTGACTGTCTTAAAAACTCGTTGACAAAAGCAACTTCTGACATAGTTCTACTAAACATCCCAATTAAAATAGGATTGTTTGAGTTCCATGTATTTCGCTGTAACTCTGCTGTGCCCGCATCTCCTTCGTAACTCCAAATCATTTCGTCTGTAGTTAGATTTTGCAAGTACAACATGCATCTGCCAAACTGGCTGGTACCAGCATCTATTCCCTGAAGAAATGAGCTTCCAGCATCACCAGTTCCAGTCAACGAAAGGTTACCATAAACTCCCGCTAGACCTTGTTTATATCCTGCTGCAGTGGCATATAAAACATCGGGGGAAAGCACTTTGGTATCTTTCGAAACCACATCCATATCTTTTGTACAAGATTGTAATCCTGCAAAAACAAGTAGATAATAAATAAAATTAAACTTTTTCATAATTATTTTTTTTTAAAATTTCACATTAGCGCCAAATAAGAACGAGCGTTGTCTTGGATATATGGTGTTGTCTACACCATTATTGGTGATTTCTGGATCTATACCAGTATATTTAGTTATAACAAATACATTTTGTACCCCAGTAAATAAGCGCAGGGTAGCTTTACCATCTAACCATTTTGGAAAGGTATAGCCTAAAGTAACATTGTCCATCCTTAAAAATGAAGCATTTTCAACATATCGGTCTGATAAGGCTACATTATCTCTAATACTAAAATTAGTGTCAAGCACTGACGTTGGTATATTTGCTAATGCTCCTCCAGTGGATAATTGATCGTATTGTGCATTTTTGGCTTCAAAGGCATTAAAAATATGGTTCCCAACACTAGCTCTTAAATTGAACGAAAAATCAAGATTTCTAAAATTCATGGTAGATGCAAGCCCAAAAGTAGCTTTTGGATCTGCATTTTTATAAATGTATTTATCTTTTGAATTGATGATTCCATCACCATTCAAGTCTGCATAAGCTCCTTCTATAGGTTGTCCTGCAGTATTATACAATTGTTTGTACAAATAAAATGAATTAGGAGCAAATCCTTCACTATATATTTGAGCTTGTGTTCCCGTAGCAAGAATATTATCGCCTGCAAGTATGTCTGCGTTATAGATCAATTTAGTAATTTTTCTCTGGTAGGAAGTAACATTAAAATTTAAGTTCCAATTAAAATTATCTGTTTTAACCACATCGGCATTGATACTGAATTCAATCCCTTTAGTGGTAAAACTACCAACATTTTGATATGCTCTGTTAGCAAAATTTGTTCCATCCGGAACAGCAGCATCCACTAATAAATCTTTGGATTCTTTATAAAAAACATCTACAGAACCATTAACTCTGCTAAAAATTCCATAATCAAATCCTACATTGTACGTAGCTGTTTCTTCCCATTTCAATAATGGGCTTAACCTGTTGCTAATTGCTATTGGTGTAGGGGAAGGACCAAAAATATATTGAGAAGAACCACTTCCTAAATTAATTTTCTGAAGATAATCATTTGCAGCAGCAATATTTTGCTGACCAGTTATACCCCAACCCACTCTAACTTTAAGATCTGAAATGGCTTTACTGCCTTTAAAGAAATCACTTTTAATTTTCCAGGCAAAAGCAACCGACGGAAAATTACCCCAACGGTTTTCTTGAGAAAAACGCGAAGATCCATCTCTTCTGTAAGAAACTGTCAATAAATATTTATCGTTGTAATTGAAATTAGTTCTTGCAAAAAATCCAACGAGAACAACGTCTGTGTCAATATCATTTTTCGGGAAACCTGTTGGACCTCCTGGCAAATTTGGATCATTGATGTTGCCAGTCAGAAATTTACTTGCTTCAAACTTTTGATAAGAATACCCACCTGTTAAATCAAAAACTGTTTTTCCAAAAGTTTTGTTATACACAAAATAAGCATCTAATAATTTGTTTCTTCGCACGCTTTCAGTATATTCATCTGTTCCGTAAGGAATATTATTATTGGATCCAGATGAAGCGGCAAATCTGCTAGCATATTTAGATCTTGTACCATTAGCTTGGTCAAATCCAACATTTACCACAGCTCTTAAGGCAGGGAAAAAATGTAATTTATAATCTACTTCAAAATTTCCATAAAATCTATTATTAATTCCTGTATCAAAAGTTTGTAACAACTGGGCTACAGGATTTCTGATGGTTTGAGGTTTGATTTGATTTCCTGAATTTTGATATTCAAAAAAACCTCCGTAAACGGAAGTTGCATCGTAAATGGGCTGTGTAGGATCAAATTTAATGGCAGCACCTTCTACACCATCTGTAAACCTATTTAGTTCATTGGAATAATTCGCATTAATTCTCATTTTTAAATGGTCTTTAAAAACACTTGGATTCAAGGCCACAGAAACCGAATTTCTATTAAACTTATTTGTCAATCTCAAACCTTCCTGATACGTATTTCCAATAGTAATACGAGACGGAATTGCATTAAAAAGATTACCTCTTATTGACAAATTATTATCTACAAAGTCGGTTCTTCTGTATATTGCTTCTTGCCAATTGGTATTTGAAGTTCCCAATTGGGGTACATCTGTCGGTCGTTTTTGAGTAATTAATGCCCTGAACTCGTCACCGTTAAAAACATTAAGTGTTTTAACTAATTTACCAGAACCATACTGAAAGTTGTAATCAATAGCTAATTTTTTTCCTCCTTTTTTGGTTGTTATTAAGATTACACCATTCGAGGCACGAGAACCATATATTGCTGTAGCAGACGCATCTTTTAAAACAGAAAATGATTCAATGGTACTTGGATTGATTGAAGATAAAATTGAAGTAGCTCCGGTACCAGTAGTGTTATCTATTGGTAAACCGTCAATTACAATTAAAGGATCATTGGAGGCAAACAAAGAAGCTCCCCCTCTAATTCTAATCTCAGAACCAGACCCTGGTGCTCCACTTGTATTAATAGTAAGTCCTGCGACACGACCGTTTAATAAGTTCTCGGCAGTTACATTTGCGCCTTTATTGAAATCTTTTGCAGTTAATAAAGATACCGATCCTGTAGCATCTTTCTTTTTAACAGTTCCATACCCTACTTGTACTACTACTTCTTGAAGTTGGTTAGAAGTTTCATTAAGGCTTATAGAAACAGATTTTTGTCCCGAAAAAGAAACAGTATCGTTGTCGTAACCTACAAATGAAAAGACAACTTTGTCTCCATTTTTTAGTCCTGCCAACATAAATTTTCCGTCAAAATCGGTAGAAGTGCCTTTACTTGCACCTTGAACGGTTACATTTACTCCTGGTAATGGTTGGTTTGTTTTTTTGTCAACTACTACACCGCTCAATGTATTCTGTGCTAGAATAGATAAAGGCAGTAAAAGAAATAAAAATAACAACTTTTTGTAAATTGTTTTCATACATTTTGTTTAGGTTAAAAAATAATTTTGTGCTTGTACTTGTACTTCGAACGTTAAATTTATGTAAAATTTAGAATATAGATTATAAACATTCGTTAAATGTCTTCCGAAAACGTTTTCGTGTTGAAAACTTTTTGTTTATTTCAATTAATTAAGACTATAATTGAAAGAATGAAAAATATCCTATATCTTTATTCAGAAAATACTATTTATCAAATTCGTAACGATGAGAAAAAAAATTACTTTAAAACAAATTGCAAGAGAGCTAGATGTTTCCATCTCTACCGTATCAAAATCATTACGAAATAGTTTAGAAATTAGCGAAGATACCAGACAAAAAGTACAGGCATTTGCCAAATTTTACAATTATAAACCCAACAATATTGCCTTGAGCTTAAAAAATAAAAAAACCAAGACAATTTGTATTATTATTCCTGAAATTATACACCATTTTTTTGCAACCGTTATCAGTGGGGTTGAAAATGTCGCTAATGAAAATGGTTATAATGTATTGGTTTGCTTATCTGACGAATCGTTTGACAAAGAAGTAATTAACATGGAAATGTTGGCCAATGGCAGTATTGACGGCTTTATCATTTCTCTTTCAAAAGAAACACAACAAAAAAAGGATTTTCATCATATTGTAGAAGTTATCAATCAAGGTATGCCAGTAGTTATGTTTGACAGAGTTACCAATGATATTCTATGCGATAAGGTAATTATTGATGATAGTTTGGCCGCCTTTAACGCCACCCAGTTCCTTATTGATAAAGGCTTTAAAAAAATTGCTTTGTTAACTACTGTTGATTATGTAAGTGTGGGAAAATTAAGAACTGAAGGCTATGTCAAAGCACTTTTAAATAATGAACTTCAAGTAGATGAAGATTTGATTGTGAAAATTGAAGATACTGAAAATTTTGAGCATAATATTGCTAAATTAATACAAAACAATGACGTAGATGCCATATTTGCAGTAAACGAATTATTCGCAGTTACGGCAATTAAAGAAGCTTATAAATTGGGTAAAAAAGTCCCAGATGATATTTCCATCATTGGGTTTACTGATGGTATTATTTCAAAATATTCTTCGCCAAGCATCACAACCGTTAGTCAAAACGGAATAAAAATGGGTGCAAAAGCAGCTAAAATGCTCATTGAAAGATTAGAATCAGAAGAAGAGGAACAACAAGACGAACAGTACAGTACAGAAGTGATTGAAACCGAACTAGTCGAGAGAGAATCAACTATCTAAATGATTGCCCTTCAATCAATTTGTATGATTTTTAAAAATAAATGACAATTGATAATTCAGAATTCAGAATTTTTATATATTTACCACCGACTATCAAAGCTTGTACTTTTACTTCGAAATAACAGTAAGTTTTGATAAGCAACACGCTTATCGTATTATAAATCTTTAAATTACGATAATGGAAAAGCGTAAATTAGGATTCTGGGAAATTTGGAACATGAGTTTCGGATTTCTAGGAATTCAATTTGGATTTGCCCTTCAAGGCGGATTCATGTCTAGAATTTTTCAAACCCTTGGAGCAAACGCACACGATATTCCAGCCCTTTGGGTTGCGGCACCGTTAACAGGATTAATTGTTCAGCCCATAATTGGATATTTGAGCGATAATACTTGGCATCCAAAATACGGAAGACGCAAACCTTATTTCCTAATGGGAGCAATTTTGAGTTCTTTTGCATTATTTTTTGTTCCTTACTCATCAGTACTTTGGGTTGCAGCTGGTTTTTTATGGATTCTTGATGCTTCCATAAATATCAGTATGGAACCATTCCGAGCATTGGTTGCTGACAAACTTCCTGAAGAACAGCGTTCGTACGGCTTTGTTCTTCAAACGCTTATTATAGGTATCGGCACTTGGATAGCATCCAATCTTCCGTGGCTAGTTAATAAAATGGGTTTCACCGAAGAAGCTCCTCCGGGTATTGTTCCCGAGTATGTTAAGATAGCTTTTGGTATTGGTGCGCTGGTTTTTCTTATCAGCATTCTTTACACCGTGATGAAAACCAAAGAATATCCACCTAAAGATATAGAAACTTTCAAGAATGAAAAAAAAGAAAACCGATTTATTAAAGATTTAGGTTATTCCTTAAAAAATATGCCAACAACTATGAAAAAGCTTGGGCTAATTCAGTTTTTCAGTTGGTTTGCATTCTTTACTATGTGGAGTATGGCAACGCCAGCGCTTACTGATTATGTCTATAAAGCGCCAGCACCAAACAAAGAATCCTTTAATTTTTCTATTCCCGCACAAAAAGAGGCATTCAATGTCGCCAATACAGCGTATCAAACAGCCGCAGACAGCGTTGGCTCCGCTATGGGAATCTACGGACTTTCTTCAATGGGTTTTGCCTTACTGCTTACTTTTTATGCTTCAAAACGAACTGTTAACAGAAGAACAATCCACATGTTTTCGCTGATAGCTGGTGGAGCAGGATTTCTGTTAATGGGTTTAGGAAAAGCACCCCTTCTAAACGTTTCATTCATCTTAATTGGAATTTCATGGGGAAGCATTTTGTCTATGCCTTATGCCATGCTATCGAGTTCGGTGGATGAAAAAAGAATGGGAATGATGATGGGACTTTTTAATATGTTCATCGTAATTCCACAAATCATTGCAGCTTTAGGAGGTATTAATTTCCTTTCTGAAATAATCAGCAAAAGTAGCATTGCTCCGATGTTGTTGGCAGGGATTTCGCTCATCCTGGCTGGCTTGTGCAATGTTTTTATTAACGACAGAAAAGTTATTATAGGATAAATGAATAAAAAAGCATTCATCTTCGACCTAGACGGAGTTATAGTTGATACCGCTAAATATCATTTTTTAGCCTGGCAAAAAATAGCAAGCGATTTAGGAATCGAATTTACACCAGAACACAATGAAGAATTAAAAGGAGTTAGCCGCGTTCGTTCTTTGGATATCATATTAAAACTTGGAAATGTCGAAGCATCCCAAGACAACAAAAACAAATGGTTGACTCAAAAAAATGAAGATTATCTCTCTTATATTGAGCACATGGATGAAACAGAAATTCTTCCAGGCGTTCTCAATATTTTAGAATTTATTAAAGAAAAAAATCAATTAATCGGATTAGGTTCGGCAAGTAAAAACGCACGACCTATTTTAGAAAAAGTAAAAATTTTGCATTTGTTTGACGCCATTGTAGACGGAAATGATGTAACCAATGCGAAACCAGATCCAGAAGTATTTCTTCAGGCGGTCAAATTATTACATGCTACCAACCAAAACGCTATAATTTTTGAAGATTCGGTAGCTGGCATACAAGCTGCTAATATTGCGAACATGACAAGCATCGGAATTGGCGATGAGAGAATTTTGAAAGAAGCAAAATACAATTTCAAAGATTTTACCTTTATGGATACTTCTTTTATCGAAGCATTTATAAATTAAAATTGAATGCTAAAAGGAAATTAAAAAAAGATGAATCAAGATTATATCAAACCAGATAACTGGTCTATTATTGAAGAAGGATTTGATGCCGAAATGGTTAAATCTTCCGAAAGTTTATTCAGTATCGGAAACGGTGCTATGGGTCAACGCGCGAATTTTGAAGAACAGTACTCTGGAAAAACATTTCAAGGAAGTTATATTGCAGGAATTTATTACCCCGATAAAACCAAAGTGGGTTGGTGGAAAAACGGTTATCCCGAATATTTTGCTAAAGTATTAAATGCCCCAAACTGGATTGGCATTGACATCGAAATTAATGGAGAAACCCTTGATTTAGCAGTGTGCCCAGCAGTGAAAAACTTTCGTCGCGAACTAAATATGAAACAAGGAGTTTACAACCGTTCGTTTGAAGCAACTTTACAAAACGGAACTCAAATTTTAGTAAACGTTTGTCGTTTTCTCTCGTTGGATTTAGATGAAGTTGGCGTCATTAATTATGAAATTACACCCTTAAATCACAATGCTACAATAGTTTTCAAACCTTATATTGATGCAGGAGTTGACAACGAAGATGCCAACTGGGAAGAAAAGTTTTGGGAACCATTAGACATTAAAAATTCAGGAAACGAAGCGTATGTAACGACACAAACCTTCAAAACGCATTTTATTGCTACTACTTTCATGCAAAATAGTATTTTGCTAGATGGTGAAAATCAAAATGTTTCACCTTCAAATGTGGATGCTTCACAAGAAAAAATTCGGTTTACTTATGAAGTTCAGACCGCAAAAAGTCAAACAGTATCTATACAAAAATTAGGTGGTTACACGGTATCCTTAAACCATGAAAATACACAAGTTGCTGCTCAAAATAGTATTAGAAAAGCATTATCATTTGGCTACGACCAACTGTTAAATAACCAAATCATCGCTTGGGCAAAAATTTGGGAAATGAGTGATATTACTATAGATGGCGATGTAAAAGCGCAACAAGGCATTCGTTTTAATATTTTTCAGTTAAACCAAACCTATCTAGGCAAAGATTCTCGACTAAATATAGGTCCAAAAGGCTTTACTGGGGAAAAATATGGCGGATCCACCTATTGGGATACTGAAGCCTACTGTATTCCGTTTTATATGGCGACCAAAGACCAGCAAGTAGCACGCAATCTTTTGGCGTATCGGTATAATCACTTGGACAAAGCTATTGAAAATGCTAGCAAATTAGGATTCACAAATGGCGCGGCTTTATATCCTATGGTCACTATGAATGGGGAAGAATGTCACAACGAATGGGAAATCACGTTTGAAGAAATCCACAGAAATGGTGCGATTGCTTTTGCCATTTTTAATTATTATAGATTCACTGGCGATTACTCGTACATTCCTGAAAAAGGATTGGAAGTCCTCATTGGAATTGCACGTTTTTGGCAGCAAAGAGCGACTTTTTCAACTGCTAAAAATCAGTATGTGATTTTGGGAGTTACAGGTCCAAATGAATACGAAAACAACGTAAACAATAATTTTTATACTAATTATTTAGCCAAATGGTGTATTGATTATACGCTCGAACAAATTCAGAAAGTTTCGTTAGAATATCCACAAGATCATAAACGCATCATTGAAACAGTAACATTATCTGATGCCGAATTACAAAATTGGAAAAAAGTTGCTGCGAATATGTATTTCCCTTATTCAGAAGAACACGATGTATATTTACAACAAGACGGTTTTTTAGACAAAGAATTAGTGAAAGTTGCATATTTAGACAAATCGCAGCGACCTATAAATCAAAAATGGTCTTGGGACAGAATTTTGCGTTCGCCTTATATCAAACAAGCAGACACTTTGCAAGGTTTCTACTTTTTTGAGGATGATTTTTCTAAAGAACAACTCGAAAAGCACTTTGATTTTTACGAACCATTTACGGTGCACGAAAGTTCCCTTTCGCCTTGTGTACATTCCATTCAAGCAGCCACTTTAGGCAGAATGGAACAAGCGTATACCTTCTATTTAAGAACATCACGTTTAGACTTGGATGATTATAACAAAGAAGTAGAAGAAGGTTTGCACATTACCTCAATGGCAGGAACTTGGATGAGTATTGTGGAAGGCTTTGGCGGTATGAGAGTAAAAAATAATTGCCTCCACTTTGAACCAAGAATACCTTCGCAATGGCAAGCGTATTCGTTTAAAATTAATTTCAGAAACCAAATCTTGAAAGTGGCGGTGCATCAAAATGAAACTAACTTTAGCTTGGAAGGCGAAACAGCGATTTCGGTTTTCGTAAACGGGGCAGCAATTTTGGTAGAGCCAAATAGTTTAGTAACTGTTTAAAATAGTTAAATTCTATTCAGCGTTTTAACCCTTTCAGAGTTTGAAACTCTGAAAGGGTTTTTAAATTAAT
>NZ_JANXUG010000079.1 GCF_025352015.1 Flavobacterium sp.
ATCTATTTCATTATCAAACAAAAAGCCTTCTATAATTTTATATAATCGAGATTTCTCTTCTTGATTTAATTCCGATATTTGTGCTAAAATGGTATCTTTCATAAAACAAAGATAATAAATATATTCTTTAGACTAAAGCCAAATTTATTTGATTGTTTTATAAAATAGCAACACTAACATTTAATAAAGAAACACACTTTTTAGCACTTAAGATTCTTTAACAAAAAAACTCCCGACTTTCATCGGGAGTTTTAATTTAGGAAGAAACAAAAATTATTTTTTTTCTTTCTTTTCCATTTTAGCTTTTAAGCCAGCAAGAATTTCGTTATTATCGCCAAGAGTCGAAGCTGGTGCGTTATTGTTTGAGGCAACTGCTTCTGCAACCGCTTTAACATTTTTCTCTTCTTCTTCTTTAAAAATAGCTGTATGCGAAGCTACAACCCTCTTAAACTCTTTGTTAAACTCAATTACTTTGAATTCAGCTGTTTCGCCTTTTTTCAATTTCTTACCATCTTCTTTTTCTAAATGACGGGTTGGAATAAAAGCAACAACATCATCTCCAAAATCTACTGTAGCACCTTTATCAACAATTTCAGCAATGGTTCCGTTGTGGATAGTTCCAACAGCGTAAGTATCTTCATGTTTGTCCCAAGGGTTTTCATTGGTTTGTTTGTGACCTAAAGATAATTTACGTCCGTCAACATCCAACTCTAATACTACTACATCCAATTTATCACCAACGTTTACAAATTCTGATGGGTGTTTGATTTTTTTAGTCCAAGATAAATCAGAAATATAAACCAATCCATCGATACCTTCTTCTAACTCAACGAATATTCCAAAGTTTGTAAAGTTTCTAACGATTCCTGTGTGTTTAGAACCTACTGGGTATTTAGCCGTGATATCTGTCCATGGATCTTGCGTTAATTGCTTGATACCTAAAGACATTTTTCTATCATCTCTATCAAGTGTCAGGATAACTGCTTCCACAATATCGCCTACTTTTACAAAATCTTGAGCCGAACGCAAGTGCGTAGACCAAGACATTTCAGAAACGTGGATTAAACCTTCAACTCCTTCAGCTACTTCAATAAATGCACCGTAATCAGCGATTACAACTACCTTACCTTTCACTTTGTCTCCAATAGCTAATTTTGTATCAAGAGCATCCCAAGGGTGAGCGTTCAATTGTTTTAAACCTAATTGAATTCTTGTTTTCTCATCATCAAAATCAAGGATTACAACGTTTAATTTTTGATCTAATTCAAGAACTTCACTTGGGTGATTGATTCTTGACCAAGAAAGGTCAGTAATATGGATTAATCCATCAACACCACCAAGGTCAATAAAAACACCATAAGAAGTAATGTTTTTAACAACACCTTCTAATACTTGTCCTTTTTCTAATTGACCAATGATTTCTTTTTTCTGAACTTCGATATCTGCTTCGATAAGCGCTTTGTGCGAAACAACAACGTTTTTAAATTCATGGTTAATTTTCACCACTTTGAATTCCATCATTTTGTTCACATATACATCGTAATCGCGGATTGGTTTCACATCAATTTGTGAACCTGGTAAGAATGCTTCAATACCGAAAACATCTACAATCATACCGCCTTTAGTTCTACATTTAACAAAACCAGTAACGATTTCACCTGTTTCGTTTGCAGAAATAACTCTATCCCATGATTTGATAGTTCTTGCTTTTCTGTGAGATAATACTAACTGACCTGTTTTGTCCTCACGAATGTCAATTAATACTTCTACTTTGTCACCCACTTTTAATCCTGGGTTATAACGGAACTCGTTTAAAGAAATAACTCCTTCTGATTTCGCGTTAATGTCAACAATTGCGTCTCTGTCAGTAATTCTAACCACAACACCTTCTACTACTTCTTCTTGATCCGTTGAAATAAATGTTTTAGTAACTAATTCTTCAAACTCTTGCAGGTTTTTCTCATCTACAAGATCAATTCCTTCGGCGTAATTGTGCCAGTTAAAATCAGTTAAAAACTCTTGTTGTTCTTTGTTTAATACAGCCATGCTAATAAAATAATTTGTATGCTGTGTTTCTTGAGTTTCTTGATGCAATAAAAACACAACAGTGTTTGTATATAAATATTTAATACCTAAAGGAAACTCTTCTTCGCCAAAAGGTTGGCAAAAGTAAGCATAATTTCTTTATAACAAAATATTTAGAAGAAGAAAATAGAGCAAAGAAGAAAGATAAAAGATTTTTGTTTTAGGAGCGAATGCTTCGGGCTTTCTTGGTTTCCATTTTCCCGCTATCCGCTTTACTCCGCCAGCCTGCCGTCAGGCAGGTGCCGCTTCTATCGGGGCTAGACAGCGAAATTTTGTGCAACTAAAAACCCTTTCAAATGAGAAGCTTAAATAACTTAATGACTCCCATTCGCCACAGCATTAGAATTGTGCTTATGCTTAAACATCACAGCAAACAATATCGCAATGACTAAAGCATAACCAGCAAACGAAAGCCAAATGTTATGCCAGTCTCTCACACCAGCGTGAGTAAAATATTTATCTATTACCATTCCACTTAACAACCCGCCAAAGAAAGCACCAAAACCATTGGACATCATCATAAACAAACCTTGTGCAGAAGAACGAACTCGGGCGTCAGTGGTAGTTTCAATAAATAATGAACCTGAAATATTAAAAAAGTCAAATGCCATTCCGTATACTACACAAGACATGATAATCATCCATAACCCGTCAACAGGATTTCCATACGCAAATAATCCGAAACGCAAAACCCAAGCAAGCATTGAGATTAACATTACCTGTTTGATTCCAAATCGTTTTAGGAAGAAAGGAATCGCCAGTATAAATAGGGTTTCAGAGATTTGTGAAATCGACATGATAATCGTAGAATATTTTACAACAAATGAATTCGCATATTCGGGGACCTTAGCAAATTCCGAAAGATAAACATCTCCATACATATTGGTTAACTGTAGCGCTCCGCCAAGAAACATCGAGAACAAAAAGAACAAAGCCATCTTGTACGTTGCAAATAACTTGAATGCGTTCAATCCTAGTTTTTCGAACACAGATGCATCTTTAGATATCAATTTTTGCGGAGTACATTTGGGTAAAGTAAAAGAATAAATTCCCAAAGCAAAGGCTGCAAAAGCAGACAAATAGAACATATTATACGATGCTTTATTTCCAGTCAGGTTTGTAATCCACATGGCCACGATAAAACCAATCGTTCCCCAAACTCTGATGGGCGGAAACACCTTTACCACGTCATAATCATTGCTTTTCAAGATATTGTAGGCAACTGAATTAGACAACGAAATCGTAGGCATATAGCAAAGCATTGCCGCAAAAATAACATAGTAAAATGTAGTGGGATTGTCTACTTGAGGAATATATAATAGTGCTAATCCTCCAAGAATGTGCAACACACCATATAATTTTTCAGCATTTACAAATTTATCAGCGATAATTCCCGTTATAGCTGGCATGATGATAGACGAGATTCCAAGTGTAGAAAAAATGGCTCCAAAGTCGGCACCACTCCATTGTTTTGTTGCAAACCAATAATTACCCACAGTTATCAACCACGCTCCCCAAACGAAGAATTGGAGAAAGCTCATTATTGTCAATCTGAATTTTATGCTCATAAAATAGTTTTTGATAAAAATAGATTGTAAATCTAACATTAATATCTAAAAACACAAATGTTTGTATTGGTTTTCATAAATTGTAAGCTACCAATTGTTTTGTCTTGTATTTATGAAGTCTTTTTTCTTAAATGTGCCATTTTTATTGCAGCAATGGCAGCTTCGGTTCCTTTATTGCCATAAATACCTCCGCTTCTATCAATAGATTGTTGTTCCGTATTATCGGTCAGTAAACAAAAAATCACAGGAACATCGGTTTGGAGGTTTAAATCTTTTATGCCTTGGGTTACGCCTTCGCAAACAAATTCAAAATGCATCGTTTCGCCTTTTATCACGCAGCCAATAGTAACAACAACATCTACGTCTTGAGTAACAATCATGCGTTTTGCTCCATAAATCAGTTCAAAACTTCCGGGCACATCCCACCTAATAATGTTCTCTGGTAATGCACCACAATCCAGTAAAGCCACTTCTGCTCCGTTGTAAAGACCGTTTGTGATATGATTATTCCACTCTGAAACAACAATACCAAACCGAAAATCTTTCACGTTTGGGATTGTGTTTTTATCGTAATTGGATAGATTTTTGTTTGCTGTAGCCATAATTTAATTAGGAATTAGGAATCCTTATACTTTCGAAATTCGTAATTTGAAATTCGTAATTATTTACTGCGCTAATCCAATCAAAGCATCAATTTGCTGGGCTTCTGGTGATGCATCGTAATTATCTTTAATATCGGTGAAATATTTTACTGCATCCGCTTTGTTTCCTAGTAATAAAGATGTTTTACCTGCTTTTAATAAATATCGAGGTCTGGTAAAATCGTTTTTGCTAGCATCGGCTGCTTTAATATAAAAATCAAATGCTTCTTTTTGCTTATTTTGTTGCGCATATGCATCCCCAATAGCTCCTTTTGCCAAAGTACTTAACATAACGTCATTTGAAGAAAATTTTTCTAATGACTTTATAGCTTCAGGATATTTTTTTGTATTCAAATAAGCAATACCTGTGTAGTAGTTGGCTAAATTACCGGCAGCAGTTCCTGAATAATCATTCGAGATTTTCACCATACCTAATTTACCTTCAGAACCTTTTAAAACCAAATTAAATAAAGAATCTGATTTCGTTCCAGTGGCATCATCTAGCGCTTTCTGAAAATTTTGTTGTGCTACAAATAATTCGTTAGCAGCTTCTTCTTGTTTTGGTTCTGCAATAAATTTTTGATATAATAAATAAGACACCGTAACAACCGCAACAAAAGTAAGAAATCCTAAAATGTATTTTTGATTTTTAGCGACAAAATCTTCCGCTCTCGAAGCAGATTGATCTAATGTGTCAAAAGCTTTTGCCGTTGCACTGTCCTTTACGTCTACGTTGACATCTTCGATATAATTATTATCTAATTTTTCCGCTTTTTCCTTTGGTGATTTATATCCTCTTTTGTTAAAAGTTGCCATCTATTTTTAATTTAGTGTGCGCAAAAATAAAATTTTTATTCAAACCGACACAAAAAAAACTGATTTAATATGTAAACATCTTGAAATTATTTTTTTTTGACAAAGGTTCTTTCTTTTCAAAGACAAAATAACCCTAAAAGAAAAAATTTGAAAGCCTTTTTTATCGATATTTTTCAATAATTTGCACGTCCTAATAAAGGCACTCCAAAATTTCACTTTTCCTAGTATTAGTTAGTCATCACAGATGTATTTAAAAAAAATTTCTTTATTCAATTATAAAAATTTTTCGGAAGCATGCTTTGATTTTGATACCAAAATCAATTGTTTGGTTGGAAAAAATGGTATCGGAAAAACAAATATTCTCGATGCAATTTATCATTTGGCAAACGGAAAAAGTTATTTCAATCCGTTGGCTGTGCAAAATATAAAACATGGTGAGGATTTTTTTGTAATTGATGGCGAATTTGAAAAGAATGAAAGATTCGAGCAAATTCTGTGTAGCTTAAAAAAAGGGCAAAAGAAAATACTGAAACGCAACAGCAAGCTTTACGAAAAATTTTCAGATCATATTGGTTTTATTCCTCTGGTGATTATTTCTCCTGCCGATAGCGATTTGATTGTAGAAGGCAGCGAAACTCGTAGGAAATTTATGGACAACGTGATTTCCCAACTGGACAATTCCTATTTACAACAACTAATTAAGTACCAAAAAATCATCAGCCAGCGTAATGCTTTGCTCAAGTACTTTGCTTTAAATCATGTTTTTGAAAGCGATACTTTAGATATTTATAACGAACAATTAAATGTTTTAGGGCAAGCTATTTTTGAAAAGCGCAAAGAATTTATAACCGATTTTGTTCCGATTTTTAACAAATACCATCATGACATAACCACTGGAGCCGAAACCGTTCAATTAATATATCAAAGTGATTTGTTTGAAAGTGACAGTTTGACTTTATTAGAAAAAAATCTTACAAAAGACAGGGCTTTACAATATACTTCAGTGGGTGTTCATAAAGATGATTTGTCTTTTGAAATAAACAATTATCCTATTAAAAGATTTGGTTCACAAGGACAACAAAAATCCTTTTTAATAGCTTTAAAACTAGCACAATTCGATTTCGTAAAAAAACAAAGCGGTGAAAAACCAATTCTACTTTTTGATGATATATTTGATAAGTTGGATGAATTTCGCGTAGGCAAGATAATTGAAATGGTAAATCAAGAAGAATTTGGACAGTTATTTATTTCAGACACGCATGCCGAACGCACGGAAAATATTGTAAAATCAACACTTCAGAGTTATAAAATATTTGCGCTTTAGTATCGCTCAAATTTGTAATTTTGTATTAAATTTTAAATTATGAAAATCAATTTGCTTTCCTTATTATTACTTCCTTTTTTATTTATAAATTGTCAAGGACAATCGTCAAAAACTGTTAAAACTATTGATGCAAAATTATTTGCAGAAAAGCTAAAAACTACTCAAAATCCCCAGTTAGTAGACGTTAGAACTCCCGAAGAATACAGTAACGATCATATTGAAAATGCAGTGAATGCAAATTGGAATGGAAATGATTTTGTTGATAAAGCTACTAAATTTGATAAATCAAAGCCAATTTTTGTGTATTGTAAAGTGGGTGGAAGAAGCGCTCAAGCTGCAGATAAATTGGTCGAACTGGGGTTCAAAGAAATTTACAATCTGGATGGTGGCATCATGAAATGGAATGCTGCTGGCAGTGCCAAACCAAGCGACAAAATTATCGGAATGTGTGATCAGGAATTTGGTGAATTAGTAAAATCGAGTGATAAAGTTATGATTGATTTTAATGCCAAATGGTGTGCTCCTTGTCAAAAAATGAAACCCTATATTTTGAAAATGGAGACAGAAATGAAAGACAAAATTAAAATTGTTTCATTAGATGCCGATGAAAACAAAACCATTGTAGAACAATTGAAATTAGAGGGATTACCAACCATAATTGTTTACGAAAAAGGAAAAGAAGTATGGCGCAACGTAGGTTATATTTCGGAAGAAGATCTCAAAAAACATCTGTAAAAACGCAGATTGCACAAATTATCACTGATAAAAACTATTTTTTATGATAACCAAAGAAGCTGTTGATTTTCTGGGAGATTTAGTTGCCAACAACAATACCGAATGGATGCATGCCAACAAAAAAAGGTATGAAAACTATAAAAAAGACTACCACAATTATATTGCTTCGGTTTTAGCAGAAATGAAACCATTAGACAAAAAATTAGAACCTTTGGAAATTAAAAACTGCACGTTCCGCATCAACAGAGATATTCGGTTTTCAAAAGATAAATTGCCTTATAAAACCAATATTGGTGTTTGGCTGTCTCAAAATAAAAACAGAAAAAATGCTCCAGGTTATTATATTCATTTCGAAAAAGGAAATTCCTTTATAGCCGGCGGTTGTTGGTGCCCCGAACCAAATGAGCTCAAGCAAATCAGAAAAGAAATTGCTTTTTTTTACGACGATTTAAAGAATATTGTTGCCGATAAAAAGTTCAAATCAGAATTTGGTGCTATCAGCAAAGATGAAAGTAATTCGCTTAAAAAAGCACCTAAAGATTTTGAACCAAATCATCCTGCGATTGAGTTTTTAAAACTAAAAAGTTTTACAGCTTCAATAAAATTGGACGACAAATTATTTTTGGACACCAATTTTAGTAAAATTGTTTCACAAAAACTAATTGCTTTAAAACCATTTAATGACTTTTTAACTAGAGCGTTAGAAACCGAAGAATAAACCATAATGTCAAGAAAACGTATTCTTTTTTTGGGCGAAACCTATCGTGCTGATGCCATTACATGGATGAATGGTCTCCAGGAATTTGGCGATTTTGAAATCGTAACTTGGGAACTTCAAACAAGTAGCAATGGTGTCAATAGAATTAATCGATTAATCGAACTCATAAATGCCATTCTAACGATAAAAAGTATCGCTAAAAAGTTTAATGCCGATATGGTAATTGCCGAACGAACAACAAGTTATGGTTATTTAGCAGCCATTTCAGGAATAAGACCTTTAGCCATTGCACAACAAGGCATTACCGATTTATGGCCAACAAATTCTCCTTTATATGTTTTCAAAAAAATACTTCAAGATTATGCTTTTAAAAAGGCAGATTTAATACATGCTTGGGGAAAAGTTATGGAAGACCACATTAAAGATAGTAATGTCGATATGAATAAAGTAATGGTGCTGCCTAAAGGGATAAATTTAGATTATTTTGAATTTAATGATACTCACGATGATAAAATTATCAATGCTACAGTAACGCGTTCACTCGAACCAGAATACAGGCATGATTTGATTTTAAAAGCGTTTTCAATTATTAAAAAGCATAAAATTCCTTTCAAACTGACCATCATTGGTGACGGAATTGAATTGAAAAAATTGAAATCTCTAGCAAAAGAATTAAAGATAGAAGGAGAAGTTATTTTTACCGGAAGAATCAAGAACAGTGACATCCCAAATTTTTTGCAAAAAGCAAATTTTTATATCAGTACACCTATCACCGAAGGAGTATCTGCATCCCTTTTTGAAGCTATGGCATGCGGCTGTTTTCCAATTGTAAGTGATTTACCTGGAAATAGATGTTGGATACAACAAAAAGTTAACGGAATACTTGTAAGTATCAAAAATGAGTTTAATTTAGCACAAGAATTGGAGTGGGCATTTTACAATCCTGATTTTACAAAAAAAGCGATAACCAATAATCGAACCTTTGTAGAAGAAAATGCCAACTACAAAACAAACATGAAAAAAATTGCTAATTCTTATCATGATTTAATTACTGTTAAATCTACTTACACCTAACGATTATGTGCGGCATAAATGGAATTTTCCATTTAAACTTTAAACAAGTTGACCAAAATCAACTTATCAAAATGAGAGACATTCTTGAACATCGTGGTCCAGACGATGCAGGAATTTACATCAATAACAATATCGGATTTGGCCACAGAAGATTATCTATTATAGATACATCGTCAGCTGGGCATCAGCCTTATATTTCTAATAACGGACGATATGTATTAGTGTTTAACGGAGAAATATACAACTATCAATCTTTTATACCTGAACTGAAAAGCAAAGGTGTCATCTTAAAATCGAGTTCAGATACCGAAGTTTTGTTAAAACTTTACGAACTTTATGGTTTAGAAATGCTTCATCGTTTGAATGGTATGTTTGCTTTTGCTATTTGGGATACTCAAGAAAAGAAACTTACGCTGTGTCGAGACCGGATGGGAGTTAAACCTTTGTATTACTGCATTTACAAAAGTACTTTGTATTTTGCATCAGAACAGAAAGCTATTTTTGCTGCTGGTGTTCCGGTTGAAATTTCAGAAAATAGTATGGAAGAATACATCTTTAACAGATTTGTTGCTGGAGAAGAAACGTTATTCACCGACATTAAAAAATTATTGCCAGGACATCACATGGTTATAGATGAAAACGGCAAGACCAAAACCACCAGATGGTGGAATTTAAAAGAAAAAATTCAAAACCACGCGCAAATTTTAAATCCAAAAAAATGGTTTGAAGAAATCTTTTTTGAGTCGGTAAAGTTAAGAATGGTAAGTGATGTTGCTGTTGGAGTTTTGTTAAGTGGCGGACTGGATTCTTGCTCAATTTTATCATCACTTCACGAACAAAAGTTTAATCAGATAGAAACCTTTAATATAAGCTTTTCTGAAGACGAACATAATGAATATCATTTAGCAAAAAAAATAACCGAAGAATACAACTACACCTTCAATCACACTAAACTGGAAAATGAAAGTTTGTATCAAAACTTAATAGAAAGTTCCTATTATCAGGACGAACCGTTAATGCATCTTAATGAACCACATTTATTAGCTATTGCAAAAATGGCCAAGCCAAAAGTAAAAGTACTGCTTTCGGGCGAAGGTGCCGATGAGTTGATGGGTGGTTATGTTCGCTATAAAGCTTTGAAAAATCCATCTTTGTTAAAGGTAATTTCACAAATTAGCAAATTTGAAACTTTTAATAAAAAGCCACGATACGATAAATTACTTCGCTATTCAAAAATAGATAATCCTGCAGATTTGATTCTGTTTAATGGCTCCAATGTATATCCTAACGATATTGAAACTTTTTATGGTTGCCATGATAAGCCTATCAATGAATATCGATATCAGATTCTAGAAGAAGCCAAAGAGTTGTATCCTGCAAGTTTGCAGCGCCAAGCTTTATATTTTGACCAACATACCTATTTATGTTCGTTGCTCGATAGAAACGACCGTTGCACTATGGGAACTTCTATTGAATGCAGAGAACCCTTTCTAGACCAGCGATTAGTTGCAGGATTAGGAACGTTAGATAATGAATGGATGTTTACAGGTAAAAAAGGAAAATTCATCTTAAAATCAACCATGGAAACGAGACTTCCGAAAGAAGTTGTTGACTTTAGAAAAATAGGATTAAGTGCGCCATGGGGAAGTTATTTATTAAGTTTTCCAATGTTTACAAACGAATTAGACAATTTTGCGAATAGCGAAATTTTTAATATGCCCATGTTAGAAAATTTGGATGGACAAAAATTAGTTGCTGAAGTCAGAAAAGGAAATACTAAAATTTTACCCTATTTTATGCCAATTTTTATGCTTCACGAATGGCAAAAAAATTATTATAATAAATTCGTTTAAAAAATCTTTGATTTACTTTTGTCGATGTACCGATTTTATAAACATGAATATCCAAACTAATTTTTCCCTCAAGAAATACAACACTTTTGGTATTGAAGCTAAAGCTAAACAATTTGTTGCTGTTAACACTATTAAAGACTTAAAAACGCTTCTGCAAGAAAATAAATTACTACCAAAATTTATTCTTGGTGGTGGAAGTAACATGTTGTTGACACAAAATATTCATGCTTTAGTCATACATATTGATTTGAAAGGAAAAAAAATCCTTAGAGAGGAAGATAATTTTGTATGGGTAGAATGTATGGCTGGTGAAAACTGGCATCTATTTGTGTTGTGGACTATTGACCAAAATTTTGGCGGATTAGAAAACATGTCACTTATTCCAGGTAACGTTGGTACAACTCCAATTCAAAATATTGGTGCTTATGGCACCGAAATTAAAGATACTTTTGTTTCCTGCCAAGCGATGAATATTGCAACTCAAGAAATGAGAACCTTTACTAAAGAGGAGTGTCATTTTGGTTACAGAGAAAGTGTTTTTAAACACGAAGTCAAAGACCAGTTTATCATTACTTCAGTGATTTTTAAACTGACTAAACGCAATCATAAAATCAATACTTCTTACGGTGATATTACTAAAGAATTGGAAAACCAAAACATAGCTACGCCTACATTAAAAGATGTTTCCAATGCTGTTATAGCCATTCGACAAAGTAAATTACCAGACCCAAAAGAACTGGGAAACAGTGGGAGTTTTTTTAAAAACCCAATTATTCCCAAAGCTCAATACAATACTATTCATGCTTTGCACCCAGATATGCCGCACTATGTAGTTTCAGAAACCGAAGTGAAAGTTCCTGCAGGTTGGCTAATTGAAAAAGCAGGATTTAAAGGTAAACGTTTTGGTGATGCCGGAATTCATAAAAATCAAGCCCTAGTTTTGGTAAACTATGGCAATGCGACAGGACAAGAAATTTTGAATGTTTCAAGAACTATTCAAGCTACAATTTTAAAGGGTTTTGGTATTTTAATAGAAGTAGAGGTCAATGTGATTTAAAAATTAATATTTGGAATTTACAAAAAAATAACACTAAATTTGAATTGCTCTAAAGAATAGTTTAATTATGAAAATTAATTTTAAAGATATAATTGAGACAATTAGAATTAAGGATAGTAAAATATTTATTAAAGCTATTGTTGCGTCAGGAAAAGAAGGTGACCACTTTATTGTTGTTTCTCCTGCCATACTTGTAAGTGGCTATGTAACTAATGAAAAAGAAGCAGAAGAATCTTTTCAATAAAACATAACCCTTTTTTGCCAAGATTTGATGAAACTAACCCATGAATAAAGAGAGATTGAGCTAGTAAAACTTTGTTTCGCTAAAGTAAAATTTCATAATAAAAATTATTCAAAATCTTATGTTGATGGAAATGGTATTTTACAAGGTTTCGAAGCATGAACATTAAAAACCTCAATGTTAGAAACTACACTTTAATTAAGTTTCGTTTGAGATGGGAAACAATAGACCAGTAAAGACTAAATATTGTGTTGCCTTTTTAGAAGTAAATAAGTGTAGTTACATAAGAACCTAGGCTTCACATGATCACTATAAATGTTCGGGTTGTTTCCGAACGATTACACATCGTGAAAAAGACAAAGAAATTCCTGCAATGCATTTGACAACTATGGGAAAAACTATCTCTGAACTTTACGATTGGATTGATAAAAATTGTTAATTCAAAATGTATATCCCCGAACTTTATAAAAACGAAAACCAAAAAGACATTCAAAAATTCATTCATAATAATGGGTTTGGAATTTTGGTAAATCAAACAGTTGGAAAGCTTTGGGCGACACATATTCCGTTTTTAATGGAGGAAAAAAACGGTAAGCAAATTCTAGTTGGACACGTTTCGAGAGAAAATCCACAAGCCGAGATTTTTAAGGATAGCGAAGAAGTTTTGGCCATATTTTTGGGTGCACATTCCTATGTTTCTTCATCGTGGTACGACCACGAAAATGTACCTACATGGAATTATCTCGCCGTTCACGTTTATGGAAAAGTGAAACTTCATTCGTTAGAAGAAACCATCGAAGGCTTAAGGAGATTAGTCAATAAATACGAAACTAATTCAGAAAAACCTGTTCGTATAGACGATTTGTCTAAAAAAACAATGCTACAAGCAAAAGGAATTGTTTCCTTTGAAATCGAAATAACTTCTATTGAAGCACAAAAAAAACTATCGCAAAATCGAGACGATAAAAACTACCAAACTATCATCACCGAATTAGAAAAAACTAATGACAATCAAGCGATAGCAGTTGCTGACGAAATGAAGAAAAATAGGAAATTGTAGCCTTAAAAATTCATAATTTATAATTCAAATTTCATAATTCGTTTACGTACATTTGTAGTCCTTTTTTAAAGTTATAAAAGTATTATGTTATTAACTGTTTTCTGCTTGTTTATTGTTGTTGTTGTTGTTCAATTCCTCTATTATATTGTTGTTTTTGGGAAATTCTCGTTTGCTAAACCACAAACTATAACGCCAAAAAGAATTCCAGTTTCGGTAGTTGTTTGTGCAAAAAATGAGGAAGAAAACGTTAGAAAACTTATTCCGCTTCTAATAGACCAAAATTTTCCACAATTTGAAATTGTTTTAATTGACGATGCCTCAAGCGATAGTACGTTGGAGATTTTTGAAGAATATGCAAAGATACATTCCAACATCAAATTAGTCAAAGTAGAAAACAACGAAGCCTTTTGGGGTAACAAAAAATATGCACTGACCCTAGGAATTAAGGCAGCAAAACATGACTATTTATTATTTACAGATGCTGATTGTGTGCCTAGTTCAAAGGATTGGATTGCAACAATGAGTTCGCAATTTACCGCAGAAAGAACAATTGTTTTAGGGTACGGTGCTTATGAAAAAATTGGTGGTTCGTTTCTAAATAAAATAATTCGCTTTGAAACTTTATTGACAGCTTTACAATATTTTTCTTGGGCAAAAATGGGTAAGCCTTATATGGGAATTGGCAGAAATTTAGCCTATAAAAGAGACGAGTTTTTTAAAGTACGTGGCTTTATAGATCACATGAAAATACGTTCGGGCGATGATGATTTATTCATCAATCAGGCGGCAGAAGCTAAAAACACGACTATATGTTTCTTGCCAGAAAGTTTTACCTATTCAAAACCAAAAAAAACGTTCAAAGAATGGTTTATTCAAAAGCGTCGTCACCTATCGACAGCAAATTATTATAAACTATTTGATAAAAATCAGTTGGGCTTGTTCTACTTATCGCAATTGTTATTTATTGTAGCAGCTATCATTTTATTATCCTTCCAATTTCAGTGGATTTCCGTCTTGAGCATTATAGGTTTTCGTTATATTTTTTCTTGGATTGCAGTGGGATTTGCTGCGGGTAAACTCAAAGAAAAAGATGTAATGTATTGGTTCCCAATTATTGAATTTTTTTTAGTTTTTATCCAATTGAATGTTTTTGTTAGTAACACTTTTTCAAAACCCGTACATTGGAAATAAATTTACATATAGAAAAAGCCAAAAAAGGAGATCAAGTTGCCTTTACTTATTTGCTTAATCATTATTGGAATGAGGTCTATGGTTTTATGCTTAAACGTACCGAGAACGAAACCGATTCTGAAGATGTAACTATTGAAACTTTTTCGAAAGCTTTTGATAAAATTGCAACATACAATCCCGAATTTCAATTTAATACTTGGTTGATTGCCATTGCCAAAAATGTACATATTGATTTACTTCGAAAAAAAAAATCATCACATCTTGTTGAAATCACAGACGAAGAAGACCAGCAAGCATACAATGTTGCCGATACTTCTCCATCTGTAGAAGATGCCTTGATAACAGAGCAAAACTTATCGCGCTTATTACATTTCATCAAAGAATTAAAACCACATTATCAAGAAGTAATTCAGCTTCGTTATTTTCAGGAAATGAGCTATCAAGAAATTGCCGACCAATTAAGCGAACCCTTGAGCAACGTTAAAATCAAATTGCTTCGTGCCAAAAAACTATTGGCTGAAATTATCGTAAGCAAAAAATAATTCTTTCTTTTTTGTGAAAAAATATATTAAAAACATTGAGTTTAATTACGTTCAGTGTTTTTAGTTTAAAAATTTTATAAAATAATATACTATTTTATAATTTCCTTCGTTATATAATGAAAACTTTTCGATTATGTAGCTTAAATACTTAACTCAAAAACAAATAATCATGTCAAACGTTAGTATTTATGAAAAAAACTGGATAGATCTAGTTTTCGAAGATAGAAACAAAACTTATGGTGCATATAAGTTACGAAAGGAAAATCCAAAAATTACACTATTTGCCTTTTTTGGTGGCATTCTATTTCTCTTTTCTTTAATTGGTTTGTGGTTATTAATCTCGTCCTTTGGTGAGCACCCTATTATTGTACCAACTAAAGATGGTACCGTTATTACGATAACAGATTTTCATTATCAAAAACCTGATAAACCTGTCGTACCAAAAACAAAAGCTTCTCAAAGTCAAAGTGTGGTCAAACCAACTAACTTTTCACATATGGTTGTAACTGCCACTCCACTTGCAATGGATGTTTCAAAGAACGATAATTTACCAACAAATCAAAGTACTACATCCAGTATTGGAACTGATACGCCAAAAACTGGAAACGATGGTTCAGCTACAACGATTACTGCTCCAGTTATTTTTACTGATGTGGTATCAACTAGCGAATTAGATCGACTTCCGGAATATCCTGGCGGCATTAAAAAATTCTACGAATATGTTGGGAATAATTTTGAAAAACCTAATCTTGATGAAGGTTTGGGTGCTGTAAGTGTTATTATGTCTTTTGTTATTGAAAAAGATGGCGTAATGAGTAATATTAAAGTGTTAAGAAGTTCTGATAAAAAACTGGAGGTAGAAGCTATTCGTGTACTGAAATCACTAAAAGTTAAATGGTCACCAGGTTATAAAGACGGTGACAAAATGAGAACGCTTTATACGCTTCCGATAAAAGTGGCTCTTTAGAAAATTAAGTTAGTTATTATTGCATTTTTGCCCTTGAACCTGACCAGGATTAAAAAACTTGTCAGGTTTATTATTTTTAATAACTAATCTAAAACTTTTAGAACCTAAAGGCTTTTATTTTGACCAAATATCGGTATTATTGCAATTATGAAGATTATCCCAATTACTTTCCTTTTAGCAACATTATTCTATTTTATCTGCCCAAAAAATGGTGTTGATTTTGTGAATTCTAATGACGGTAATCCTCAAGATGACAGCCTACACGTAACTTCTTCTTTTCCGATAAAGATGGGAAATGTCTCTGAAAAATATATCGCAGAAAAAAGACATTTTATAGATTCTTTTTACAATAAAAATATCAATTCCCCTTTTTACAGCGGCGGTTTCATTGTCGTAAAAAATGGAAGAGTTCTTTATGAAGATTATAAAGGATATTCGAATACCAGAACTGGCGAAAAAATTTCGGCTTCTACTCCTATTCATCTAGCTTCGGTAAGCAAAGTTTTAACTTGTATGGCAATTTTAAGATTGGTGCAACAAGACAATATTATGCTAGATCAAAAGGTAACCGATTGGCTTCCAAAATTTCCCTATCTAAATACTACCATCCGTACGCTACTCAATCATAGAAGTGGTATACAACATTATGCCAACTTCCCTACGTTGATGAAAAAACGATGGAACAAATATAAAATACTTACTAATCAAGATATTTTGGATTTGTTGGTGGCCAATAATTTTAAGTTGCGCACACCAAATGATACCCACTTTGATTACTGCAATACCAATTATGTACTGTTGGCTCTTATTATTGAAAAAGCGACGGGTTTAAACTTTCGTCAAGCCATGCAAGAATTGGTTTTTAAACCTTTGGGAATGAAAAACACTTATGTTTTCAATTATGAAACAAATCGGGAAACGGCATCCAAATCTTATAGAGGTAATACCATTTTTGCGTGGGATCAATTTGATGGTTTGTATGGTGATAAAAATATTTATTCAACACCAAGAGATTTAGTAAAATTTGATTTGGGTAGTTATTCCCCCGATTTTATCAAACCAGAGCTTTTACAAGAAGCATATTTTGGTTACAGTGCTGGTCTTGTGTCAAAACCTGTTAAGGATTATGGTTTGGGAATGCGCATGCGATTTTTACCGCCAACAGGTGAAAAAATGATTTACCATAACGGCTGGTGGCACGGCAACAATACTTCATTTGTTCCCATAAAAAAAGATACTGTTACGGTGGTGTGTTTGGGAAATAAATTTTCAAACAGACCATATTCGACTTTGAGTATGGTGAGTAGTCTTTTTTATAAAAAGAAAACCGCAATAGAAACTCCGTTGCCCACAGAAATGGAACTTGGCGAATAATTATTGTTTAATTAAATAAATTCCGTCTTCCTTAATTTCGATGAGTTTGTCTTTATAAAGCGAACCAATTGCTTTCTTAAATGTTTTTTTACTCATTTTCAACACGGTCTTAATATCTTCGGGATTGCTATTGTCATTCAATCGAAGGAAACCTCTGCTGGCTTTTAGTTCTTTGATAATTTTTTCGGCATTGGGTTCAATATTTTCGTACCCTAATTTTTGTAATGAAACATCTATTTTATTATCTGGGCGAATGGTTATTATATATCCTGTAAGCCTATCACCTGTTCGGATATCATCATATACCTGATCTTTGTAGAGTAATCCCTTGTGAATTTCGTTGATGATGACATTTATACCTAAATCGGTGATGTGCGAAATGATTAAATCTACTTCATCGCCTTCGGCAACGGTTATTTCTTCGTTGTTCAAAAATTGATTTGTTTTACTGGAGGCAACTATTCTATTGGTTTTTTCATCCATATAGGCAAATACAAGGTATCGCTTTCCTTTTTCCATAGGTCGCGCTTGTTCTTTAAAAGGAACAAGAATATCTTTTTCTAATCCCCAATCTAAAAAAGCACCAATATTATTGACATAATTTACCCGTAGCAACCCAAATTCGTCTAACAATATGTAGGGTTCTAATGTAGTTGCCACAGGTCGTTCTTCATGATCGAGGTATACAAATACTATAAGCTCCTCGCCTATTTCATATTCATTTGGAACATATTTTACAGGAAGCAGGACATCGTCTTTTCCGTCGGTTAAAAAAAGTCCGACTTTGGTTTCTCGTGCTATTTTGAGCGTATTATAGTGTCCTATTTGCATCTTGACTGCTTGTAAAATTTGATTTGCAAATATAGGTTATTCTTTTTTTGTCATGAATACACGAATATTTTATAATACCAATAAAAAATATTCGTGCAATTGTGGATGAACTACTTTAAACTCCTAAACAAATATGTAGTTTTGCAAGTGTAACAAATCATATATATTCTATACTAATCTGGCTATGAGTGACCATTTAGAACAGGTATTTGTAAAACAATTAAAGGACAATCAAAACATTATTCACAAGATATGTAGGTTGTATACCAATGATGAAGATGCACATAAAGATTTGTTTCAAGAAGTTACCATTCAGCTTTGGAAAGCCTTTCCAAAATTTAGAGGCGATTCTAAATTCTCAACTTGGGCGTATCGTGTAGCCTTAAATACTGCCATAACACTTTACCGAAAAAGTACGCGAAGCATTGCTACGACAAGCTACGAAGCGCAAAAACATTTCTTACCGCAGGAAGAATATAACTTTGAAGAAGAGGAACAAATCAAGTTGATGTACCAAGCGGTGCAACAGCTAAATGATATTGAAAAAGCATTGGTTTTCTTGTATCTGGAAGACAAAAATTATACAGAAATATCAGAAACATTGGGTATTAGCGAGGTAAATGCTCGTGTTAAAATAAATAGAATAAAAGGAAAATTAAAAAAAATATTAAATCCTTAAGGATTATGGAAGAGTTGGATTTATTAAAAAAAGCGTGGCAAAAAGACAACCATATGTTTGACCAGGTTTCAGAAAACGAGATTTATAAAATGTTGCATACCAAATCATCCTCTATTGTAAAATGGATTTTGATTATTAGTATCATAGAAGTCTTGTTTTGGACAGCCATGAGCGTTTGTTACAATACAGATGATTATATGAAAAAGCTGCATGCCGAAAAAATGATAATGTATTTCAAAGCCTTGAATTTTATAAACTATGCAGTGATCTTGTGGTTTATTTATAACTTTTATAAAAACTACATTAAGATTTCGACCACAGCTTCAACCAAACAATTGATGCATGACATACTAAAAACGCGAAAAACGGTGCAATATTATGTATGGTATAATTTGACGATGATTGTATTGAGTCTTATTGCCGGATTTACTATTGCTTTTGCTTACAACCCAAAAATGGAGTTGCTCAAAAACAAAATTGCTCAAGAAACTAACTATCATACTTTGTGTGTTACTCTGGGAATTATGCTCTTAACAATACTAGTAATTGTTTTTGTCTTTTGGTTGTTTTACCGATTGTTGTATGGCATCTTACTCCGAAAATTGAACAGAAACTACAAGGAATTGAAAAAAATAGAATTGTAACTTGTTGATTTGATTTTAAA
The DNA here is from genome assembly GCF_025352015.1 of Flavobacterium sp. Lineage (GTDB taxonomy): Bacteria > Bacteroidota > Bacteroidia > Flavobacteriales > Flavobacteriaceae > Flavobacterium. The sequence continues at coordinate 19,421 of NZ_JANXUG010000079.1, forward strand.
AATTAGTTATACGGAGAAGTTGTGCAACAATTACGGCTGCTAGCAGTTGTTGTTTTACCCCGTTATTTAAAGACTTTGTCCAAAAGTTAGCAAATTATTGTCTGAATCCTGTAAAGCAAACTCTTTTTGACCCCAAGGTTTGATATCTAAATTTCCATTTGGATGAATGCTTATTTTACTATCGAGCAATGATTGGTAAAGTTTATCAATATCGTCGGTTCTAATATAAACACCTCCATAGTTTTCTGTTGGATTAAGTTCCTTAAACGTAAAAAAATGTAATTCTATTTCGTCTTTGCCAACAATCAAATAATCATCATAATCTCCTAGCACTTTGAAAATTTAAAATGTTTGAATAATAGTTCTTTGTTATTGCTTTGTCGCGCATTGGTAATTTTGGTTTAAAGCTTGTGCCTAACTTTTATATACGTATGACAAAATCACACAAAGCCATCTGTTTTTGGGCGTATATGTGTGATAAACATCACTTTTATTTAAAATCAAATACAGTAAACATCTTTTACAAATCTTCAAACGGGCTTCTTATTTGTTGTATACTTTTCGTACTAACATGCTTGTAAACGCACTGCGTCTAACACCAACCGAGGTCAGGAGAAGGTAAACGAAATGCGTTTTGGTTTTTGTTTAAACTCTTTCTTGTAATGCTTTAATGGTATCACGCAGTTTGGCGGCTTGCAAAAAGTCGAGTTCTTTAGCGGCTTTTTCCATGGCTTTGCGCGCTTCTTTAATTTTCTTTTCGATTTCGGGTTTAGATAAGTACAGGCTTTCGGGCTCGGCAGCTTTGAGGGATTGGTTTTCGTAATATTGTGTAGATACAGAATTATTGCTCAAGGCACTTCCTAAACTTTTGTTTAAAGCTGTAGGTTGCAAACCGTGGTGGGTGTTGTAAGCGGTTTGTTTTTCGCGACGGTATGTGGTGTCGTCTATGGTTTTTTGCATGCTGTTTGTAATCTTGTCGGCATACATTATGGCTTTTCCGTTTATGTTTCGTGCAGCACGACCTACTGTTTGAGTGAGCGAACGATGGCTGCGCAAAAATCCTTCTTTATCGGCATCAAGAATGGCTACTAGTGATACTTCGGGCAAATCTAACCCTTCGCGCAAGAGGTTTACGCCTATTAAAACATCAAAGAAACCCTTGCGCAAATCTTGCATAATTTCTACACGTTCTAACGTATCTACATCAGAATGAATGTATCTACAACGAATGGAAACTTTGGTCAAATATTTGGTGAGTTCTTCTGCCATTCTCTTGGTTAAAGTAGTGACCAAAACGCGTTCGTCGGCTTCGCAACGCAGCTGTATTTCTTCTATTAAATCGTCTATTTGGTTCAAACTAGGGCGCACTTCTATTATTGGGTCTAATAATCCTGTAGGACGAATGACTTGTTCTACATAAATTCCTTCGCTTTTTTGCAATTCATAATCGGCTGGTGTCGCCGATACATAGATTACTTGGTTTTGCAAGCTTTCAAATTCTTCAAATTTCAACGGACGATTGTCCATGGCAGCGGGCAGTCTAAAACCATATTCTACCAAGTTTTCTTTACGGCTGCGATCACCACCATACATGGCATGCACCTGCGAGATGGTAACATGGCTTTCGTCAACGACCATCAAAAAATCCTTGGGAAAATAATCCAATAAACAAAAAGGGCGCGTTCCCGGCAATCGCCTGTCAAGGTAACGCGAGTAATTTTCTATGCCAGAGCAATAGCCCAATTCGCGTATCATTTCTAAATCAAAATTGGTGCGTTCCTCCAAGCGCTTTGCTTCAAGATGTTTACCAATTTCCTTAAAATAATCGACTTGTTTGACCAAATCTTGTTGAATTTCCCAAATGGCGGCTTGCAATACATCGGGCGAAGTCACAAACATATTAGCGGGATAAATATTTAATTGTTCGTAACGTTCTAAAACCTTTGAACTTCGAGCATCAAAGGCTTCAATTTCTTCAATTTCATCACCAAAAAAATGAACTCGGTACGGCTCATCGGCATAACTTGGGAAAATGTCTAACGTATCGCCTTTGATTCTAAAAGTGCCGGGCGTAAAATCGGCTTCGGTTCTTGAATATAAACTTTGCACTAATTGGTGTAACAATTTGGTGCGTGAAATAATTTGATTTTTGGCAATGGATACCACATTTTTTTGAAATTCTACAGGGTTTCCAATACCGTAAATACAAGAAACCGATGAAATTACAATAATGTCGCGCCGACCCGAAAGTAAAGCCGAGCTGGTGCTCAAACGAAGTTTTTCGAGTTCTTCATTGATGGATAAATCTTTCTCAATGTAAGTTCCTGTAACAGGAATAAACGCTTCGGGCTGGTAATAATCGTAATAGGAAACAAAATACTGAACCGAATTATTTGGAAAAAACTGTTTGAATTCAGAGTATAATTGCGCCGCCAAGGTTTTGTTATGTGCTAATACCAGAGTAGGTTTATTAACATTTTGAACCACATTGGCAACAGTAAATGTTTTCCCCGAACCGGTTACCCCGAGCAACGTTTGATATTTTTCGCCATTGATGATTCCGTTTGAGAGTTTTTCAATGGCTTGCGGCTGATCGCCGGTAGGAATATAATCGGATACGACTTGGAATTTCATTTTTATTTTGGGGCAAGAAAAAGTATCATTGGTAAAAAAGAAACTTTATTAATTTTAAGGGTATTCCTGTTCTAAAAATTTTACACAAATTTAATAAAAATGCCTATCATTCTGTGTTAAACTTCCAGTCTTTCTGTTGGGTTTCGCTTAAAAAAGTCCAAGCCACTACCCTACTTATTTTTTGTCCTTGTGCCATATCAATAATTTTTATAGTTACAGCGCCTACTTTGTTTAGCAGTTTGTAAATTGTTTTTAAATTATCTTTTTTAGATACCAATGTCGTGAACCACAAACATTGCAGGGGGTATTTGACACTTTCATAAATCATTTGGGTAATAAATCCCATTTCGCCGCCCTTACACCATAATTCGTTATTTTGACCGCCAAAGTTTAAGACCGGTTTTGTTATTTTGCTGTTCTCTAAAGCATTGATTTTGCGCAGCGCACTTTTCGCAGCCTCTTCGGGCGAATTATGAAATGGCGGATTGCAAATGGTAAAAGCAAATCTATCTTCGGGCAGCATAATATTTTTGAAAATATATCTTGGTTCAGTTTGCAATTGTAAACTTATTGCCTCCATCAATTTTGGATTGTCAGCGATAATTTTTTTGCAATTTTGAAGCGCATTTTCATCGGTATCGGTTCCCACAAAACTCCAACCATAGCTTACATTTCCTATGATGGGATAAATACAATTGGCACCAATGCCAATATCTAAACCTAAAATAGTTTCGCCTTGCGGAACTGTTCCGTTGTTGGAATTGGCTAATAAATCAGCGATATAATGAATGTAATCTGCTCTTCCGGGAATTGATGGGCAAAGATAATTGGCCGGAATATCCCAGTTATGAATTTCGTAAGTTGCAATGAGCAATGCTTTGTTGAGTGCTTTTACGGCATCAGGATTGCTAAAATCTATAGTTTCTAGTTGATGCTCATTGAGTGATATGAACTGCTGCAACTCTTGACAAACGTTGATTAAAGCTGCGAAATCATAACGAAACCGATGCAGATTTTTGGGATGTAAATCGGTTTTTTCAGTAGTTGTATTTATTTTTTTCAAGTTGTTTTTTGGTTTAATCCCAGCATTCCATTAATAATAAATCGCCGTTTTTGTGGGTTATAGAAACAATGCCATCTTGGATGGTTTGATTGCTACTTCCGGTTCGATAACCTATAGTTAAATCTTCATTATGCAAGGTATAAAAAAGATTTTCGGTAGTGATGCCCCTAACTTTTCCAATAGGAATTAAGGAAAGAATTGTATTGGCGGTGTACCATTTTTCGAATTTAGTTGGCAACAAATACACTTTGGAATGGTCATCAAGAATTACAATTTTTAGCAGGTTTCTGTATGCCACAATATTCGTTAAATTGGTAATTGTATGATCGGCGCGTCTTCCGGTTGCCCAAATGACATTAACAGCTTTATGTTTTTTTTCTATAAGGTAATCAAAAGCTTTTTCTAAATCGGTTTTGTCTTGATTGGGTGTGTGAACAATCTCGATAGGATATTGTTTTTCTTTGTAATAATTGACATCAAAACCTCTGTCAAAATCACCTAACAGCACATCTATTTTAATGCCTAATTCAAAAACCCGTTCTACAGCCGAATCTAAAACAATGATTAATGGCGACCATTCGAGTAATTGTTCCAATAATTCCTGACTGCATGCTTCACCATTGGCAATAATCAAAGCTGGTTCTTGGTCGTCGCGAACAATATGGTGGGAAGACATTCTTAAGTACGATTTATGATATACGAGTTATAATTTGTAAATATAAATAAATTCTAGTTCATACCTTGAACGTCGTAAATCGTAATTTACTGAATTATATAATTCCTAAAATCGGTTTCGGAAACACTAAAGTAACCCAAAGCATAATTACTAGGATTGATCTGGTTGATAATGTTTCCGCGAACAGTAGCGGGAGGCGTTGAAAACGGACCATTGCTTCCTCCTGAAATCAAAATCAATTTGCTCATATAGTCAAAATACCGTTTGGAAACACCATAAATGGTAATGTCTAGATTATCCCCCGTTTTAATATCTCCGTTGGTATAATATCCAAAAAATTGATTGCCTTGATAAAATTCATCTTCAGAAACTTGAAAAGAAGGTACAACATTAGTACTAGATTTGTATTTGAACAGATAATAATTAGCAATATTTGCTGGATCAGTATAGTAGGTTTTGATTTCGACATCTGTACCGCTAAATCCACCTGCATTATTTTGTGTTATCGTATTTATTGGAGATACGCTTTTAAGAGTTTCAGTTCCTGTATAAGTCTCGCCGTTTAAAACAAGATTCATTACATAAGTTTGATTTATTTCTGGAATAAAATTATGACATAAATACACTCCCGAATTGGGCACTTCTTCGGTAAAGTTAAAAGCGACATTACTACTATTGGTTACCGTAATTAACGCTCCAGAAACTGTTGGAATGGTCGTGTCATAAAATCCTGTTGTAGTGGATAATTTTATTTTTTGTTCGTTGCCCAACGTTCCTTTTTGCCATTGTAAAGAACCATTAACCACCAATCTTGGTGCAGCAGTATTTAGATCTACTTTGATAACATCCTCACAACTGATCATTAGTATAGCTATGATAAAGGCAAATACATAATTGAATTTTTTCATAGTATTAAAATTTAAAATTATAACTTATACCCGGCACTATCCCAAAAATTGACAAACGAATCGCTTCGTTCATACCTTTCGTTTCATTTTGTCTGAAGCGAATAGAGGCAGTATTTTTTCGTCCGTAAACGTTATAGATGCTGAAAACCCATTCGCTTTGCCAACCTTTTTTCTTATTGGGTTTTGGCACATACGTTGCTGAAAAGTCTAAATGGTGGTACGCCGGAAGTCGGTTACCGTTTCTGGAACCATAACTGGGAATGGTAATCTCTTGATATTGATATTGTCCGTCGGGATATGTGACAGGTTGACCTGATTGTAAAGCAAAATTGGCTCCAAAAGTCCATTTAGGATTGAAAGTATACGAACCGGTAATCGACAAATTATGTAACTTGTCATAACCAGTATGGTACCAGTTGCCATTATTTATTCCGATTTCATTGGCATTTCTCCCGGGAGTACGTTGTTCTGATTTTGATAACGTATAGGAAATCCAACCAGTAAGCTTACCAGTATTTTTTCGCAATAAAACTTCCAATCCGTAGGCTCTCATTTCGCCGTTCAGAATAGCTTGTTCTATAGCTTCATTAGCAATTAAATTTGCACCATCAATATAGTCAATTCTATTTTTTATTTTTTTGTAAAAAGTTTCTACTTCCAATGAATATTTATCGTCTTTAAAATTTCGGAAATAACCCAAGGCTACTTGATCAAGAATTTGAGGTTTTATATAGTTATCACTTGGTGTCCATACATCTAAAGGTGTAGGTGACGCTGTATTGGAGATTAATTGCAAATACTGAATCATCCTGTTATAACTAGCTTTTACAGATTCGTTAGTATTTAATTGATACGAAGCCGCAAAACGCGGTTCAAAATTATCAAAGCTTTTTATCACTTTATTGTGGTCGTAATAATTACTGCCAATGGGCGTTGCTTTTTCATAAATCTGCAGTTCTTGATTGAAAATAACGGGCTGATTGTTGGCATAAAGATTCACTGTGGAACTTCCTAAACGATAAAACATACTATAACGCAAGCCATAAGAAAGTGACAAATCGTTATTTATTTTTTGTTCAACATCAAAATAAATAGAAGGTTCAAAGGCATATTTTTTTTCGAGCTGTCTATAATTAATTCCCGATGTAGTATTTGAAGGTTCAATAGTTCCCGGATTAAAAGCGTAATAATTAGTGTTTACACCATAATTCAGTTTGATTTTATCTGCAACATAATGTTTGAAATCGTATTTTATATTGTAATTTTTAATGCCTGAATTCCATAAGAATCCTAATAAATTTAAATCCAAACCATAATAATAATCAGAATAAATTAAGGAAAGATTCGAGAATAATTTATCAGAAAACAAATGATTCCATCTCAAGTTCAAAGTAGCATTTCCATAAGTATTTACAAAACTATTACTTAAACTGAAAACATCGCGACCAAAATATCCCGACAGGAATAAATTATTATTTTGATTGAGTTTGTAGTTTATTTTGGTATTCAAATCATAGAAATACGCCGAATTTTTGTTGTTTGTTAATTTTAAAAACAAATGGGCATACGAAGCTCTTCCTGCAAAAATAAACGAACCTTTATTTTTTACAAGCGGTCCTTCAGCAAGAATTCGACTTGAGATTATGCCTACACCACCATTCATACTGAATTTATTGCTGTTGCCATCTTTTTGATAAATATCTAAAACAGAGGAAACTCTTCCGCCAAAACGTGCAGGAATACCCCCTTTATATAATTTCAAATCCTTAATCGCATCAGGATTGAAGACAGAAAATAAACCAAACAAGTGTGACGAATTAAAAATTGTAGCTTCATCAAGCAAAATTAAGTTTTGATCTGCACCACCACCTCGAACATTAAATCCTGACTGACCTTCACCCGCATTAGTAACTCCTGGAAGTGTCAACAATGCTTTGATTATATCGACTTCACCCAAAACCACAGGTATTTTTTTGATAGTTCCAATAGAAAGTTTATTGACGCTCATTTCAGGTCTTCTAATATTGGTAGCTGTTTTTTCGGTAATGATTACTTCATCTAATTGCTGACCAGTTTCAGTAAGAGCAAAGTTTTTCTTGATGTTTTGTGTAAGCACAATGGTTTCTGTGACTGATTGATAGCCGAGATAGCTAATTTGAATTTTATACTCACTTTTGGGCAGGGTAATTGAATAAAAACCATATTCATTAGTGATGATTCCAACTTTATATTCAGTACAAAAAACATTCACGCCAATTAAGGTTTCGTTTGTTTTTGAATCAGAAATAGTTCCGCTTAACGTAAATTTTTCTTGAGAAAATACCAGCGTTGTTGTTAAAAACAATAACATTAGCAATACTTTTTGTTGCATATAGTTGATGATTCTGTTAAAATTATTCTTTTGACGTTTAAAGATACTATATGTTACCAATCTTATGTTAATCAATGGTTAATTCTGGACACTATTTGAAAAGAAATTGAATACTTTTACCACTTAATCCAAAGTTTATGAAAGCAACTTTTGCTTTTTTATTTTTAATATTATTTCTATGCAAAGGGTTTGCGCAGTTTGAAACTCCAAAACGTACCCTCAACATTGCGCCTATTTCAAACCCAAAAGGAACTATAGCTCCAATGAGTTCTAAAGTTATAAATTATCCGAGTATTTTTGATAAAAAGGATAAGGTATTGTCTTCTGTTTCGTTACTCAAAAAAAAACCTGAAGAAGCAAAAAGTGTTTTTGAAAAAGAACAATTTGCAAGTCCCGCAAAAGAATATACGGATAAAATGAATAATAAGATGAAAATGGAAGGAATGACAAGAGAAAATGTTGACAGCGATTTATATCTTGGAGAGTTCAAAATTTTTACCGAAAAATTAATTATTGCCTGTAGAGACAACTCTGCTGTAGATGGTGATAATGTTTGTATTTGGATCAATAACGAACGAGTAGTTCCTTACATAGGTTTATTGGGTGGATTCAAAAATTATGAATTCAAATTAAAAAAAGGGTTGAATTCCATTCAAATAGAAGCCCTAAATGTTGGCGAAGTATTTCCAAATACGGGTCAGTTTCTTTTCATTGATGGAAATGAAAAAATTATTACCAATCAAAATTGGGATTTGAATACAGGATATAAAGCCATTGTTAAAATAAACAGGATTGATGGACTAGAAGAAAAAAAATAAAAAAAATCGACCAATTTTTGGTCGATTTTCTATATAGTATTCCGCAATAACTTACGCTAATTTTTTGTCTAAATTAGTTTTCAACGCTTGCAGAAAATCTTCGGTAGAAAGATAATCAGCATCGGTTAAAGCCACAGGTTTAACTAACATAGCTAAATCTTTAGTCATTTTGCCACTCTCCACGGTTTCAATACAAACGGTTTCTAATGCCCCGCAGAATTTGATTAAATCTTGATTGTTGTCTAATTTACCTCTGTGTTCCAAACCACGAGTCCATGCAAATATTGATGCAATAGGATTTGTAGAAGTTTTCTTGCCTTGTTGGTGCATTCTGTAATGACGTGTCACTGTTCCGTGAGCTGCCTCCGCTTCTACCGTTTTTCCGTCGGGAGTTACCAGCACAGAGGTCATTAATCCTAACGAACCAAATCCTTGCGCTACCGTATCCGACTGAACATCGCCATCATAATTTTTACAAGCCCAAACAAATCCACCATTCCATTTCATTGCTGATGCTACCATGTCGTCTATAAGTCGGTGTTCGTATGTCATTCCGTTTTTATCAAAATCTACTTTATAAGTGCTTTGATACACTTCCTCAAAAATATCTTTAAATCTTCCGTCGTAAGCTTTCAAAATGGTATTTTTGGTTGAAAGATACAAGGGCCATTTTTTTGTCAATGCCATTTGAAAAGAGGAGTGCGCAAATCCGTATATACTTTCATCGGTATTGTACATCGACATGGCAACACCATCTCCCTTAAAATCATATACATTCCATGTGGTTGTTTCTCCCACTTCGTTGGTAAAGGCCATTGTTAAAGTTCCTTTTCCTTTGATTACAGTATCAGTGGCTTTGTATTGGTCACAAAAAGCATGACGCCCTATCACGATAGGTTTTGTCCAACCTTGAACATAGCGCGGTACATTTTTCATAATAATTGGTTCTCTAAAAACCGTTCCGCCCACAATGTTACGGATTGTGCCATTGGGTGATTTCCACATTTCTGACAGGTTGAACTCTTTTACGCGTTCTTCGTCGGGTGTGATGGTAGCACATTTGATGCCTACATTATATTTTTTGATAGCTTCCGCAGAGTCATTAGTGATTTGGTCTTTGGTTGCCTCTCTACTTTCAATCCCTAAGTCGTAATATTTTATATCTAAATCTAAATAAGGAAGTATTAATTGCTCTTTAATAAAACTCCAAATAATTCGTGTCATTTCATCGCCATCCAATTCTACTACTGGATTGGCTACTTTAATTTTTGCCATATTCTTGTGGTTTGTTATTCAAAATTTTTGCGACAACAAATATAATTAATAAGTGAGAAATTTGGTTGTCTAGACATCTAAAACCTATTGAATTATGAAATCGTCATTTTACGGACGACAAATTATCGATTTCATAAAAAACTAGTTAAAATCAAGCCAAAAAAAAGTCCTCTCAATTCTATGAACGAGAAGACTTTTAGTATGATTAGAAAATTAGAATTATCTTCTTCTTTCTTTAATTTTTGCTTTTTTACCTGTAAGTTCTCTAAAGTAGTAAATACGAGCTCTACGAACTTTACCTCTTTGATTAACTTCAACTTTTTGTAAAGCTGGCATGTTTACAGGAAAGATACGCTCTACACCCACAGCACCCGACATTTTACGGATAGTAAAAGTTTCAGTAATTCCAGAACCTTTTCTTTGAATAACAACTCCTTTAAAAAACTGTGTTCTTGTTTTTTCACCTTCTTTAATTTCGTAAAAAACAGTGATTGTATCACCAGCTCCAAACGTAGGGAAATCTTTTTTTACTGATATCTCGTTATTAACGAAATCAACTAAATTTGACATTTTTTTAGTATTATGGTTTAAATTTGAGCAACATTTACGGTTTTCGCCAGAGGTTAGTCAAATATGGGAACAAATATAAAAAAGAATTGTGAATTGTGAATTATGAATTGTGAATTTTTTTTTACCTTTTTTTAATATGTAAAATACTGTAATTCATCAATCTACTAATTCATTCACTATTCACAATACACAATTCACCATTATCTAACAAATCTGGACGTCTATTTTTTGTGTGTTCAAACGCCATAGTCTCTCTCCACTTATCAATTTTGCCAAAATGACCGCTTAATAAGACTTCGGGGACTTTCCATCCTTTGTAATCTGCTGGGCGCGTATAAATTGGACCAGAAAGCAACCCGTCCTGAAAACTATCTGTCAGCGCCGAGGTTTCATCACTTAAAACCCCTGGAATTAATCTAATTATGGCATCACAAAAAACAATAGTACCAATTTCGCCACCAGAAAGAACATAATCTCCAATCGAAATTTCTTTGGTTATAAAATGATCGCGAACACGCTGATCTACACCTTTATAATGTCCGCACAATATGATTATATTTTCATACATCGAAGCCGTGTTTGCCATTTTTTGGTTCAAAGTTTCCCCGTCTGGCGACATATAAATTACATCATCATAATTTCTTTGATTTTTTAAAAACGAAATACAATCGTCAATAGGTTGAATATTCATCACCATTCCAGCGCCACCGCCAAACGGATAATCATCCACCGATTTTTGTTTATTGGTCGTATAATCTCTTAAGTTATGAAAATATACTTCGACCAATCCTTTTTCGATTGCCCTTTTCATGATTGAGGCTTCAAAAGGACTTTTCATTAATTCGGGTAAAATCGTTATAATATCAATTCTCATGGCGCAAAGATAATAGTTTTTTTTAGGAGCTCTTTCCCGCTATCCGTTGCAATATTTTTTATTTCCCTCCGCTTTGCTACAGGATAATAAAAAATGATTTTCACTACTATCGGGGCTAGGATTTAATTTTGTTAAACACCAAATTGTCTTAAATGATGATCTAAATGCATGCTTTGCAATGTATCCCATTCGTCATAAGTCATTTTACCAAAAAAAGGATGTTGTGTATTTTTAATTGCGTTTTTGCCTAGTGTTGAAAAATGAGTAATCTTTTCAATAAGTTCTTGCTTGGCTTTCTGAAAATCACAAGATTCTTTTCTAATAAAAGCGGGAGCCGTTGGACTATTCTTTTTAAATTCTTTAGAAGAAATTATTTTATTTTTAAAAAACTTCCCAAGCAATTGCATAAAAAAATTGGATTGCAACGCTAGCATCCCAAAAGCAACATCCATTGGCGCCTGACAATGCGATAACATTTGAGCAACATTCATTTTCCCCCATTGTACTTTACTTTCTGGCGTAAGATTATTGATTCTCGCAATAATAATTTCGTTGTCATTTTTATTAAAAATAGAGCTCATAGTTTCGTTTTATTGGTAGCCAAAAATACAATTTTATATAGTATCTTTGCACTGCATTTTTAAAAATATACACAATGGAAAACGGAATATACGCTAAATTCAATACCACAAAAGGTACTGTTTTAGTAAAACTAACACACGATTTAACACCAGGAACAGTTGGGAATTTTGTTGGATTAGCCGAAGGACAATTAGAAAATTCAGCTAAACCAATGGGAAAACCGTATTATGATGGATTAAAGTTTCACAGAGTAATCCCCGATTTTATGGTTCAAGGTGGTTGTCCACAAGGAATAGGAACCGGTGGACCAGGATACAGCTTTGAAGATGAATTTCATCCTACTTTAAAACACGATAAACCCGGCGTTTTATCGATGGCAAATTCAGGTCCAGGAAGTAATGGTTCGCAGTTTTTTATTACCCATGTTCCTACAAATTGGTTAGACGGGAAACACACCGTTTTTGGGAACGTTATCGAAGGACAAGATGTTGTAGATGCCATTGCACAAGGCGACTTGATTGAAGGTTTAGAAATTGTTAGAATAGGTGAAGAAGCACAAAAATGGAATGCCATCGAAGCCTTTAAAACTTTTGAAGGCGCTCGTTTTAAAAAAATAGAAGAAGCTAAAAAATTGGCCGAAGAATCGATGGAAAAATTGGCTGCCGGCTTTGATAAAACACAAAGTGGTTTGCGCTATAAAATGATTCAAAAAGGAAACGGAAAACAAGCTGAAAGCGGCAAAACAGTATCGGTGCATTATGAAGGTTCGCTTGAAAACGGAAAAGTTTTTGATAGTTCATATCCAAGAAAAAAACCAATCGAATTTAGATTGGGTCAAGGTCAGGTGATAGAAGGTTGGGACGAAGGAATTGCTTTGTTGCAAGTGGGCGATAAAGCACGTTTTGTGATTCCTTCTTATTTAGGATACGGTTCTAGCGGTGCCGGTGGCGTAATTCCGCCAGATGCGACTTTAGTTTTTGATGTAGAATTAATGGACGTGAAATAAGTAGAAAACCAATTTTGAGAAATAAAATTATGTGAGTCACTTATTCCGAACTTGTTTCGGAATCTAAAACCAACTAACATTTAGTTAAAATTAAATTCCCAATAAAAATATATTTGGAATTTTTTATATTTACCCTCAACTAACAAAATAACTATGAAATATAAAATAGTAGCGCTACTAGTTTTAGTCTTATTCCTAAATTCGTGCGCTTCCAAATCGAGTGTGCCCACCACACAAGTTAAAAAAACAGAGTCAATTGCTGCAGTCTCAACGCTCCCAAAAGAGTTATCCGCAGAATTAGCAGCAGGCAAATTACTTTATGAAAATAATTGTGCCAAATGTCATAGGTTGTACGATACAAAAGAATTTTCTAGCGAGGAATGGAAACCTCTCGTTGCACGTATGCAAAAAAAAGCGCATCTTGATGATTTGCAAGGACAACGAATTTATAACTATGCAACTATGAACTAATTTTAAATCCCGATTACTCGGGATTTTTTATACCTAAAAATTATGGAACAAAACCTTTCTTGGTCAGATTTTGAAAAACTTGAAATGCGCATTGGAACAATTCTCACTGTCAACGATTTTCCCGAAGCCCGAAAACCTGCCTTTAAACTAACCATAGATTTTGGAAATGAAATAGGCATCAAAAAATCATCGGCGCAAATAACCAAACTGTATGCTAAAGAAGCTTTAATTGGTAAACAAATTGTGGCGGTACTTAACTTTCCCGTAAAGCAAATAGGAAATTTTAGGAGTGAATGCCTTGTACTTGGCTGTGTAGGAAATGATAATGATATTGTGTTGTTGACTTCTGATTGCAAGGTCGAGAACGGATTGCAGATAGGATAAACATCTTATTCTTTACGTGTAGTAATTGTCTTCTTCTAAAAATAAATGACACATTTCTAAACCCAAAACCAAGTAATTTTAGTAGCGGTCAAATGGCATAATCGAACAAGACGTTAGTGTCATATCCTGAAAAAACTTGACACATTTTTAAACCCAAAATAAAAATGGAAACATTAAAAAAGGAGTACCGAGTTTCAGATTATTTTGAAAGAACTGACGAGAATTTTAGTTATGAAAAAGCTTTTAGACGATGGTTAGTTTTTGAGATAGAAACCAAAAAGTTTAGTTAAAATGAAAATTAACTTAAAGTGTGGGGCTTTAGAAAAAACAAATTTCAAAATAGGCTTTAAGTTAACAGAGATGCCAAAGAAAATACAAATGAGAAATTATAATACCGCAGCTTTTAAACCAATAACAATCAGATTATAAAAAATAGAATTACAATAACCAATAGACCAGCAACTGACACCAATTACCAATGATCAACCTTACCAAAAAAACTAAATCATTACAAAAAATAACCTCGTTGAAACAAGTTCCAACGAGGTTATTTTTAAAGTAACAGTTGTAATTCCTAAACTAACTGACGATAGCGACAGGGTGATCCCTACGCTATAAAAAAATCAACAACGTAGAACAAACTATACTTAAGGATGAATCAAAAACTGTACTGTTTTTTTACCATTATCTTGATTATAAATATCTACAATCATATAAGTATCAGTAGTAATACCCGTAATTAAATACGTAAAATCATACTCCGTTTTATTATTTGCCGTCGAGTCATCCGTTAAAAATGGCGTAGCAGCACCTTGTTTTGTGATGATAACCTTACGAAGTCTAATATCTGAATGTATATGTCCACGCATGGTATATTCGCCTTGGGAATCAGCAACTCCTTCCGCTTGAGTAAAAGATATAGTCGGAAGTGTAGCATCACTTTTGGAGCAAGAATTCAAAAATCCGCCCGTTAAAACTAGTACCATTGTAATTAAAAAAAATTTCGTTCTCATAAATATTGTATTTAAATTGTTTTTAATAATGCCGCAAGATAATCTTTAATTATTGCGCATTACGCAAAAGTTTACAAACGTTCATGCAAATAAATTAACTGTTATTGTAGTAATGCCAACAAAAAGCAGGTAGTTAGTAGCAATACTTTTAATTAATCCATGAAAAAATACACGTGATACAACACAACAAGCCAATATTTTTAACATCCGCTGCAAAATTCTCCTAGCTTTGAACTGTGCTAAAAAAATGTATTACTGTCAAAAAGTATTGGTATCATACAAAAATAACAAGCCAAATCTCCAACAAACGTAGCCTTTACAATACCTTTCCAAAAGACTAAATCCTCAAACCTTGCTTAACAATAGTGTTTATTCTAACGACAACGTGATTTGCCCGTCGTCATTGGTTTCTGTCTGAATGTCCTCTGAAACATCGCTTGCATCACTTACTTCAATTTCTTCGGCAGGTTCTGGTTCCGGTTCTTCATATGGCAATGATTCCAATAGATTCACTTGTTTAAGTTTATCCGAAGTCAGCTGGTTGCCCAATGCCTTGATGCCTTTTACCGCAATGAATTCTTCTAGGTTAATGGTTTGAGAATCTTTCTGAACACCTTTAACTTTGGCATAAAAAATTTCCGCCATTGGTCGCCAATCGGTAGAAACAATTTCCAGTTGGGATTTCTCGTGTTCGGTGATAAAAATTTCCTCCTTGTTCTCGTTTTCCACCAAGAAACGCTTGATAAAATAACGCTCCTTTTCCCCATCATAATAAATGGCAGAAATTGGTTTGTTCGGATTCCATTTTTCCATCACGACGATGTCTTCATCAAAATGCGTCGTGAGTTCCGGAATAATAGTTTTTAGTTTCCCGAATTGATTGATTAATAGCAACCTGTCATTTGGCCTGAATTCGCCAAGCAACTCTCCTCTTCCATCCACATTTAAACGCTGAACTGCATCATCAAACCACACTTTTCTCGGACGCAAGGTCGAAATTCCTTTTTCCTTTAATTCAATTTTCTTGATTGGATATTTGGTTACGGTATTTCCACGCGAAGCCCTTCCCTTTATGGCGATATCAGTAAAATCTAAATCCCATTTCAGTTTCTTGATGCTTCCAACCTGGCGTAATAATATCGTGATAACTTCTGCTTCTCCATTCGGATTTGCGGAAAAATACAATACTTGGGAACCGGCCTTTTCCTGCGTTAAATCATAAAACTTATCACGGGTAACTCCAGAAACATTGAAACGCTTTATAAACGTTGAGCCGTTTTTTCCGTCGCGGTACATCATATTATAAATTGTACGCTTGTCGTTTTTATCAAAAACCGCAATGTGAATAATATCTTTACCAACAAATTTCTTATCGTCTACTTTGGCAATCATCATTTTTCCGTCACGAAGGAAGACAATCACATCATCAATATCAGAACAATCAGCAACGTATTCGTCTTTTTTCAAACCGGTTCCAAAGAAACCTTCTTCCTTGTTTACATAGAGTTTGGTATTTCTTAAAGCAACTTTAGTGGCTTGAATGTTATCAAAACTTCTTAACTCCGTTTGACGCTCTCGACCTTTACCGTATTTGTCTTTTAGCTTTTGAAAGAAGTCGATAGCGAAGTCAATGATATTATTTAGATGATGTTTCACTTCCTCCATTTCAGCTTCCAGTTTAGAAATCGCATCATCCGCTTTATCCGAATCGAAACGCGTAATACGAATCATCGGAATCTGTGTCAGCTTTTGTAAATCGTCATCGTTAATTTCGCGCACAAACGATTTAAGAAAAGGTTTGAAAGCATTGTATATATACACATAAAGCGTTTCTCTATCGTGATACAATTTGAAATCGATGTACATTTCTTCACGAATGAAAATCTTTTCGAGCGTAGAAAAATGCCATTTGTTTTCGAGTTCGTCCAATTGAATTTCCAACTCACGTTTCAGTAAATCAACTGTTCTGTTGGTTGAGATTTTCAACATATCAGAAACACCAATAAACAAGGGTTTATGGTTTTCAATTACGCAACCTAAAGGGGCCACCGAAGTTTCGCAAGCAGTAAACGCATACAGCGCATCAATGGTTTTATCAGGAGAAACTCCCGGTGGAAGATGGATTAGAATTTCCACTTCGGCAGCCGTGTTGTCTTCTATTTTTTTGACTTTAATCTTTCCTTTCTCATTCGCCTTCAGGATACTATCAATCAAGGTTGAAGTATTGGTTGAGAAAGGAATTTGGGTAATGACCAACGTTTGTTTATCCAATTGTGCTATTTTGGCACGAACACGAACACGTCCGCCACGCAGTCCGTCATTGTAATTAGAAACATCGGCAATACCCGCTGTTGGAAAATCAGGAAATAATGTAAATGGTTTATTCTTTAAAATCTTAATCGAAGCATCTATAAGCTCGATGAAATTATGAGGCAACACTTTCGTGGATAAACCAACTGCAATTCCTTCTGCACCTTGCGCCAATAACAACGGAAACTTTACCGGAAGATTAATCGGTTCAGCACGTCGACCGTCATAGGACATTCCCCATTGGGTAATTTTTGGAGAGAATAAAATATCGTGACCAAGCTTTGAAATACGAGCCTCAATATAACGCGAAGCCGCAGCACTGTCGCCAGTGAGGATATTTCCCCAGTTTCCCTGCATGTCGATAATCAAATCTTTCTGACCAATTTGCACCATCGCATCACCAATACTCGCATCACCGTGAGGATGATACTGCATCGTATGACCAACGATGTTCGCCACTTTGTTGTAACGTCCATCATCCAACTCTTTCATCGAGTGCATGATTCTACGTTGTACTGGTTTAAAACCGTCTTCAATCGCAGGAACGGCACGCTCAAGAATTACATAGGAAGCATAATCAAGAAACCAATCCTTGTACATTCCTGTAACTTTAGTAATGGTGTCTTCGGGATTTTCTACGTTTTCGTAAAAATGATTTCCTCCCGAAGCTTTGATATCCTCAAAACCTTCGTCGGTAATTTCATCTAACGATTCGCTGTTCTTCTGCTCGTCTTCGTTTGGAATTATATCGTCTTCTTCTTCGTTGTTCATAATTTATTCGTTATTCTACATCTATACCTATTAACCAAACTGGCACAGAAATTACTTTTGAAAATTCTTCCATTATTCTTTTAGTCTTATCAAAAGTTACAATACCATCACTTAACATTTTTTCCAGATTTCCTGTTGGCACTATGTAAATTAAACAATCAACAGAATTTTGAACATCGGCTTTAAGTACTTTAAAAAAATCTCTATATGCCAATGCCCAATTTCCAAACTGAATTTCTCCTACTATCAATGGTGTCGAGTTTTCTTCATGAGTAACGGAAATATTCTTTCCTCTTCCTTCACTATTTTTCAAATGATTAGCAATTTCAATTAAGTCTGGATTTTTCTTTAAAAAATTTTCCCATCTAATCTCTCCATCAGAATACTGTAAATTACCAAAACATAAGTTTCTTAATGCTAAAATATTATTGTAATGATTTAAAATTGCAAAATCAAAACCTCCAATTGAACTTTTTTCAGAACTAAAGTAGAAGACTCCATTTTCTTCATATACTTCAAATTTTATTTCAATGTCTTTTATTCTTTGAAGTAGTTCTCTAATAACAATATTTAATTCACCTGCTTCAATAGCACGACTTTCATAACCTCTAGTCATTTTTACTCTGGGTGAAATCCTAATTTTGTTAGATAATGAAGATAAAAATTTATTTTTTAACTCCGTATACGCATTAATTATTTCAAAAGCATGGTGATGAAAATACTCTTTTGTTACAAATAAATTTACACTAGTCGTATTAGACCAATTCTCTTTTTCTTGTTGTGTCATTTGAATTTATTTTATACTTTAAAGCAAGCCCAATTTTTTCAATAACCCCAACCACTAAAGCATTACCCATAAAAAAAGCACGTTTAGCATCTGTAATTCCTGTCATTTCAGTATGATTATCAGGAAACATATTTAACCTTTCTAATTCAACTGGAGAAAGTCTTCTTAATCCTTTCGATGTTTTAATAACATGTTTAAATCGAGATGGAGACTTTCCACCCTCTCCTGTTATTATTGTTCTCGAGGACTTATCAAGTGGGTCTGGAAATATCATTCCTCCTTCACTATAATTATATTCAAAACCATCAGCATTTTTCCTAATTTCTTTTTTAGCTCCTTTGAAGTAAAACCATTTATCTAAATCTATATCATCTATGAAAAACTCCTCCGTTACTTCTCCATTTTGAATAATATCTCCTAGTATTGTATAATTTCCTTCATAATCTGGTTTTGTTTTTAAAGTTGTAACAACTCCATCAATCATAATCCCAGTATTCTCGAATAAAGACTTATTTCCTTTTTTATTAAAATTTATCGAAACTTCAACTAAATCGTTTTCTAGTTCAAAAACAGTTGGTATAACAACACTTTCATTTACAATTGAAAAAGCATCAGCGAGAGTTCCATCCTTTAAAATCCATTCAATACTTGAATTATTTTTAATTTGAGTATAGATATTAGATTCATTATGATATGCTAGTATAAAAACTCTTCTTCTTCTTTGCGGCATTCCATAATCTGCAGCATTAATAATTCTCCATTCAACTGCATAACCTAAATCATTTAAACTTTTGAGTATAATTGCAAAATCTCTACCTCGTTGAGTTGATGGAGATATTAATAGTCTATCAACATTTTCTAAAAATAAATACTTGGGTTTTCTTTCTTTTTCACTCAAAATTTTATGAATTGACCACCACAAAACTCCCTTTTTGCCAATCAAACCTTTTGAGTTTTTTAAAGAGGTGGCAACTGAATAGTCTTGACAAGGAAATCCTCCTACCAATAAATCATGGTCAGGAATAATCTCCGTAGGGACAATTGAAATATCTTGATTAGAATGATTGTCCATTCCCCATCTTCTTTCATAAACGGCAGAAGCATATTGAGTTTTAGTTGATGGTTCCCATTGATTGCTCCAGACAACTTCATATGCGCTTTCGAAATTGTCTTTATAATTTGATGTTGCAGATTTATTTTCCCATCCTTCAAGTCCAAGTCTGAAACCACCAACACCAGCAAACAATTCTATTACTTTTATTTTCTCTTTCATAAATCAACTATTTAATTTTTCTCCACCACATCCAATTCCACTTTCAAATTATTGATAATGAAAGTCTGTCTATCAGGCGTATTTTTACCCATATAAAATTCGAGCAAAGTTTCTATTGACGTAGCTTTATCCAACATTACAGGGTCCAATCGTATGCTTTCGCCAATAAAATTTTTGAATTCATCGGGCGATATTTCTCCTAATCCTTTAAATCGTGTAATTTCTGGTTTTGGCTTTAGTTTTTCAATGGCATCAACACGTTCTTGGTCGCTGTAACAATAGATGGTTTCTTTTTTATTTCGCACACGAAATAATGGCGTTTGCAAAATGTATAGATGTCCGTCCTTGATTAACTCGGGGAAAAACTGCAAAAAGAATGTAATCAATAACAATCGAATGTGCATCCCATCCACATCGGCATCTGTAGCGATTACGATATTGTTGTAGCGCAAATCACCCATGTCTTCCTCAATATCCAAAGCTGCCTGAAGTAGATTGAATTCTTCGTTTTCGTAAACAATTTTCTTTGACATTCCGTACGAATTCAGAGGCTTTCCACGTAAACTGAAAACCGCTTGCGTATTCACATCACGGCTTTTAGTAATAGAACCCGATGCCGAATCTCCCTCAGTAATAAAAAGCGTGCTTTCTAAACTTCTTGGGTTTTTAGCATCGGTTAAATGTACTCGGCAATCGCGTAATTTTTTATTGTGCAGACTTGATTTTTTGGCTCTTTCCTTAGCTAGTTTTCTAATGCCCGAAAGTTCTTTTCGCTCGCGTTCTGCCTGAAGAATTTTACGCAAAAGCAAATCAGCAACTTCTGGATTTTTATGCAAAAAATTATCAAGTTTTGTTTTGATGAAATCATTTACAAAGGTTCGAACCGATGGACCTTTCGGACCAATATCAGTAGAACCCAATTTGGTTTTAGTCTGTGATTCAAAAACTGGTTCTTCTACTTTTACGGCAATTGCCGAAACAATTGATTTACGAATATCAGAAGCCTCAAACGGTTTGTTGTAAAACTCTTTGATGGTTTTGACAATCGCTTCCCGGAAAGCTCCTAAATGCGTTCCACCTTGTGTGGTGTTTTGACCGTTGACAAACGAATGATATTCTTCTGAATATTGTGATTTGCTGTGTGTTAACGCCACTTCTATATCATCTCCTAACAAATGGATGATTGGATAAACGGTATCTTCTTTGGCAATGGTTTCTTCCAATAAATCTTTTAACCCATTATCCGAATAATACTTTTCACCATTGTAATAAATCGTTAAGCCTGTATTCAAATAACAGTAATTCTTGAGCATCTTGATGATGTACTCATTACGGTATTTGTAGTTTTTGAAAATAGTCTCATCGGCAACGAAAGATACTTTTGTTCCTCTTCGCTTGGTTGATTCTATAATATCTTCTTCTATAGTTAAATTTCCGGCGCAGAATTCAGCCGCTTTTTGTTGGTTATCTCTAACCGATTCCACACGAAAATAATACGACAATGCATTTACAGCTTTTGTTCCAACTCCGTTCAGACCGACTGATTTCTTAAATGCTTTCGAGTCATATTTCCCACCTGTATTCATTTTAGAAACCACATCGACCACTTTTCCTAACGGAATGCCACGACCATAATCGCGTACAGTAACAAGCTTGTCCTTGATTGTCACTTCAATCACCTTTCCTGCTCCCATGACAAACTCATCGATACAGTTGTCTATAGTTTCCTTAAGTAGAATGTAAATTCCATCATCGGGCGAAGAACCGTCACCCAGTTTTCCGATGTACATTCCGGGACGCATACGAATGTGCTCCTTCCAGTCTAACGAACGGATATTGTCTTCTGTATATTGATTTTGTTCTTGCATTTGAAAATTATCGAATTGGTGCTAATATAGTCGAATTGTAGTGAAAATTAAAGTTCAAAAATCAGAAGTTATCAATAGGATATTGACAAAATTTTTAAATGTTAATTTTGCAGTTAAAATAGTTAGCCTAGTCATAACGGAAGTGTCATTTTTCTTTAATATCAAAAGAAAAGTAACAGAAATAAAAAAGTTTTTTTGGTGTAACCAAATTTCAACACTTGTAGGTTTGTTAAAAATTTTAGAGAAAATATTTCTTGTTTTTTTTGCTGTTTTTGTTTTTAAATCAAAAACACTTGCTATATTTGTTAATTATTAAAGCAACAATGTTAACCATATTAAACAATACTTGGTGGTGGAACAGTTTACGTCAATCGTCGTGAGTTAGTCTGCTGTAAGTATATTTTAAAAATCAAAATATCAAATAAAGGCTTGTCATTCACGACAAGTCTTTTTTTTATGCTAAAAATTTAATTATGAAAACATATCAATTACATACTCATTACAAGCAAATCTTGGCCGATACCATAACGCCAGTGAGCATTTATCTCAAAATTAGAGATAAGTTTCCTAACAGTATTTTGCTCGAAAGTAGCGATTACCACACTGCCGATAATAGTTTTTCTTACATCTGTTGCAATCCTATTGCTAGTATAAAAATTGAAAACGGAATACTCTCAAAAAGTTACCCCGATGGAATTTTGGAAGAAACAACAATTTTGTCAACTTCAAATGTTCCAAAATTAATTGAAGAATTTGCGGCTCAATTCAAGCCCGAAAAAACAAATTTCAAATTCATTAACAACGGACTTTTTGGCTATACAAGTTATGATGCAGTGCGCTATTTTGAGAAAATTGCAATTTCAAAAAAAGAAAAAGATTTATCCATTCCCGAACTTTTTTATGCCGTTTACCAAAATATTATTGCCATAAATCATTTCAAAAACGAAGCCTACCTTTTTTGTAATAGCATTGATGATGCCAATAATATCAAAGAAATTGAACAATTATTACAAACTAAAACCTTTGCGAGTTATAATTTTACTGCTGAAGGAAATGCGATTTCCAATTTGACCGACGACGAGTTTAAAACCAACGTGACTTTAGCCAAAAAACACTGTCATCGTGGCGATGTATTTCAACTCGTATTATCCCGACGATTTTCGCAGGCGTTTAAAGGCGATGAATTTAATGTTTATAGAGCTTTGCGCAATATTAATCCGTCGCCATACTTGTTTTATTTTGATTACGGAAATTTCAAAATATTTGGGTCTTCACCCGAAGCACAGCTCGTTATCAAAGATAAAAATGCCGAAATTCATCCAATTGCTGGAACTTTTAAACGAACAGGCAACGACGAGCAGGACGCCGAATTAGCAAAAAAATTATCCCAAGATAGCAAAGAAAACAGTGAACACGTAATGTTGGTCGATTTAGCTCGAAATGATTTAAGTAGAAATTGTACAAGAGTAAAAGTAGAGAAATACAAAGAAGTTCAGTTCTTTTCACATGTCATTCATTTGGTTTCCAAAGTTACCGGAAAATTAACAGAAAGTTCTATGAATTTAGTTGCTAATACTTTTCCAGCCGGAACTTTAAGCGGGGCTCCTAAACACAAAGCGATGCAATTAATAGAAAATATAGAAAACAGAAACCGAACATTTTATGGAGGTGCTATTGGCTTCATGGATTTCGAAGGTAATTATAATCATGCCATTATCATTAGAACCTTTTTATCCAAAAATCATCAATTACACTACCAAGCTGGAGCAGGAATAGTAGAAAGTTCGGAAGAAAATAATGAATTACAAGAAGTATATAACAAATTAGGCGCACTAAATAAAGCACTAGAATTAGCCGAAAAAATATAAAAATCATGAAAAAAATAGTAGTCATCGACAATTACGACAGTTTTACTTATAATTTGGTTCATTATTTAGAAGATTTGAATGCTGAAGTTACCGTTTTTAGAAACGATGAATTTGAACTAGAAGAATTACAATCTTTTGATAAAATTTTGCTTTCGCCTGGACCCGGAATTCCCGATGAAGCAGGATTATTGAAAGCCGTTATTTCAAAATACGCCGGGAGCAAAAGCATTTTAGGAGTTTGTTTGGGTCAACAAGCTATTGGCGAAGTTTTTGGCGGAAGCTTAATTAATTTAGACAAAGTATATCATGGCGTTGCATCAAAAATCACACAATCGGTGACTGATGAAATACTTTTTAAAGGTTTACCCATTGACTTTGAAGTGGGACGTTATCATTCATGGGTTGTTGCCAATGAAGGATTTCCTGAAGTTTTAGAAATTACTTCGACAGATGAAAACGGACAAATAATGTCATTAAGGCACAAAATATTAGATATAAAAGGTGTTCAATTTCATCCTGAAAGTGTTTTGACGCCATTAGGAAAACAAATTATAGAAAACTGGATTAACTCATGAAAACAATTTTAAACAGATTAATAAATCACGAAACGCTTTCAAAAGCAGCCGCCAAAGAAGTCTTGATTAACATTTCTACAGGGCAATACAATCCAAGTCAGATTAGTTCATTTTTGACTGTTTTTATGATGCGAAACATTACTATCGAAGAGCTTACGGGCTTTAGAGAAGGGTTACTAGAACTTTGTATTCCTCTCGATTTTTCTGCTTACAATACGATAGATTTATGTGGTACTGGCGGCGACGGAAAAGATACTTTTAACATTTCTACTTTAGCGTCATTTGTAACTGCCGGAACGGGAATTCACGTTGCCAAGCACGGAAATTATGGGGTTTCATCTATTTCAGGTTCTAGTAATGTAATGGAAACATTGGGAGTAAAATTCAGTAATGACAGTAGTTTTTTAATTAAATGTATCGAAGAAGCCAATATTGCCATTTTACATGCACCGCTGTTCCATCCTGCAATGAAAAATGTAGGTCCAATTCGGAAAGAATTAGGCGTTAAAACATTTTTCAACATGCTTGGCCCCATGGTGAATCCATCGTTTCCCAAAAATCAATTGGTTGGTGTATTTAGCTTGGAGCTAGCCAGAATATATGCTTATTTATATCAACATACCGAAATAAATTATACGATTCTACACGCTTTGGATGGTTATGATGAAATTTCATTAACCGCTGATGCAAAAGTCATTAGTAGAGACACTGAAAATATAGTGTCTGCAAATGATTTTCAACTTTCAAAACTTCGTTTTAACGAAATTAAAGGTGGAGAAACTGTAGCGAAATCCGCAAATATTTTTATGAACATTATATCAGGAAACGGAACCGAAGCGCAAGAAAACGTGGTTTGCGCTAATGCAGCTTTAGCCATTTCATTGGTTGAAAATAGCACTGTATTACAAGCTTTTGCAAAAGCCAAAGAAAGTTTAAAATCAGGAAAAGCTTTAGAAAAATTAAATAAATTACAACAAATAAGCCAAGCCTAATGAGCATTTTAAATCAAATAATTGCTAGTAAAAAAAGAGAAGTAGCGTTGAAGAAAAAAGTAGTTTCCCTAAAACAATTGGAAAACACTGATTTATTCAATTCACAAACCATCTCATTAAGTAAATCTATTCTCAATTCACCTTTCGGAATAATTGCTGAACATAAACGTCGTTCGCCTTCAAAAACGAATATTAATCATAGTTTATCTGTGGAAGAAGTGGTAAAAGGATATGAAAATGCAGGTGCAAGTGGACTATCTTTACTTACCAATAATCAGTATTTTGGTGGAAGTTTGGATGATTTGATTTTGGCCAGAGCTTGTGTAAAAACGCCTTTATTACGCAAAGAATTTATTATTGATGATTATCAAATTTTAGAAGCCAAAGCTTTTGGA
Source organism: Flavobacterium sp. (assembly GCF_025352015.1). GTDB lineage: Bacteria > Bacteroidota > Bacteroidia > Flavobacteriales > Flavobacteriaceae > Flavobacterium. The sequence goes on from NZ_JANXUG010000079.1 coordinate 44,905, forward strand.
GCGGATGCAATTTTATTGATTGCATCGGTATTAACAAAAGATGAAATCAAATCGCTTTCGGAGTTGGCACATTCTATTAACTTGGAAGTTTTATTAGAGGTTCACAATCAGGAAGAGTTAGAAAAAAGTATTATGCCAAGCCTTGATATTATTGGTGTAAACAATAGAAACCTTAAAACTTTTGAACTGAACTTGAGCAACAGTATTGATCTAGTTGACCAAATACCTAACGATTTTGTTAAAATTTCAGAAAGCGGATTAAATACTGCTGAACATGTTAAACTGCTAAAAAGCTATGGTTTTCAAGGATTTTTAATTGGTGAATATTTTATGAAAACTGAAAATCCCGGAGATAGTTTGTTCCATTTTATTAATCAATTGAAATCATGATGCCACTAAAAATTAAAATATGTGGAATGAAATTTTCAGAAAATATTGCTGAAATCTCACTTTTAAATCCTGATTATTTAGGCTTTATTTTTTATGAAAAATCAGAGCGATATTGTAATAATGATATTCAAAATGTAGATTCATCCATTCAAAAAGTAGGTGTCTTTGTAAATGCTTCTTTTGAAGAAATTGAAAAAAAAGTACAACAATATCACTTAAATTTAGTGCAATTGCATGGTGAGGAAAATCCGGAATTATGCGCTAAAATTGAAGGTAATTTAGTTAATGTTATTAAGGCATTTTCGGTAGATAATAAATTTAATTTTAATGATTTAGATAATTATAAAAATTTTTGTTCTTATTTTTTATTTGACACTAAAGGAAATCAATATGGTGGTAATGGAGTACTTTTTGACTGGACCATTTTAGAAAAGTATACTTTAGACAAACCTTATTTTTTGAGCGGCGGAATTGGTTTAGAAAACGTTGACCAAGTGAAAGTTTTTATAAAAAAAGAATATGCTAAAAATTGTTTTGCCATTGACCTCAACAGTAAATTTGAAAACGCACCTGGAATAAAAAACGTAAAAATATTAAATGAATTTATTCAAAACTTAAAACAATAGTTATGATCTCAAAATATAACGTAGATAATAATGGCTTTTATGGAGACTTTGGTGGCGCATTCATTCCAGAAATGCTATATCCAAACGTGGAAACCTTGCGTCAACAATACTTAACCATAAGCGCAGAACCTTCTTTTCAAAAAGAATTTAAAGCGCTTTTAAAAGATTATGTTGGTAGACCTACGCCTTTGTATTTCGCAAAACGTTTGTCAGAGCAGTTCAATACTAAAATTTATTTGAAACGTGAAGATTTATGTCATACCGGTGCACATAAAATTAATAATACCATTGGGCAAATTTTACTTGCAAAAAGATTAGGAAAAACTAGAATTATCGCTGAAACGGGTGCCGGTCAACACGGCGTAGCTACGGCAACCGTCTGTGCGCTCATGGGTATGCAATGCATCGTTTACATGGGCGAAGTTGATATTGAACGTCAAGCTCCAAATGTTGCCCGAATGAAAATGCTGGGCGCCGAAGTTCGTCCGGCACATTCGGGTTCAAAAACCTTGAAAGATGCTACTAATGAAGCCATCCGTGATTGGATTAGCAATCCCGAAGATACTTTTTACATTATAGGTTCTGTGGTTGGACCTCATCCCTATCCTGATATGGTAGCACGATTTCAAAGTGTGATTTCGGAAGAAATCAAAATCCAACTACTAGAAAAAGAAAATCGCTCCAATCCTGATTACGTCATTGCATGCGTTGGTGGCGGCAGCAATGCTGCTGGTGCATTCTATCATTTTTTGGATGATGAAAACGTACAATTAATTGCTGTTGAAGCAGCTGGAAAAGGAATTGATTCGGGCGAAAGTGCGGCAACTTCTATTTTGGGAAAAATTGGAATTATTCATGGCAGTAAAACATTGTTGATGCAAACCAGTGATGGACAAATTACGGAGCCCTATTCTATTTCTGCAGGATTAGATTATCCTGGTGTGGGACCTATGCATGCCAATTTACATCAAATGCAAAGAGCCGAATTCATTGCCATTACTGATGAAGATGCCATGCAAGCTGGTATTGAATTAGCGCAAACCGAAGGGATTATTCCTGCGATAGAAACGGCTCATGCATTTGCGGTTTTGAAATATAAAAAATTTAAACCAAATGATGTTGTAGTCATTAATTTATCTGGTCGTGGCGACAAGGATTTGAATACGTATATAAATTATTTTAACTTATAAAAATGAGTCGAATTCGATCTAAATTATCAGAAAATAAAAAAATATTATCTATCTATTTTTCAGCAGGTTTTCCTAATTTAAACGATACCAAAAGTTTAATAGAAAATTTAACAAAAAAAGGTGTTGATATGATAGAAATTGGTTTGCCATTTAGCGATCCTTTAGCAGATGGTCCTGTTATTCAAGCAAGTTCGACTCAAGCGTTGAAGAACGGAATGACCACTAAAATTTTGTTTGAACAGCTGAAAGATATTCGTAAAACAGTGGAAATTCCGCTCATAATTATGGGTTATTTTAATCCGATGCTACAATTTGGAATTGAAAATTTTCTTAAGAAATGTCAAGAAACAGGTATAGATGGATTGATTATTCCCGATTTGCCGCTTGAAATTTACCTTTTAGAATATAAAAAACTTTTTGAAAGCCTCGGTATTGCGATGATTTTTTTAATTACACCGCAAACTTCTGATGAAAGAATTAAATTAATTGACGACAATTCCCACTCGTTTATTTATATGGTTAGTAGTGCTAGTGTAACAGGAAGCAAAGATACTTTTGACCAAAATCAGATGAACTACTATGAAAGAATTGCTTCGATGAATTTGAAAAACCCACAGATAGTTGGCTTCGGAATTAGCAACAAAACTACCTTCCAACAAGCTACAAATTTTCAAAAAGGAGCGATCATTGGCAGTAGTTTTATCGAATTTATCAGCAAAAATGAAATAACATCTATTTCTAATTTTATCCGAAATATACTTTAGTTAATAAAATTTATAGTATTGATAATCAATATTTAAATTATTCAATATAGAATTTATCTATCATGACTTTTTGAGTTAAATAAACGTTAAAATTAAATCAAACAAATGTTTAATTTAAACAATCGTTTAATTTTGTGACTTATTTAAAAGAGTGTATCGATGACCGACTTTAATGAAAAGCAAATTGAAATTCTACAAGTTGCCGAACAGCTATTTGCTGAAGTTGGTTTTGATGGAACTACTATCAGAACTATCGCCAAAAAAGCAGCTATCAACATCGCCATGATTTCGTACTATTTTGGATCCAAAGAAAAACTTCTAGAAGCTTTGGTATTGCATCGTATTTCTGGAATGAGTTTAGATCTCGAAAATCTATATCACGAAAACATCGCTCCTATTGAAAAAATTGAAAAGTTAATTGCGTATTATATTCAACGTATAAATACTAATCGTTGTATGTATCAAATTCTGCATTTTGAACTTTCGAGCAAAAAAAGAGAAATCAACCTTGATGCTTTTACCCAAGTAAAAAACAACAACCTTAAACTCATTGAAAATATTATTAAAGAAGGACAAAGTCAAGGATTGTTCCAACCTAATATTAATGTGGCATTGCTCCCTCCAATTATTATTGGAAGTTTTATACACTTTCACATGAACAAAAAATACTATCAACAAATTTTAAATTTGAAAAATGATACAGCATTTGAACAGTATATTTTAAATGATTTAACCATTCACATTCAAAAAACCATAAAAGCACTTTTAATATATGCAAATTAATAAAATTAAGCTTCTCGCATTTTTTCTTTTGGTTGTCACCAAAAACTACGCTCAAGAAAAAAAACTGCTGACTTTAAAAGAAGCTGTTGAAATAGCCGCTACCAATAGTGATGCAGCTTCGTTAGCGAAAACCAAAGTCGAAACGTCAAAACTGGAACTAGAAATCACTAAAAACAACCGTTATCCCAATGTCAAAGCATCGGGACAATATTTACGTTTATCGACTGCCCATGTGGTTTCGAATTTGCAAACTTCTAATTCTTCTGCAAATGCAGCTCCTCTGAAAATTGATCAGTTACTTTTAGGTCAAGTCACTGCGTCTGTGCCCATTTTTAATGGATTTAAATTAAAAAACAGCATCGTTGCTTCCGAAAATATGTATAAAGCAGAAGCTTTTAACGAAAAGCATTCCAAAGAACAAATTGGTCTTGAAGTCGTAGAATTATTTGCCACTTTATACAAAGCCCAGCAAATGACAGATTTGATTCAAGACAATGTAAAAACCGCGGAGCAACGTGTAAAAGATTTCACCGCCATGGAAGCAAATGGTTTGATAGCTCGAAATGATTTGTTAAAAGCGCAATTGCAGCAATCTAATGTTCAATTGTCATTGGATAACGCAAATAAAAATACTGCCATTGCAAATTATAAACTGATTACACTTCTCAAATTACCCGAAAACACAAAAGTTGACATTGATATTGAAGCCATAAAAAGAGATATGGTTACCAATCAAGGAAATAGTGAACAAGGCGAAAGAAACGATTTGAAAGCACTAGAACTCAAAAAACAAGCTGCCGAAAGCAGTATTAAAATAGCTAAAGCCAATTATTATCCCTCTTTATCTTTAACCGGCGGTTACATTGCCTTTGATTTACACAACGCGCTGACGGTTACCAACGCTTTAAATGTTGGCTTGGGATTTTCGTATGATTTATCAAGTTTTTTCAAAAATGGAAAGCAAGTCAAATTAGCGCAAAACAAAACCAAAGAAACAGCAATTGTTTTAACATTGATGACAAATCAAATTAAAGAAGAAGTGTTTCAAGCGCAGGAAAATTATAAACTTTCTGTCAAACAAAGTTTAGTATATGAGAGCGCTGTTGAACAAGCCAACGAAAATTATCGAATTGTAAAAGATAAATACGAAAACAATCTTTCGGATACTAATGATTTATTGGAAGCGGATTTTCAACAATTACAAGCCAAAATCAATCAAGCATTATCAAAAGCAGATGTAGCACAAAAATATTACGAATTGCAATTTGCCAAAGGAACATTGACCTCATCATTAAACAGCACTCAAAAAAACTAAATTTTAAAAACCATGGAAGCTAAAAAAACAAATAAAAAATTTTCGCTAATATTTATTGCTTTGGCAACAATAGGAATAGTATATGGTGGATACAAATACATCCATTCGTTGTCACACGAAACGACAGATGACGCTCAAGTAGCGAAAAAAATGAGCCCAATTATTTCTAGAGTTTCAGGATATATTAACAAAGTTTTGGTAAAAGATAATGCTGCTGTAAAAAAAGGAGATACGCTTTTCGTGATAGATAAAAGTGATTATTTGGTTCGTGTGGAAGAGGCAAAAGCAAATTTAGCGGCAGCAGAAAACAGTGTAGAAGTTTCAAAAGCAGATATTGGAACTTCGCAAGCCAATGTCTCTGTTTCTGATGCCAATGTGCAATCCGCAAATGGAACCATCGAAACGGCTAAAATTAGATTGCGCCGAGCATCTTCCGATTTTGAGCGTTATAACAATTTGTATAAAAATCATTCAATTACCAAACAACAATTTGAACAAGCCGAAGCTACTAAACAAGAAGCTCAAAGTCAGCTGCAAATAATTCAAGACCAACAAAAAGCATCTGCTTTTCAGCGAAATGTTGCTACTGCAAGAAACAATGTGAGTAGCAAACAGGTTCAAGTGGCTGTTGCCAATGTAAAAAAAGCTCAAGCGGCTTTGGATGCTGCCAATTTGAATTTGAGTTATACCATCGTCACTGCTTCTATTGACGGACAAGTTTCTACCATTGATATGCAGCCAGGACAATTGGTGCAAGCCGGACAATCGCTATTTTATATCATCAACAATACCGAAACTTGGGTTGTGGCTAATTTTAAAGAAACGCAATTAGACAAAATGCATGCGGGTCAAAAAGTAAAACTCAAAATAGACGCCTTTCCCGATACCGATTTTGAAGGCGAAGTAAGTTCTTTTTCGCCAGCGACAGGTTCTAAATTTTCTCTTTTGCCTCCTGATAATGCCAGCGGAAATTTTGTAAAAACCGTTCAAAGACTCCCCGTTAGAATAAACTTTACAAACAACAATCCGAAAGACAAATTACAAATGTTACGCTCTGGAATGAATGCTGATGTTGACGTAATCTTAAAATAATTCACAATTTACCATTCAAAATTAAAAAATGGCTAAAACACCAATAGTTCAAGAAGATTTAGTAGAATATGGTTTTCGACGCACCATCATTACCATTACGGCAGTGCTTTGTGCTTTACTGGAAATTGTAGATACCACTATTGTAAACGTAGCGTTAAACAATATGCGTGGCAGTCTTGGCGCTTCGCTTACAGATGTTGCATGGGTAATCACCGCTTATGCTATTGCGAATGTTATTGTGATTCCCATGACGAGTTGGCTTTCACAGCAATTTGGACGGCGGAATTATTTTGCTGCTTCGATTATCATTTTTACGGTTGCTTCTTTTATGTGTGGCAATGCTTCTACGATATGGGAATTAGTAGCCTTTCGATTCATACAAGGGCTTGGTGGTGGTGCATTATTAGTAACTGCACAAACCATAATAACCGAAAGTTATCCTATGGAAAAACGTGGCATGGCGCAAGCTATTTATGGTATGGGCGTAATTGTAGGACCCACGCTCGGCCCCCCATTAGGTGGATATATCGTTGACCATTTTTCTTGGCCTTATATTTTTTACATCAATTTACCCATCGGAATTATTGCTGCCTTATTAACATTATCTTTTGTGAGAAGTCCAAAATATGGTGAGAAACTAAAAGCCCATCAGGTAGATTGGTTGGGAATCGTATTATTGGCTGCATTTATTGGTTCGTTGCAATACATTTTAGAACATGGGCAGCAAGACGATTGGTTTAACGATGTCACTATTTTTACTTTATCGGTTATCAGTTTGTTTGGATTATTCTTCTTTATTTGGCGCGAACTTACTTATAAGTATCCTATTGTAAACTTAAATGTTCTTAAAGATAGCAATCTTAAAGTTGGCGTAGTAATGAGCTTCATTATGGGGTTTGGTTTGTATGGCACAACATTTATTGTTCCTATTTACACCCAATCTATTCTTGGTTGGACAGCCACAGATGCTGGTTTACTTTTAGTTCCGAGTTCAATAACGGTAGCTTTTATGATGCCAATGATTGGTAAACTGATACAACGTGGCGTACCACAAACCTATTTGGTGGCAATAGGATTTTTAGCCTTCTTTGTTTTTACGTATTGGATGCATAACGTAATGACGCCCGATACCGGCACAGAGCATCTTTTTTGGCCGTTAATTGTTCGTGGTTTAGGACTGGGATTATTATTTGTGCCCATTACAACACTTTCGCTATCGGCTTTAAAAGGAAAAAGTATCGGTGAAGGTGCGGCTTTTACCGGAATGATGCGACAATTAGGAGGGTCATTTGGTATTGCAATTATAACAACTTTTATCGCCCGATTCAGTCAAACGCATCGTGTCAACTTGATTGCCCATTTAGACAGTACCAAAGTCAATGTACAAAACAGAATTCATGTCCTGCAAAAAGGTTTTATGTCAAAAGGTTTTAGCGCAGAAACAGCATTGCAGAAAGCGTATAAAATTTTAGATTTTGGGGTAACCAAACAAAGCTCGGTTCTAGCATTCATGGATATTTTTCTTTATCTCGGCCTTTTATTCTTGGTTTGCATTCCGTTTATTCTATTGGTTAAAAAAGGTAAAAAGAATGCAGCTATTCCTGAAGCCATACATTAATTAACTAATTTACAAGTTATTAACATTTTGTGTGTATTTAGAAAACAATTCCATAAATTTGATTAAATACAACTTTAAATCAAAACATTATGGGACTTTTTGGTAATAAAGAAAAAAAAATCATTGAGGAACTTCATAAAAAAAATGAAAATCATTGTAAAGAAATCAGCAAAGAAATAGCTGATTTGCTCGACGATTTAAAAACAGATTACGATGAAAACCAAGAAGTTGTGCAAGAATTTTCAAATTTTGTAGAGGAGCTTAAAACTAAATTAAGTCCCGAAGATGCCGTTAAATTAATTGATTTTTCTAGTAGGTTGAACAAAGTGAAGCGCTGTGCCAAAAAAGGTGTCGAAGCTATGAGAGAATTAGCGCGTGATCAAAGAAAAATGTCAAGCGAAACTCGTATGGAGTATGAAGAATACTTTTATATGAAATAAAAATCATCGACAATAAAAACTATTATCTCGTAAAAACCAATGTATTTCCTTTACTTAAATTAGCATCAAAAGCATAACCCTCATAATTAAATTCTTTTAAATCATCAATCGTTTCAACATTGGCATCTATAATGTAACGAACCATCATACCTCTCGCCTTTTTTGCAAAAAAACTTATCATTTTCAGTTTACCATCTTTATAATCTCTAAACTCAGGAGTGATTACAGGAACTTTTAATTTTTTGGTATCAACAGCGCTAAAATATTCATTACTGGCTAAATTGATAAATAATTCTTCTTTTTGTAATTCTTCATTTAAAGTTTTGGTAATCGTTTTTTTCCAAAACTCATATAAGTTTTTGTTTTTACCAATAGCTAGTGAAGTTCCCATTTCTAAACGATAAGCCTGCATCAAATCTAATGGTTTTAATAAACCATACAAACCTGATAAAATATAGAGTTTATCCTGCAACGAGGGTAATTTTTCAAGGGGCAAACTGTAAACATCCAAACCTGCATATACATCGCCATCAAAAGCAAAAATAGCTTGTCTGGCATTATCGAGCGTAAACGGAGTTATCCATTGTTGATTGCGCTGCCAGTTAAGTTCAGCCAACTTATCTGAAATATCCATAAGTTGTGATAATGCTTTTGGATTTTTCTTTTTTAACGTATTTTGAATAGTAGTTGCTTGTTTCAAAAACCGCGGTTCACTGTAATTATAAGTGGGCAACTGTTTATCAAAATTCAAGGATTTGGCAGGTGATAGTACTATTTTCATTGAATTTTTTTTTTGCTTTTCAAAAATACAAATTCGGTTGTGAAAACCATTAAGAAAAAAAAATGAATTATTTCAATTGTTTTACTAAACGTTAATCTACTAGTAAAAACCAATGAAAAGCGGTAAATTGCAGTTCATTTATAATTCAGAACATCGCAATGAGAAAAATAATTTTTTTTTTATGCCTTGGATTGATTTTTTCTTGTAAAAGTAAAAAAGCCGTAGCTGTTGAGAAAACAACGGTATTTGTTAAACTAGAAGATTTAAATCTTACCAAGAAAAATAGAGCTTACGATCTCGGAAAAAGATTGTTAGAATCCTGCAACACATCGCGGTTTAAAGCTTTTTCTGCTAGTGAAGCTACTGATAAAGTAAGACAAAACGCCACTCCAGAAAAAATAGCAATCATCTGTAAAAAAATTAATCAGCGAAACGGAAGGTTTTTAGGTTTAAACCTCATTGACGTCACCTACAGTAAATCGAAGAAGGATTACATTTTTCATTATACTATTGACTACGAAAAAAAACTTTTTAAAAGAGAATTAAGGGTAACTATTAATTCCGATAACAAAGTGTCAGCCATAGCCACAAAACAAGTTACGACCAAACCATTATAATAAAAAAAGAAGTAATAAAAGTTTTACTCTTTTAAGGAAGTTAATATTTTAATTATTAAAAATCTACTCAATAATAATTCACAGATTATTTTGATAGCATTACTGTTTTAAAACTTTTATTTCAAACTGCTGCTATTTTTCCAGAATGAAAACTAACAATCTTATTTTAAGACATATTGTCTTATTTTAATTAAAAAAATATTTGTTAAAAGCCATTTTGTCTCCATTTTTGAAGTGGAACACAAGTTGCCAAATACAAGTGAAGTTTAAAAACTCGACTATTAAAAACATACACTATGAACATCAATAAATTCACCATCAAATCGCAAGAAGCATTGCAACAAGCACAGCAAATTGCACAAAATTTTGGACAGCAACAGCTCGAGAACGAGCACATTTTCAAGGGCATATTAGAAGTCGATGAAAACGTAACACCTTTTATTTTGAAAAAACTCAATGTAAATGTGGAGCTTTTCAAAAAGATTTTAGACGGCACCATTCAAAGTTTTCCTAAAGTTTCGGGAACCGAAATTATGTTTTCTCGCGATGCTTCAATAACAGTAAACGAAGCTGAAATTATCGCCAAAAAAATGAACGACGAATTTGTTTCTATCGAGCATTTAATTTTAGCCATTTTCAAATCGAAAAGCAAAGTCGCACAAATTTTAAAAGATCAAGGCGTTACGGAAAAAGGTTTACAAGCAGCGATTGACGAAATACGCAAAGGCGAAAGAGTAACTTCTGCTTCGGCTGAAGAAACCTATAATGCTTTAAATAAATATGCTAAAAACCTAAACGAACTAGCTAAAAATGGCAAACTCGATCCAGTAATTGGTCGTGATGAAGAAATTCGTCGCGTATTGCAAATTCTAACGCGAAGAACAAAAAACAACCCAATGTTAGTTGGTGAACCAGGTGTTGGTAAAACTGCTATTGCAGAAGGTTTAGCACATAGAATTGTTGACGGCGATGTGCCCGAAAATTTAAAAGATAAAGTAGTGTATTCGCTAGATATGGGTGCGTTAATTGCCGGAGCGAAATACAAAGGTGAATTTGAAGAACGATTAAAATCAGTAGTAAAAGAAGTAACTTCTGCCGAAGGTGATATTGTTTTGTTCATTGACGAAATACATACTTTGGTTGGTGCTGGTGGTGGCGAAGGCGCTATGGATGCGGCGAATATTTTAAAACCTGCTTTAGCTCGTGGTGAACTGCTTGCAATTGGTGCAACAACATTAGACGAATATCAAAAATATTTCGAGAAAGATAAAGCACTCGAAAGACGTTTTCAGAAAATTATGGTCGATGAACCTGATACCGAAAGCGCCATTTCCATCCTTCGCGGTATCAAAGAAAAATATGAAACTCATCATAAAGTACGAATTAAAGACGATGCAATTATTGCAGCTGTTGAGTTATCGCAACGGTATATTACCAATCGTTTCTTGCCTGATAAAGCCATTGACTTGATGGACGAAGCGGCTTCTAAACTACGAATGGAAATCAATTCAAAACCCGAAGAATTAGATGTTTTGGATAGAAAAATTATGCAATTGGAAATAGAAATAGAAGCTATCAAAAGAGAAAATGACGAAAGCAAATTGAAAGGTCTCGGCATGGATTTGGCGAACTTAAAAGAAGAACGCAACAAAATTTTTACCAAATGGAAATCTGAAAAAGATGTGATAGATAACATTCAAAACATCAAACAAGAAATTGAAGATTTCAAAACAGAGGCCGAACAAGCGGAACGCAATGGCGATTACGGAAAAGTAGCCGAAATTCGTTACGGAAAAATCAAAGAAGCCCAAGGGCAATTAGATGCTTTACAAACGCAATTAGCCCAAAATCAAGATGGAACTTCCTTAATTAAAGAAGAAGTAACTCGAGAAGATATTGCCGAAGTTGTAGCCAAGTGGACTGGAATTCCTGTAATGAAAATGCTTCAAGGTGAACGAGAAAAATTACTAAAACTAGAAGATGATTTGCATCACAGAGTCGTGGGTCAGGAAGAAGCTATCGAGGCAGTGAGCGATGCTGTGCGCAGAAGCCGTGCCGGATTGCAAGATATGAAAAAACCTATTGGCACATTCTTATTTCTAGGAACAACAGGTGTTGGTAAAACCGAATTAGCAAAAGCATTAGCCGAATATCTATTTGACGATGAAAATGCCATGACAAGAATTGACATGAGCGAATACCAAGAACGCCATAGTGTAAGCCGATTAGTTGGTGCACCTCCAGGTTATGTAGGTTATGATGAAGGCGGACAATTAACAGAAGCCGTACGAAGAAAACCCTATTCTGTAATCTTGTTAGACGAAATTGAAAAAGCACATCCTGATACTTTTAATATTTTGTTACAAGTATTGGATGAAGGACGATTGACGGATAACAAAGGTCGCGTTGCCGATTTTAAAAACACTATTATCATCATGACTTCTAATATGGGAAGTGCTATTATACAAGAGAAATTTGAAAACCTAAAAGTAAGTATAGATGCCGCTACCGAAGCAGCAAAAATAGAAGTGCTTGGTTTGCTAAAACAAATTGTTCGTCCGGAGTTTATCAATAGAATTGACGAAATTGTAATGTTTACACCATTGACAGCCGCTAATATTAAGCAAATTGTAAGCTTACAATTAAAAAGTGTAACCAAAATGCTGGCACAACAAAACATCACTATGGATGCTACAACAGAAGCAATAGAATATTTGGCACACAAAGGCTACGATCCGCAATATGGTGCGCGACCAGTAAAAAGAGTTATTCAAAGAGAGGTTCTTAATCAATTATCTAAAGAAATATTAGCTGGAAAAGTAACTACAGATAGTATTATTTTGCTCGATGCTTTTGATAGTCAATTGGTGTTTAGAAACCAAAGTCAATTGGTATCCTAATCTGTAATTGTGGTAGAAAGACCAAAAAATTTGTTTATATCATCCAAATTCCTATTTTAGTAGTCAAAATATATAACTATGAAATTATTAGGAATTGGCTCTCGAATTAATCATGTAGAATATGGTAAAGGTGTAGTTACCAATGTTTCATCTAAAGAATATTGGGTTACCTTTATTGAGAGCGGATTAGAAACAATTGCAATCGATAGCAACTTTGAAGTTATCGAAGCTTCCGAAAATGAAGTAGATACTATAAGTTTCTACGATGTTGAACAAAGTTTATTATCCATCTTAAAAAAATGGAATGGAATAGGTGCACCTGTTGCTATTGGTGATAAATGGAAAGGCGGCAATATCAAACTTGAACCCGGACTAGCAGGTTTAGCAAGTAAAGATGTGCCTATTGATGTGTTTTTTCATAAAATAGTTATGCTCCGAGACCGTTTAAGAGTAATGGAACAAAAAATTAATACCAGTAATATTGAAGAAATTGAAAAAGTAGAATTGCAGCAGTACATTACCCGTATTTATGGCAGTTTGACTACTTTCAATGTGTTATTCAAATCACAGACTGATTATTTTGTTGGAGAGAAAACAAAATAAATTTTAACTAAAATACAGGCAGTTTCATTTACCAATTGTTTACTTTTATATTTCAAAATAAATTTTATAAATATGAAAAAAATAATTTTAGGCATAGCATTATTGATTGTGGTGATTTTAAGTTGCAAAAGCTTTAACACCAATACTAATGAAAAAAAAATAGAACTTAATTTCGAATCCAAAAGTGGAAGTTTCGTTAAAGGTACAGCGGTTTTTGTAGAGAACGATGGAATGGTAACCTTAACTGCAAAACTCACTGGACTAAAACCAGGAATTCATGGCATTCATATTCATGAAAAAGCAGATTGTTCTGCCGCAGATGCTGCATCAGCAGGTGGTCACTGGAACCCAACATTCAAAAAACATGGTAAATGGACAGATGTCGAACATCACAAAGGCGATATTGGCAATTTTACAGCCGATGAAAACGGAAACGGAACCATAACTCTAAAAACAGATGAATGGTGCATTGGTTGTGGTGATGCTACGAAAGATATTTTAGGAAAAGGATTAATCGTTCATGATAAAGCAGATGATTTTGTAACACAACCAACAGGTGCAGCTGGTGCTAGAGTTGCTTGTTCTGCAATCATAAAATAAATGGTTAATTGGAAGAAAAGGAACATTTATACTTCAAGAATGCCCAAGAATGGACAGAATGGTTGCATGAAAATCATTTAATCTCAACGGGAGTTTATTTAATTTTTTATCGCGTAGATAGTTCTTTCGAAAGTATGCGCTGGGAAGAAGCCGTTCAAGTAGCTATTTGCTTCGGTTGGATAGATTCTACTGTAAAAAAATTGGATGATGAACGTAGACGTCAAATGTTTTCTCCCAGAAAAGATAAAAGCGTTTGGAGTAAACTCAATAAAACGTACATCCAAAAATTGATTTCAGATAATTTAATGCACCAAAGCGGCTTCAAGAAAATTGAAACTGCCAAACTAAACGGTTCTTGGGAAAGCTTGGATGCGGTTGAAAACCTCGAAATACCTTTAGATTTAGAAGTTGCATTTTTCAATAATAAAACTGCATTTACTAATTATAACAGTTTTAGTCCATCCTACAGAAAAAACTATCTCTACTGGCTGAATCAAGCTAAAAGACAGCAAACGAGACAAGATAGGATTGTTGAAATCATAAATCTTTGTGAGCAAAACATTAAATCAAGAGGCACATTTTGAGAAGCTCAATCACATAATTCCAATTTTTAAAAATTATTTTTTGTAAATAAAAGTTAAAATTTCATTTATAATAGTAATACTATTATATTTGCATAAAATATTATTAATTTATGCAAGACATACTTTCCAATTTAACTATAACTGTAAATGAAAATTTATATGTAAAAAACCCTGAATCTTCAGAATTAGGGAAGAAAATCATTGAACATAGTATCTTATTGATAGATGAAATTGGGTTTGAAAACTTTACTTTCAAAAAATTAGGTGAACTCATTGGATCTAATGAAAGCTCTATTTACCGCTATTTTGAAAGCAAGCACAAACTACTTTTGTATCTTTCATCTTGGTACTGGAGTTGGGTAGAATACAAACTGGTTTTTGGTACTGCCAATATCACAAATCCAAAAGAAAAATTAAAACAAGCCATTACCATTGTTACAGCAAAAGTAGAAGACGATTCCTTAACACTTCATATTAACGAAGCTATATTAAACAAAATTATTATTGCGGAATTTACCAAAACCTTGTTGACCAAAGAAATAGATGATGAAAACAAAATTGGTTTTTTCAAAGTCTATAAAAGAGTGATTAATCGGATTATCGATCTGATTAGTAATTTAAATTCTAATTATCCATTTGCTAAAAGTTTAGCATCTTCAATTGTTGAAGGTTCCCTGCATCAGCATTTTTTAAAGGAACATTTAAAAAGCATTACCAACTGTGACGAAAATATCTCGCCGACAGCTTTTTATATTAATATGATTGAAAACATTTTAAGATAAAATAGTATGAATGATACGCCATTACAACGCTTTTTTAGTTTTTTAAAACTCGATAGAAAAGATATTTTACAAGTATTTTTTTATGCCATTTTTGCTGGTTTGGTGAGTTTATCATTGCCGTTAGGCATCCAAGCTATTATCAATTTGATACAATCAGGAAGAGTCAGTGTTTCATGGATTGTGTTAGTTTTAGTCGTGGTTCTTGGAGTTGCTCTAGTTGGTATTCTTTCCTTAATGCAGTTACGAATTACTGAAAATTTGCAGCAAAAAATATTTGTTCGCTCCTCGTTCGAGTTTAGTTACCGATTGCCAAAAATTAAATTTGAAGAACTTTACAACCAATATCCTCCGGAATTAGCCAACCGGTTTTTTGACACGTTAACCATTCAAAAGGGTACCTCAAAATTATTAATAGACTTCTCGACAGCTTTTTTACAAATTATTTTCGGAATAGTCTTATTATCCTTGTACCATCCGTTTTTTATCTTCTTCGGATTTGCGCTTTTAGTACTACTCTACTCTATTTTTAAATTTTCTTATAATTCTGGATTATCAACAAGTTTAAAAGAGTCAAAATACAAGTATAAAGTAGTAAGCTGGTTACAAGAAATAGCCCGAAATAATTTTAGCTTTCGCAAAAAAGATAATTTTGAATTTGCTTTATCAAAAAACAACGATTTGGTTAGTCAATATTTAACTTATCGAGAAAAGCATTTTGCAGTTATAAAAAGACAGTTTATTCAATTAATTATTTTTAAAGTCATTATCACCGCGGGATTGTTGCTTATTGGAGGCTTTTTAGTGCTAAATCAACAAATGAATATCGGACAATTTGTGGCTGCCGAAATTATAATTTTATTGGTCATAAATTCTGTTGAAAAAATAATTGTTGGTCTAGAAACTTTTTATGATGTTATTACTGCCATAGAAAAAATAGGTCAAATATCAGATTTAAAAACCGAAGATTTTAATAGTAAAGAAGCTGATTATTGCTTTACTAACATCAGTTTAGAAACCGAAAATTTAAGGTTTAAATTTCCCGACGCTACTGATTATGTTTTAGAAAAAATTAATTTACAAGTATTACCCGCTGAAAAAATATTTTTAGAAGGAGAAAACGGTTCTGGCAAAACAACTTTAATCAGAATATTATCAGGACTTCTGCAGCCCACATCAGGCTCATTCTTTATAAATGATGATACGTACAGAAAAATTGACTTGACCCACTACCGTTCTCATATTGGCACAATCATACAGGGCGAAACTCCTTTTGAAGGAACTATTTTAGAAAATATCACTTTCAATAATCCTTCGGTGAGCCAAGATGACATTAAATGGGCTATTGAAAATGTAAAATTGGGCGAATTCATAAAATCACTTCCTGAAGGATTGGATACCAAAATTTTTCCAGAAGGAAGGCAATTATCTTCGTCAAATGCTCAAAAAATAGTATTGGCTCGTAGCATTATTAACAAACCAAAATTATTATTTTATGAAGATCCTTTGAGTAAAATGGATGAAAAAATTGCTAATGAAATCATTGATTTCATTACTAATCCTAACAATAAGTGGTCTGTTATTGTATCATCCAAAAATGCATATTGGAAACAAAAATGTCAAAGAATTATTACTATGAACCAAGGGAAAATAGTTTCAAATACTAAAATACAATAGTCATGCTAAACATTTCCAAAAAAAATCCAATTATCGAGAATATTGATCAGTTCAGTACTATCAGGGATTTGAGCACAAGACCTCATTATAAAATATTGAATAAAATTATTCTCGGAGTTTCTATTACTGGACTGATCATACTTTTTTTTCCTTGGACACAAAATATTTCAGGTTCAGGTTCAGTTACTACTTTAAAACCAGACCAAAGACCCCAAACCGTTCAAACAGCAATAGCGGGAAGAATAGAAAAATGGTTTGTAAAGGAAGGTGATTTTGTAAATAAAGGAGACACTATTCTCTTTATTTCCGAAATAAAAGAAGATTATCTTGACCCCAATTTGATGGAAAACACCAAAAACCAAGTTGATGCAAAAAAAATGGCGCAACAATCTTATGGTGGAAAAGTAACTTCGCTTTCGGGACAAATTCAAGCCATTGAGAACGAAAGAAATTTAAAACTTAAACAAGCTAAAAATAAAATCAGACAAGCTTTCCTAAAAGTAAAAAGCGATAGCATTGATTTAATTGCGGTAAAAACGCAAGTAAAAATTGCCACTACACAGTTCAATCGTTCGTTAACACTCAATAAAGAAGGTTTAAAACCACTCACCGATGTGGAAGAAAAGCGTTTAAAGTTGCAAGAATGTGAAGCAAAAATCATTACACAAGAAAACAAATTTATTACTAGCGAAAACGAATTAATAAATGCAAAAGTAGAAATCAACAGAATTGCTGCTGAATATGCCGAGAAAGATTCGAAAGCACGAAGCGATCAGTTTACGGCAATTAGCAATCAGTATGACACTAAAGCTCAAGTTACAAAACTGGAAAATCAATACAATAATTATAAAATCAGAAATGGAATGTATTACATAAAAGCACCTCAAAGTGGCTATGTAAACCGTGCATTGCAATCGGGAATTGGAGAAACTATTAAAGAAGGAACTCAAATTGTGAGCATCATGCCATCAAAATATGACATTGCGGTAGAAACCTATGTAAGTCCAAACGACTTACCGCTAGTTCACAAAGGCGAAAAAGTACGCGTATGGTTTGATGGTTGGCCCACAATAGTTTTTTCGGGTTGGCCCAATATGAGTTACGGAACTTTTGGTGGTAAAATTGTAGCTATCGAAAACTTTATAAGCGACAACGGTAAATTTAGAGTTTTGATTTCTCCCGATAAAGACGAATCGCCTTGGCCGAAACAAGTTAGTATGGGTTCGGGTGCGCAAACATTAGCTTTGTTAGAAAATGTTCCCGTATGGTTTGAAATTTGGCGAACACTCAACGGATTTCCGCCTAATTATTACCAACCTAAAAATACTGCAACAAAAGTAAAAAAATAATGAAAAAGTACCTTTTAATGCTCTTTTTCGGTGCAACTGTTTGCGGTCAAAATACCAATTTAAAAGAACTGACTTTTACAGAATATTTGGGTTATGTGAAAAAATACCATCCCATGGTAAAAAGTGCCAACCTAGAAATAAGTAATGCACAAGCCAATTTGATGATAGCTCGTGGCGGATTTGATCCAAAAATTGAAATTGATTACAACAAAAAACAATTCAAAGACCAAGAATACTATTCTATTTTAAAAAGCAGTTTTAAAATTCCAACTTGGTATGGTATTGAAGTTAAAGCTGGTTTTGATAACAGCGAAGGATTTTTTATAAATCCAGAAAATACGACGCCCAATAAAGGATTAACCTCACTTGGAATTACAGTTCCTGTAGGTCAAGGGCTTTTTATAAATCAACGTATGACAGATTTGCGAAAAGCAAAAATTCAACTTCAGTTAAGCCAATCAGAAAGAAAACTTCAAGCCATTATGGTTTTGTACGATGCTGCAGTAAGTTATTTTAATTGGAAGAAAAATTATGACGAAGTCCAACTCTATAATTCTTATTTACAAAATGCCGAAACACGATACAAAGGCGTTGCTAGTTTAATCTTAAATGGTGATAAACCCGCTATTGATAGCGTAGAAGCTGGAATAATTGTTAGAAACCGGAAACTTTCTCTGGAAGATTTTACATTAAAATTAGCAAAAGCAAAACTTGAGTTATCTAATTTTTTATGGTTGGAAAACAATATTCCATTGGAACTTCAAGATACAGTTTTGCCCCAAGAAAACATTGCTAATTCCATTCAGGACGTTCTAAAAACCAATGATTTTTTAACAACGAAACTGTCTATAGATACTCATCCAAAAATTAATGCACTGCAAAATAAAATTGCCATTTTGGATGTCGAACGAAAATTAAAAGCCAATCAAATATTGCCTAAAATGGATGTTGGTTATCATTATTTATCAGAATCCAACGCTTTTAAAGATTCTAACGCCAAAAATTATAGACTAGGCGTCAATTTTTATTTTCCCATCTTTTTACGAAAAGAAAGAGGCAGTTTAAAACTAGCTAAATTCAAAATTCAGGACACACAATTTGCTTTAGATTTAGAAAAAGTTCAATTAAAAAATAAAATAATTGCCCAGCAAACCGAAATTCTTTCGTTAGATAAACAACGAAAACTTGTTGCAGAATTGGTTACAGATTATGCAACCATGCTCAACTCGGAGGAGCGTCTTTTTTCGTTTGGCGAAAGTTCCATTTTTTTAATAAATACTCGCGAAAACAATTTGGTTAATTCTCAACTAGTAAAAATTGCGTTAGAAAATAGGTTTCTCATTTCAAATGCAGAACTATTTAAAGTAATGGCAAATCCTGATTAGAATTATCTGTAAAAATACATAGTTTTGTAATTCAAATTTATGTTATGATAAATCCTTCTGCATCAGGTTGGATTGATAAGTTTTTTATCGATCAAAAAACAAACGAACCATTTTCTGTAGTTTCAAATGAAGAGTTTTATCTGCAAACAAGAAAAACAGGTTTTATTTTTGGACACATCGTTAGTTTTGATTCAGTAATTCCTATACCAATAACCGGTAGACTTCCGCAAGAAATTTCAAAAATTGGGCTACTCAATACCTTGTATCAAATGTATTGTTTGACCAACCAAGATACCAATAACTTTATAAAAGAAGCTGTTGCTTTTTACAATTTACTGTCGCCCAAAGGTTTTAATCCTTTGCAAAAAATGCTTCCCACAAGTTCTGATGCTACTAAACTTGAGAAAATTATTCATGACAGAGTGCAAACGAATGAAGACTTGTTTAGCAAAAATTTCTCTCATGTCATTACCAATGCCTTGCTTTTTGTAGATGTTTTGGCATTTAAAAAACACTTGGAAAATGGCTCACTTCCTGATAAATATTTTAACCGAATTGAACATATTGTAACCAGTATTGTGTCGCTTTCGCTAAAGTCTAAAACCGGAATTTCAATTCATGATGATTTGCTTCAAAAACTTTTTGAATCATCGGTACGCTATAACAAGTTTTCTTACAACGGAATTACGTCTATAGATGAATTAGATGTGAGTAATTTGAGCAATAATTTAGAAAGATTTTATATGATTGATTTGGCTGGAATTAGTTTGTGGAGCGATGAAAAAGTAGAAAATGAAGAACGCTATTTCTTATTTAAATTGGGAGAAAAACTGAATGTATCTGAAATTTTTATCAAAAATAGTATTGGTTTTATCAATGATTTTATTTTCAAATACAAAACCGAAATCCCTTATTTTAATAATTCCAATCCAGTAAAAAACTTCTATGAACACACCACAGATAACGTTGCTGTTCTTATCAAAAGAAATAAAAATAGATTCATAAAAGAAATCAGCGAAAGCAAAGAATTGATGCAACTTTTAGCAAAATCTACTCATAAAGATTTAGACAAAGAGGAAAAGAAAAAAATAAAAAAACAATTACTCGATATTTGTAAAACCGTACCTTCTTTGACCATATTTCTTTTGCCTGGTGGAAGTTTATTATTACCCATTTTGATAAAATTTATTCCAAAATTATTGCCCTCTTCATTTAACGAAAATGAAGAAAGAGAATAAAAAAAGAAAAAATTTATTTTTAAAACTTCAATTGATAGACCTCGTCCAAATCGGTGTTCGAACTAATATTCACATCCAAATCGGTTACAAAACCCGAATTTAAACCGTAAACCCAACCATGCAAAGTTACTTCTTGACCACTTCTCCATGCTGATTGCACAATAGATGTTTTAGCCAAATCAAAAACTTGCTCTTTTACATTGAGTTCTACAAAAGCATTGAAACGATCGTCTTCATTTTGAATAGCATTCAAAAAAGCATGATGCAAACGATACACATCTTTAATATGTCGTATCCAATTGTCTATAATCCCAATAGAATCATTTCCCATCGCAGCTTTCACGCCACCACAACCATAATGTCCGCAAACAATAACGTGTTTTACTTTCAATACGTTAACTGCATAATCTAAAACGCTCAACATATTCATGTCGGAATGAACCACCATATTGGCTATGTTTCTGTGTACAAATACTTCTCCTGGTTTGGCACCAATAATTTCATTAGCAGGAACACGGCTGTCTGAACAACCAATCCATAAGAGTGGCGGCGTTTGTCCTTTGGCTAAATCTTTGAAATAATTAGGGTCATTTTCTAAGGTTTTTTCGACCCATTCCCTATTGTTTTCAATTATTTTTTTATAAAAATCAGGCATTTGCAAAAAATTTTAGCGAAGCTAATTTACATTATTTAATTTCAGTAGTTATCAATCCATGAAAAAAAGATGTTTTTCAGATTATTTTTTTCGTTTCTAACATATTTCAAATATGAATCGGCAACGGGACTTAAAGATTTATTTTTTAACCATACAAGATACCAATTGGATATTATGGGAAAACCTTTCATGGGTATAATTTTCAGTTCGCCACTTTCAAGTTCGTTCTTTAATCCAATGATAGGCATGATAGAACAACCTATGCCAGCAATAACAGCTTGTTTGACGGCTTCGTTTGAAGTAAGCTGAATTTTTTTTACAGATTGTAAACTATTTCTATGCAGGTAATTCTCCATCACTAATCGCGTAGCGGAACCTTCTTCTCTAAAAATTAATGGATATTCTGAAAATAAATCAGTGTTTTTATTTTCAATTTCTGTTGTTGCGTTTTGATTTCCTACCAGATACAACTTGTTTTCAAGTAAAATTTCAGAATGAATTTTCAAATCATTGGGTAAAATAGAAACTAATGCAAAATCAACTTCGTTATTTTCTAAACTTTTAACTACTTTGGATTTATTGGTAACATCCATTTCAAGATCAATTCCTTTATTGAGTTTAAGAAAATCAGTCAGAAAATAGGGAACAACATATTTTCCTGTAGATACTACTGACAAGGTCAATTTACCTGATAATTTACCTCTAAAAGTCATAGATTTATAAGTAATCGTCGCAACTTCATCTAATACTTTTTGAGCTGTAAGAGCAATATCAGCACCAAAATGAGTAATGTAAAGTTGCCTTCCTATTACTTCGGTCAACGGAATATCAAATTGATCTTGTAGTTTTTTTAACTGAATTGAAACAGCAGGTTGCGTTAAATTCAATTCCTCTGCTGCTTTAGTAATACTCTTCGTTTCTACTATTTTTAAAAATATCTGTAATTGATGTAGCGTACAATGCATAAATATATTTAATGTAAATGATAACAAATATAAATAAAAATATATAAATACAACCGCCTAGATTTGTCATACAAATTAACCAAAAAAATTATGCAAAGAATAACTATCGCTAAAGGAGACGGAATAGGTCCGGAAATCATGGACGCTACACTAGAAATTATTAAAGCAGCTGGTGCACAACTAGAGTATGACGAAATTGAAGTAGGTGAAAAAGTTTATTTATCAGGAAACACCTCCGGCATTGCCAAATCATCTTGGGATACTATTATTAAAAATAAAGTATTTCTAAAAGCCCCAATCACAACCCCACAAGGGGGCGGTTATAAAAGTTTAAACGTAACCACAAGAAAATTTCTAGGTTTGTATTCCAATGTCAGACCATGTATGAGTTTACATCCTTTTGTAAAAACCAAACATCCTAAAATGGATATGGTGATTATAAGAGAAAACGAAGAAGACTTATATGCCGGAATCGAACACCAACAAACAGACGAAGTAGTGCAATGTTTGAAAATCATCAGCCGTCCAGGTTGTGAAAAGATTGTTCGTTATGCTTTTGAGTTTGCCAAACAATACGGCAGAAAAAAAGTAACTTGTTTTACCAAAGACAATATTATGAAACAAACCGATGGATTATTCCATCAAGTGTTTGATGAAATTGCGGCAGAATATCCACAAATTGAAAACGAACATTGGATTATTGATATTGGTGCTGCAAAAATGAGTGACACACCCGAAGCTTTTGATGTAATCGTCACATTAAATTTATATGGCGACGTACTCTCTGATATTGCCGCACAAATCGCTGGTTCCGTTGGTTTAGCTGGCTCGGCAAATATTGGCGAGGAGTGTGCTATGTTTGAAGCCATTCATGGATCGGCACCTAGAAGGGCTGGGCAAAATTTAGCAAATCCATCTGGTTTATTACAAGGTGCAGTGATGATGCTAAACCATTTAGGACAAAATGTTATTGCTACAAAAGTGCATAACGCTTGGTTAAAAACACTCGAAGACGGCATTCATACCTATGACATTTTCATAGAAGGCAGCAGTACTCAAAAAGTGGGAACAAAAGAATTTGCTCAAGCAGTTATTGCTAATTTAGGTCAAAAACCAAAAACTTTAGCTTCTGTAAATTATGAAAATGGTCAAGCTTTAAAGTTACCTAAATATAAAAAGAAACCTCAAGCAAAAAAAGAGCTTATTGGTCACGATGTCTTTGTACATTGGAATGGAACGAATCCAAACGAATTGGCTGCAAAAATGTCAAAAATTGGCACTCACAATGTAAAGCTAAACATGATAACCAACCGAGGTATAAAAGTGTGGCCCGAAGGATTTTCGCAAACATTTTGTACCGATCATTGGCGATGCAGATTTAAAGCCGAAGAAGGAAAGACAATCAACAAAGACGAAATTATCATGCTGCTTCAGCAGTGCATTCAAAACGAAATTGATACCATAAAGACTGAAAATTTATATCTTTTTGATGGCAAAATGGGATTTTCACTTGGACAAGGACAATAAAATAGAAAGATATGACTGTACAATTAGTAACTGGAGAATTTAGCAAAATAGAAACTTTGGACATGGTAACTCAAATGTTTGAAATGAGAATAAAATTTCACGAAGACAAGATTATGAGTTCTCACAACGAAGAAGATATAAAAATGAGAGAAAATAAAATAAAATTTCTTCAAGGCGAACTAGGACAAGCTAGAAAATATCTTGTACTTAAAGACGAGCTGATTGCTGTTTCGTGCACTATTACATTTTAATCAAATTATGAACGAATTTAAATTAGTTAATGGTGTGTTTTCGACTGATGAGGCAAAAAAAATTATTATGTCTTTAATCAATAGTAAAATTGATTTTCACAACTTGAATGCTTTTAGTGATGGTATCAGAAATAATTCGGGAATAAACACTTCAAAATCTAGAATAGAAGCACTTACGCAAACACGAGAAAATATCATCAAACTAATAGCAGAAGCTGAAAAAAATGGTATGAAATTAAATATTAAAAGTGATATCATAATCGAATTAATTTAAGTCAAAAACATTTGGAAATTTTTGAAGGAAGAAAATTAGTCATAGCCACAAAGCATCAAAAAGAAGCCGTAATCGCCCCATTACTTGAGCAAAATTTGGGTGTTCAATGTTTTGTGCCAAATGATTTTGATACAGATGCATTGGGCACTTTTACAGGCGAAATAAATAGAAAAGAAGATGCCTTATCAACTGCTAGGCAAAAATGTCTTCTGGCAATGCAAAAAACAAGTTGTGATTTGGGCATCGCCAGTGAAGGTTCTTTTGGACCTCACCCAACCATTTTTATGGCACATGCTGATGATGAATTTTTAGTTTTTATTGATAAAAAAAATAATTTAGAAATAATAGTACGAGAATTAAGTCTCGATACAAACTTTAATGCAACAACTATAAACTGTTTTCAAAATTTGGTTAATTTGGTAAATAGGATCGGATTTCCAGAACATGCAATAATTTTAAAAAATGCTGATGCAAATTCCAATTTTACTGTAAAAGGTATCCAATCCTGGGAATTATTAGAAGAAAGTTACAATAAACTAGCAACTAATAATTCCCCAGTTGTTGCAGAAACCGATATGCGTGCCCTGTACAATCCTACACGCATGAAAGTTATTAAGAAAGCTACTCAAAAACTGGTTGAAAAAATAAAATCCTGTTGCCCACAATGCAACACTCCAGGTTTTGGTGTCGTAAGAACCAATCTAGGTTTACCCTGCGAATGGTGTGGTTCGCCAACAAATTCCACAAAATCCCACACCTATCGATGTCAAAAATGTACTTTTGAGCAAGAAAAAATGTATCCCAATGACAAGAAAACAGAAGACCCAATGTATTGTGATCATTGTAACCCATAAACAATGGATTTAGAAATATTAAAAGCTGCCGCTTTATTACAACAAGGAAAAGTAGTTGCCATTCCCACCGAAACGGTCTACGGATTAGCGGCAAATGCTTTTGATGAAAATGCCGTTAGCCAGATATTTGAAATCAAACAAAGACCACGATTCAATCCACTTATAATACATATCAAATCTGTTGATGATTTACAAAAAGTAGCAACAAAAATACCAGCAAAAGCGATGATTTTAGCCCGCCATTTTTGGCCCGGCGCTCTAACACTAGTACTACCAAAAAAAGATATTGTTCCAAATAGTGTAACCGCTGGCAAAAATACCGTTGGCGTCCGTGTTCCGTCGCATCCCGTAACTTTAAAACTGTTGGAACAACTAGATTTTCCATTGGCAGCACCCAGCGCAAATCTTTTTGGGTACATTAGCCCAACTTGTGTGGCACATGTTCAAAAACAATTGGGCGACAAAATTCCATATATTTTAGAGGGCGGCAACTGCGAAAAAGGAATTGAATCAACCATAATTGGCTTCGAAAATAATGAACCTATGCTTTATAGAGTTGGTGCTATTTCAAAAGAAGAAATCGAAAACCTAATAGGAAAAATTAAACAAAAAACAAGAGCCACCGCAACACCAGATGCGCCAGGAATGCTCACCAAACACTATTCCCCAAGTACAAAATTCATAGTTTCAAATAACATTTCTGCTGATATCGAAAAATGCAAAAATCAAGCAGTAGGATTTCTTGTTTTTTCAAACATAAATTATGAAAAATCTCAAAAAATAATCCAACTGACAATAACCGAAAATTTAAACGAAGCAGCCCAAAACTTGTATGCCGCAATGCATCACCTTGATGCTGCAGGATTTGACTTAATTATAGCTGAAAAATTTCCAGAAAAAGGAGTCGGAATAAGCCTTAATGACCGATTATACCGAGCTCAAGAAGAAAATTTTGATCCCGAAACACAAAACGAAATTAGAAAAATCAATAGCTGATCTTCCGCCAAAGTAAATAATGCAACCGCCAAAGTAAATAAGGCATCCGAACGAGCAAAATAGGCACTTAACAGAATAGTAGAATCAAACAAAAACTTAAATAAAAAGTAACTATTTGCACCAAACCCTCATAAAATAATAAGAAACTAAAATTGAAAATAATTAAATCCAAATATTATAAGATAAAATTATAGTTTTTATATTTGCATCAAAATATACTATATATGACCATTACGCAACTCAAATATGTTTTGGCTGTCGCCGAAAATAAAAATTTTACTTTAGCTGCCGAGAAATGCTTTGTCACTCAACCTACATTGAGTATGCAAATTCAAAAAGTAGAAGAAGAACTTGGAATTCAAATTTTTGATAGAACAAAAAAACCTATTCAACTCACAGAAATCGGTCAAAAAATTGTCAATCAATCCAAAAATATAGTCATAGAAGCCGATAGAATTCAGGACATTGTAGATCAAGAAAAAGGGTTTATTGGTGGCGAATTTAGACTGGCAATTATTCCAACTGTCATGCCAACGCTTTTGCCAATGTTCTTAAATAATTTTATAAAAAAATATCCTAAAGTACAACTCATTATTGAAGAACTCAATACCGTTGATATTATAGAAAAGCTAAAAAATGGTCATTTAGATGCCGCAATCGCAGTAACACCGCTTGAAGAAGAAAAAATTAAAGAAATTGTATTATACTTTGAGCCATTTGTAGCCTACATACCTGAAAAGCATCAGCATTTTGAAAAAAAGGAAATTGAAATCAGCGATTTAAATATCAATGAAATTCTGCTACTTCAAGATGGTCATTGTTTTAGAGATGGTATTTTGAATCTTTGCAAAAATTTAAAATCCGAGGATAAAAATCATTTCCAAATACAAAGTGGAAGTTTCGAAACATTAATAAAATTAGCAGATGAAGGTTTAGGAACTACACTCCTGCCCTATTTACATACCCTAGATTTAAAAGAAAAAGACCAGCCAAAACTTCGTCATTTCAAAGAGCCAAAACCAGCACGAGAAGTGAGTCTTATCTTTCCAAAAAACGAATTGAAAATTCATATTATTGATGCTTTGAGAACTACAATTTCTGGCGTCGTTAAAGGTGCAATTGTATTTCAAAACGTGCAAATAATAAGTCCGTTGCAGCAAAAAAAATAAGGAGTTGTTGCACCAACTCCTTATTTTCTTCTGCTAACTAACTACAGATAAACATTGCTTTAACTCGGGATGCTCACTCGTGAAGAATTGCAACCATCTTTTTAATTGTTCTACTTCGTACGGCAATAAATTTTTTATTGCTTTTTTCAACTCTTTAGCAAAAAGAATTGGATCGAAACTTACTCTTTCGAGCACTGATTTTGTGTAATCGTATATCATTCTAGGCATAATGGTTAAGATTTGGGGTTATCTTATTGTAAGAACGTGTTGTAAAAATATGTCAATTAAAAACTTCTACCAAATAAAATCGATAAACTACATCGTTTAAGCGCGTATTTTATCGATAATATACATTTATTAACAATTTTAATAAGTAATTACGTACTTATAATTAAAGGTCATAAAAAAAAGGAACCTTTTAAGTTCCTTTAGCTTTATTTATTACTAATAAGCAACATACAATGCTGCAGTTCTGGTTTTTCTTTTATAAATTTAGTAAGCCATACAACCAATTCTTCCAATTCATAAGGTAATAAAACTCTGCACGCTTTTTCGAGTTCTTTGGTAAAAAGTGACACATCAAAACTTACTCTTTTCAATACAGACTTGGTGTAGTCTAACATTGACTTTGACATAAAATGTAATTAGTTAGAATTAAATGATTAGATAAGAACGTTTTTAATATCTCAAAAGTAAAATTATTTCTTCTTAGAAGGCACTTTTTGTACGTTAAATATAACTACACAAAAAGTTAATTTTTTCAGATTGCTTTGGTGGCGCGCAACATTTCTCGTTTGCCAGGTGCACCAGATAATTTTTCTACAGAAAATCCTGCTGATAACATCGATTTGATTATAGTTGTTCGACAAGCGTAGGTTACCAAAACTCCTTTTGGTTTCAAAGCTTTAAACATAGATTCAAAAATTTCGTCCGACCATAACTCTGGTTGCACTCTGAAACCAAAGACATCAAAATATATCAAATCAAAAGCATTTTCATCTTTAATATCCTGAAAAAACTGCTTACGTTTGGTTAATTTGAAGTTATCCGATAATGTATTTTCATGTTCCCAAGTACATTCATGCAATTGTTGATACAGGTCAGTTTGATCACTATCAATTTCTGCGGCATAATTCATTTGCAAAGCTTCTTCTAAAACTATTGGGTAGGCTTCTAGCGCAGTATAAGTAATGGTTTGATTCACTTTTTTAGCTTCAACGAAAGTGATAAAAGCGTTCAAGCCCGTACCAAAACCTATTTCTAAAATAGCAATGGATTCTGCTTCAAAAAGTGATAAACCATTTTTTATAAAAACGTGATACGCTTCTTGAATTGCGCCATGTTTAGAGTGATAACTTTCGTTATGTTCGGGTAAATAAATTGTTGTTGAACCATCATTGGTTTTAATAATTTCACGTTTCAAATTTATTCTTTTATATAAAGTTTTTTTATTCTCTGAATTGGTCCGCCACATTTTTCCTGATGGCAGGCTATACAAGCGTCAATAGATGCTTTAAAGTGCTTTTTTTCATTTTTTTGGTCACTGTATATCAATTGTTGTGCTGTAATAAATTCTTTGACTTTCGTTTTAAAATATAAATCGTTATCGGTTTCGTCTGTGAATTTGGCGGTGTAAATATTTAAAAAATGTTTTGGAAAATCACCAAGAGTATCTCCTGTTGTAATACGCTCTTTTAAACGTTGATTCTCAATATACATTTGTTCCATTAAAGCTGCCATTTCTGACAATTGATACATTTCTAGTTTCTTTTTAGGAATGCATTTTTTTTCTTCTACTTTTTTAGCTTCCTTTTTTTGACAAGACACAAGTGTAAGCGAACTAAATAAATTCAACAAACTAAAAACAAGAAACAAAAGAATTGTTTTTTTCATTGATTTTAAATTAATTCCGTGTCTTACTTTTTGATGTAAACACCATTTGCAGTAAAGGCATACGTCGTTTCTGGTTTGGTAATTTTTGCTATTTCAGAAGCTGATTTTCCGCCATCTTTTGCGTAATGTTTTAATTCTTCAACGGAAACTACATCTACAAACGCTTTTCCGTTTACGATTGCCAAACTATGATCAGCATTCAACGGAACGAAGAAACCATAATCCTTGAAGCGTACAAAGGAATTATCATCATCTTTTAGTTCCATTTTCATCCAACAGCCCTTCTTTTTACAAACCGATTTGATTGTTGACTGAAACTGCACTACGATGGTATCTCCTTTTTTTAGGTTTTTATACTTTTTGAGCATTTCATCTTTAGTTAAGATTTTAGTAACATTAAACTTTTCACCAAACAAGGTATAATATGAAGTATTGAATTTCTTTCCAGACTGCGCCATTATTGTTGTTACAACAAATAATAATAGCATAATTAGAGTACAATTTATTTTTTTCATGTGTTTTTTATTGAAATGCAAATGTAAAAAGAATAGTAAATATAGGTGTTGAAATGACATCTTTTTTTAATTTTTATTGCTGAATTAATTCTTAAAGTGAGACAAAAATTAACTTTTCAAAAAAAGTATTCAATTTCTTTTCCTGATGCAAAAAGGAAACATATTTTTATTAGTTTTACAAAAATGAATGGCACTGCTATAATTTTTAGAAAACAAACTATAAAATACTAATTATCAGAGTTTTGAATTGTTTTCTAAATTAAATTTATCAATACATGATGTTAAAAACTACTTCCGAAATCGATATAGTAAGAGTTAAAGCCTCTAAAATTAATGAAATCGATTTTGAAAATCTTGCCTTTGGAAATGTATTTACGGATCATATGTTGGTTTGCGATTTTAAAGACGGGCAATGGCAAAAACCAATTATTAAACCATACGAACCCTTTTTAATAGATCCTTCGGCAAAAGTTTTCCATTATGGTCAAGCCATTTTTGAGGGTATGAAAGCGTATCGTGACGAAAATGATGCTATTTGGCTTTTTAGACCCGACCAAAACTTGGATCGCTTTAACAAATCTGCGGTGCGAATGGCAATGCCCGAGATTACTGAAGACATCTTCATTGGTGGTTTAAAAACTATTGTTGATCTTGAACGCAATTGGGTAAAAAAAGGTTTGGGTAACACTTTATATATTAGACCGTTTATGATTGCTATTGGTTCTGGTGTTATTGCCCAACCCTCCACACAATATAAGTTTATGATTATTCTATCACCAGCCCGTTCTTATTATTCAGGCGAAGTGAAAGTAATTATTGCGGAACACTACAGTCGAGCTGCTAATGGCGGAATTGGCGCAGCGAAAGCGGCAGGTAATTATTCATCGCAGTTTTATCCCCAAAAATTGGCACAGGAAAAAGGTTTCCAACAAATCATTTGGACAGATGATGCTACGCATACGAAACTCGAAGAAGCGGGCACTATGAATGTTTTCTTTAGAATTAATGATACCATATATACTGCGCCAACTAGTGAAAGAATCTTGGACGGTGTTACACGCAAAAGTTTGATTGCTATTGCAAAACGTGACGGAATAAAAGTAGAAGAACGAACAGTACTGGTTGATGAAATTGTTTCAGGTGCTAAAGACGGTACTTTAAAAGAAATTTTCGGGGTAGGTACTGCTGCCGTAGTTAGTCCAATTGTTGGATTTCAGTACCAAGAACAGTATTATGAATTACCAATTATACAAAATTCTATTGCCTTACTGCTAAAAGACACGTTAACCAAAATTCAATATAAACTGGCAGAAGACACTTTTGGTTGGACAGTGAAAGTGTAGTTTTTATCTTAGTTTCTAATAATAACTCCGAAATTCACTCGGAGTTTTTTTATTTTAATTTTTTTGCCGTGAAGGTTCTTTTAAGTTTACGTAAAGCATTTTATTGTAATACTTTGAAAAGTAGTTTTAACACTTGTGGTGAAATTTGCTTTTTGTTTATTTTCAATTATAATTTATAAAAAAAAGTCCAAAAATCTATTCGATTTTTGGACATAATCTGTTAAGCTCAATTCTTATTGCTTTAAATATCTTCAAAATTTATATCCGTGAAACTTTTTTCTGAAGCTGGTTTTTCTTCAGCAGTATCCGGGTTAAATTCTTTTTTGAAATCTTTTTGATGTCTTTCAGAGATTACTTCTTCGCCTTTGTGGTTTAAAACATAAGCCGTCATTTCTTCTAAAATTTCAGAGAAAGCAACAAAGTCTTCCTTGTATAAATAAATTTTATGTTTTTTGAAATGAAATGAACCATCTTCTTCGGTAAACTTTTTACTTTCGGTAATGGTAATGTAGTAATCATCTGCTTTGGTAGCTCTCACATCGAAAAAGTAGGTTCTTCTTCCTGCTCTTAAAACTTTAGAAAAAATCTCATCTTTTTCTAACATATCATTTTCTCTCATAATTATTTAAGTCAATTAATATTATTTCTAATCAGTTCAAAAATGGTAATTTTTTTGTTACTAAACAACATTTAGTTTAATTCTTTTTCCGAAAGTTGTTTTGCATACAATTTGGCATAATAACCATCTTGGTTTAGTAACTGATTGTGAGAACCTTCTTGGATGATTTGACCTTCGTCAATAATAATAATTTTGTCTGCATTTTTTGCCGAAGAAACTCTATGACTTACAATAATCGTGGTCGTATCTTTAGATATTTCTAGAAAATTATTCAAAATTTGCTCCTCGGTTTCAGTATCCACAGCTGAAAGACAATCGTCAAAAAGTAATATTTTTGGTTTTTTGATAATCGCCCGAGCAATAGAAACTCGTTGCTTTTGTCCACCCGAAAGTGTAATACCTCTTTCGCCCAAAATAGTTTCATATTGTGTATTGAAGTTCATAATATTATCGTGAACCACTGCATTTTTTGCTGCAAATTTTACTTCTTCATCTGTAGCATTTTCTTTGCCAAATTTGATGTTATTCTTTATGGTATCCGAAAAAAGAAAAGCATCTTGAGGTACAATGCCAATACATTTTCTCAAATCGTATAAATTGATTTCATCAATCTTTTTGCCGTCAATCGTGATGCTACCCTGTTTGATGTCGTGCATTCTAGTAAGCAACGAAAGAATACTTGATTTTCCTGAACCTGTTTTGCCCAAAATAGCCAACGTTTCTCCTTTTTTTACTTCAAACGAAATATTTTGTAAAGCAACAATACCTGTGTCTTGATACGTAAAAGTGACGTTTTTGAATTCAATATCTCCAAAAATAGTGGTGTTTCCTATTGCTTTATTTTTAATCTCGGGTTCTATTTTTAAAAACTCATTAATTCGTTTTTGTGATGCTTCTGCCTCTTGAACTAAAGACGAAACCCAACCAATTGATGCTACGGGCCAAGTCAACATATTGACATATAAAATAAATTCAGCAATGGTTCCAATACTTTTTATGGTTCCATTTATGTACATCATTCCACCAAAATAAATAACAATTAAGTTACTTACACCAATTAATGCTATCATTAACGGGCCAAACAGCGATTGTACACCTGCCAAACTCATACTTTTAGTTTTACTTTCGTGCGCCAAATCATTCAAATTATTTTGATATTGTTTTTCCAGAGCGTAGGCTTTCACGACACGAATTCCTGAAAAAATTTCCTGTGTAAAGCTGGAAACTTTCGACAAGTATTGTTGAAAAATAGTACTGCGTTTGTTAATTTCTTTACTCAATTTGAAAATGATGAAAGATAATATTGGCAACGGCAAAATAGTGTACAATGTCAATCGTGGTGATACGTCATACATATATACTATAACCACTGTAAATCTTATGAACGTATTAATGGTATACATTACCGCTGGTCCAACATACATTCTAACTTTTGCAGTGTCTTCACTAATACGGTTCATCAAATCGCCCGTGCGGTTGCGCTTATAAAAATTTTGGTCTAAAACTTCATAATGTTTAAAGACTTCGTTTTTTAAATCAAACTCTATGTTCCGCGACATTACAATCAGGGTTTGCCGCATCAAAAATGTTAAAACACCAGCAATAAGTGTGGTGCCAATAATCCAAAAAATATTATGAATTAATTCATTTTTAATGAGTTCAATACTCAAGTTATTTTTATGAAAATCTTCAATGGCCTTGAACGATTTACTAATGAGTTTAGGTGTGAATAATGCAAAAATTTGTGCTATAATAGTGATACCAATTCCTAATAAAAAATGGAATTTATATTTAACAAAGTATTTGTTTAAATACTGAAGTTCTTTCATAGAAATTTAATAGAATTAGATTTTAAAATCAAATTGTTGTTAAAAAGCTGAACATTGTTTAATTATCATATTCTCTATTAAAACTGATTTTAGTGACAAATTACTAATTTTTATTACTTTTAGTAAATTTTATTGAATATAATTTTAATTTTGTTTGAACTTCTTAAGATAACCTTACTTAATAATTTACATTATGACATCTGAAATCATCACACCACTTGAGCTTAAAAAAATGGATCCAGTTTTTGGTCAGCTATCTTTTGATAATCACGAACAAATTGTTTTTTGTAATGACAAAGATACAGGATTAAAAGCGATTATTGGAATTCACAATACAGTGATGGGACCTGCACTGGGCGGAACAAGAATGTGGAATTATGCTAACGAATGGGAAGCATTGAACGATGTTTTGCGACTTTCACGTGGCATGACTTATAAGTCAGCCATTACAGGATTGAATCTTGGTGGTGGAAAAGCAGTGATTATGGGCGATGCTAAAGCAGATAAAACTCCGGAAATGATAACCCGTTTTGGTCAGTTTGTCAACTCATTAAGTGGAAAATACATTACTGCCGAAGATGTAGGAACCACAACAGAAGACATGGACAGAATTCATGAAGTTACCAAATTTGTTACTGGAATTTCTATAGAAAAAGGAGGTTCAGGCAATCCTTCTCCCGTAACAGCTTATGGGGTTTTTATGGGAATGAAAGCAGCAGCCAAGCATCAATATGGTTCTGATAATTTAGAGGGTAAGAAAGTTTTGGTACAGGGAACCGGTCATGTGGGCGAAACGTTAATCAGTCATTTGGTAAAGGAAGGTGCCATTGTTTTTGTATCGGATATTCATCAGGATAAAATGGAGAATATGGTTTCAAAATACGGTGCCAAAATTTTCACAGGTGCAGATATATACAGTGCAGATGTTGATATTTATTCGCCTTGCGCTTTGGGAGCCACCATCAATGACGATACTGTTTATAAAATCAAAGCTAAAGTTATTGCTGGTGCAGCCAATAATCAACTAGCCGTTGAAGCCTTTCACGGATCAATTTTAAAAGCACGAGGCATTACTTATGCACCAGATTTCTTGATTAATGCTGGGGGAATCATCAATGTGTATGGCGAATTATATAAATATACTGACGGTGAGGCAATCAGAAAAACAGAAAACATCTATAACACTACACTTGAAATTTTTAGTTTTGCTGATAAAAATAATTTGACCACACAACAAGCTGCCATGCAAATTGCAGAAAACAGAATTAACCAAAGAAAAAAAGAAAACGCTGCAAAATAAAGCCGTTTCAAAATAAAATAATTCCTATTTTTGCAAAGCGAAAGAAATTCTTTCGCTTTGTTAATTTTAAAAGTTCTTTCAGGTGTTAAACAGAAGACATATTCGTGTAAAAGTAATGCAATCTATTTATGCATTACATCAAAAAAGTTCTGATGATATTGAAAAAGAAGAGAAGTTTTTGCTTCACAGCATCGATAGCATTCAAGATTTGTATTTAATCATGGTCTCGTGTTTGATAGAAATCAGAAAGAAAGAAGTAATCTTCCTGGAAACTTCGAGCAAAAAACATTTGGCCACAACCGAAGAAAAAAACCCCAACCAAAAGTTTGCCAACAATGCTGTTCTACTATTATTAGAGGATAGCGCAACTGTGCGCAGTGCTATTGCGAAAAGAAAAATCAATAATTGGGAGTTGAACGATGATTATATTTTGATTTTACTACACGAAATCAAACAAAGTTCCCTGTATGCAAAATATATGATGAACAAAAAATCATCTTTTGAGGAGGATAAAGATTTTGTAATAGACATGTTTACCGAATTGATTGCGCCAAACGACAAATTATACGAATATCTTGAAGATCATAAACTTACCTGGGTTGATGATATTCCGCTGGTTAATACACAAATTTTAAAGCAGCTTAAACAAGTCACCGACACACAAGATTTCAGAGTCACTAAATTGTATAAAGACGACGAAGACAAAGAGTTTGTGAGTTTGTTGTTTAAAAAAACAGTTCTCAACGAAATAGATTTAGCCAAAGAATATATTGATAAAACACCCAATTGGGATGCCGAAAGAATTGCCGAAATAGATACGATTATTTTAAAAATGGCTATCTGTGAATTTTTAAAATTCCCATCTATTCCTGTAAAAGTAACCATCAACGAGTATCTTGAAATTGCCAAAGAGTACTCTACTCCAAAAAGCAGTCTTTTTATCAATGGAATTTTAGATAATTTAGTAAAAGAATTTCAACACGAAAATAAAATCCAAAAAACAGGAAGAGGATTAATTCAAAATTAAAATAATTTATTATGGGACAAATAAGTCAGTTTTTGCCGTTTTTATTAATGTTTGTGGTCATCTATTTTTTCATGATCAGACCACAACAAAAGAAAGTTAAACAAGAAAAAGAATTCGAATCAGCCTTGAAAGTGGGCGATAAAATTATTACCAAAAGTGGTTTTCATGGAAAAATAAGTGAATTATCAGAGGCATCTGCAATTATTGAAACCATGTCTGGAAAACTAAAAATTGAACGTTCCGCCATTTCGTTAGAACTTACCGCAGCTTTAAATAATAAAGTATAGTGTTTACATCAAAAAAAAACCGCAAATTTTAAGATGATTTTATTACTTTAAGTAATTTTAATCTATGAAATTGCGGTTTTATTCTTTTAGTTTTGACTTACTATTACTTTTTTTTTTCTTCTCTTTCTTTTTAGAAAAATCAGTCGTTGCCGTAAGTTCTGCAATTCTCACAATGACATCTACAGCTTTTTGCATACTTTCTACCGGAACGTACTCATACTTACCATGAAAATTATGTCCGCCAGCAAAAATATTGGGACATGGCAATCCCATATAAGATAATCGGCAACCGTCAGTTCCGCCACGGATAGGTTTTATCAGCGGTTTGATGCCTAAAGATTTCATAGCTTTTTCTGCCAAATCGACAATAAATAGTACCGGTTCAACCTTTTCTTTCATGTTGTAATATTGGTCTTTGATGGTCGTGATTACTATAGCCTCGCCAAATTGTTTTGCAAATTTCCTGTTGAACTTCTTTGTAATTTTGTGAATTAACTCTTTACGCTTTTTGAATTTTTTTCGATCATGATCTCGAATGATTAATTCCAATTTAGTTTCTTCAATGCTTCCTTGTAATTGTGTAACATGAAAGAACCCTTCGTAACCTTTTGTTTCTTGCGGTGTTTCGTGCTTTGGCAATTCGTTGATAAAATCATTGGCAATGAGCATAGAATTTATCATTTTGCCTTTAGCATAACCAGGATGCACGCTTTTGCCTTTGAAGGTAATTTTTACGCCTGCCGCATTAAAATTTTCATACTCTAGTTCACCTATCTGACTGCCGTCCATGGTGTAAGCCCAGTTGGCACCAAATTTTTCAACATCAAATAAATCGGCACCGCGACCTATTTCTTCATCGGGTGTAAACCCTACACGAATTTTTCCGTGTTTGATTTGCGGATTGTTTATTAAATATTCCATGGCGGTGACAATCTCTGTAATTCCGGCTTTATCATCGGCGCCAAGCAGCGTTAAACCATCCGTTGTAATCAAGGTTTGTCCTTTATATATCAATAAATCTTTGAAATAAGATGGCGACAACACAATATTATGCTCTTCGTTGAGCACAATATCTTTACCATCATAATTAGAAATTATTTGAGGTTTTACATCCTTACCCGTAAAATCGGGAGTGGTATCATAGTGCGATACAAACCCAATGGTTGGCACAGCCTCATCTATAGTAGCAGGCAAAGTTGCCATTAAATAACCGTTTTTGTCAATGGTAACTTCTGTCATCCCAATAGCTTTTAGCTCGGCTACTAGTTTCTTGGCTAAAACCAATTGTTTCTTGGTACTTGGCGTTGTTGTAGAGTCAGCATCCGATTCGGTATCGATGATAACGTAGCTGATAAAACGGTCGATGAGGTGTTGCATATTACCTATTTTTAAGCAAATATAGGGTTTTAGATTTTAGATTTTAGATTTCGAGTTAAGGATGGTTTTTTTTATACCTTTACTACTCAAAGATTTTGAAAAAATGACAATAAAAAAGATTTGGCATAAAGAAGCATTTCGAATAGGCATTTTTTTTGACTATGATGCTTCAATTGTAAAAAAAGTTAAATATATTGGAGGTGTTTTTAGCAAAACGCATCGCTGCTGGTATTTAGATTATTCTGCAGAGAATTATCAACATTTTAAAAATACATTTACTACTTTTACTATTAGTACCAAAGATTCAACACTAGCGCCAACGGTGACCGAGACTACTCGTGACATTTCACCCATAGCTACAAGCAACCATCAGTTAGATTTGCCCACGGCAAATAATCCTGAACATAGAGCAAAAGAAGTTACTCTTGCTCAAAAACTGCACCTTACCTTGTTGGATAACCTAGGGAAATATTGGGTTTTTAAGCTCAATTATCATTTCCAAATTAGCAAATCTCTTTTGCAAATCAAAGGAGTTTATTGGAACAAGAATTACAAATGTTACATGGCATTGCGACACCCAAAAGTGAAAGATGCTATAGAAACCTTGCTAGAAACGAAGCCTTTTTTTGGTACTGATTTTTTGGAAAAAGACAAAAGCTTCAAAGGTCAAGAAATTCAGGTTTTGCCACATCTAGAAGATGCAACTTGGATGGAAGTTCATGTGCCTAGAGTAGTGCAGATTCATGAAAAATTGAAACGATTTTCGATGGCTCGATATAGCAAAACTAACGATTGCTACATGCTACCAGCTGCTCCATTGGTACTTGAAGCAATTCTTTTAGAAATGGAGACTTTAGAAGTTTTGGTTTTGAATGAATTGCCCAAAGGCTATTTACAGGCGAAACATTTGCCCAACAAAAAGAAACAAGCTTTGACTACTGCCAAAGAAAGTTTGCTCTCCAAAACGCCCGAAAAAGGAAAAGTAGCAGTTCAAGACATTATAAATAGGCTAATGGCAAACAACTATAGTGCTTCTACTATGCAAAACTATACGCAGGCATTTGTTCAGTTTTTGATGTATTTTGAGTATCGAAATCCTGAAAGTATTAGCCAAAAAGAAATTATTTCCTACTTGGCATCGCTCATGGAAAGAGGATTATCTGCAGCTTCTGGACATACTATGGTCAATGCGTTGCAGTTTTATTTTTACCAAGTAATGGACAAAAAGGAGTATGAATTTAAACTGCCTCGACCAAAAAAAGAAAAAAAACTACCCACTGTATTGACCATGGACGAATGTTTACAAATTTTTAGAGTGATAGATAACCCAAAGCATAAAATGTTACTGCTGGTGGGCTATGGCGCCGGATTGCGAGTAAGCGAAATAGTGAACCTGAAATGGCTAGACATATTATTTGAGGAGCATAAAATTCATATCAAAAATGGCAAGGGAATGAAAGACCGTTTTGTGATGTTGCCCTATTCAATAGTACAATCTTTGAAAATTTATAAAGACTTGTACAAAGGCAAACACTATGTTTTTGAAGGGCAGTTTGCCGCTGAACCCTACAGCACTAGAAGCGTGCAAGAGGTAATGAAAATAGCTTTAAAAAAAGCAGGATTGGAAAAGAAAGCAACTGTGCATACGCTTCGTCATTCGTTTGCCACGCATTTATTAGAAAACGGTACCGATATACGCTACATACAGCAGTTTTTGGGACACTCAAGTATAAAAACCACTACTATTTACACGCATTTGACCAAAACAGCCGTTGATAAAATACAAAGCCCACTAGATAGAATGGTAGATAACTTGAATAAGAAA